>CAZRKG010000024.1:0-23305 GCA_964600635.1 uncultured Geobacter sp. | reverse complement strand
CTGGCATCCATAATGCCCGCAACAGAATCAACCGTGCCATGGTGGATGCTGCCATGACTGCTGTCACCGGTGTTGACCTGCTGCTTCTGGTGGCGGATGCTACCCAGAGGATTGATGAGCAGTTTGTGCAGAATATCTGCCAGAAGGCCGATGCTCCGATCTGGCTGGTGCTTAACAAGGTTGATCAGTTGGAGCAACGTGAAAGGCTTTTCAGCCTGATCGACAGCTACAGACAACTGGCTGAATTTGCAGAAATAGTTCCGATTTCAGCCCAGACCGGCAGTAATGTTGACCGACTGGTTGAACTTGTCCGCCATAACCTGCCAGATGGTGTGGCCTATTTTCCCGATGATATTCTGACTGACCTGCCAGAGAAATTCATTGTTGCGGAACTGATCCGAGAAAAGGTATTTCGGCTTACAACCAAAGAAATCCCCTATGGAACAGCGGTTATGGTTGACAGCTTTCAGGAACGGGAAAACGGTATTGTAGCAATTACTGCCACCATTATGGTTGAGCGGGATAGTCACAAAGGTATTATCATAGGCAAGCAGGGTGCTATGCTGAAGAAGATCGGACAGCAGGCCAGGGTAGACATAGAACGTCTGCTGGGAACCAGGGTCTTTTTAGAGCTGTTTGTGCAGGTGCAGGCACGTTGGACCGAAAGGACTGCCATGTTGCGGGAGCTGGGCTATGAATAATCAGAAGGAGGTGGATGATGCCGGAGAATCTGTTTATTCCATCGGTTGATTTAAGAGTTGGTGCACTGGAAGAGTATAACCGTGTGCGTAAGCTTAAGGCTGCCCATAGCTATAAAAAAGAGAAATTGCGGCCATGTGTGACAATTTCACGCCAATATGGTTGCGATGGCTATCCGGTAGCCGAACTGGTTGTAAAAGCTATGACGAAAAAAACCGGTGAACCCTGGCTGCTGATTGATAAGGATGTACTGGATGAGGTGTCCCGACACCACAATATCTCAAAGGATATTCTGGAAAATCTGGGAGATAAAAAACGGCGGATGGACGATATTCTGTCTGTATTTTCTCCCCGCTGGACCCATAGCCAGGACTGCTTCAAGCTGCTTTGCTGTCATGTTGTTTCCCTGGCAGAACAGGGTAATGTGGTAATTATGGAGATGGGCGGAGCCACCATAACCAGACATTTTGAACATGCCAGGCATTTCAGGATTTATGGCTCTGAAGAATTTAAGGCTAAAAACATTGCCAGACGTCTGAATATCAGCACAGATGAAGCGACTGATAAAATCACAACCGAACAGCGTAAACGTGATAATTTTGCAAAGGATTTTCTGAATCAGAGCGACCATGACCCTTTGTTGTATGACATAATGTTTAACAATGACCGGCTTAATCCTGAACAGATAGCCAGTCAGATAACCAGCTATCTGGCACCTGGCCCTGATGGCAAACGAGCCAGTTTGTAGTTGACTTTATGTCAAATAGGTATTATTACTATCAACACTCGTAAGAGAAATACAATTCAATCAACAGGAGGATGTAAAAATGGCTAACGGACCAAAATCACAGAAGAATCTTATGGATGCATTTGCAGGTGAATCCCAGGCTAACCGCAAATATCTTGCCTTTGCAAAGCAGGCCGATGTCGAAGGTTTTCCACAGGTAGCCCGCCTTTTCCGTGCTGCCGCTGAGGCAGAAACAGTGCATGCCCATGCACATCTGAAGGCAGCAGATGGAATTAAATCCACCAAAGAGAATCTTGAGGAAGCTATAGGCGGTGAGACTTATGAATTTAACAGCATGTACCCACCGATGATTGAGGAGGCCAAGGAAGAAGGTGCAACTGATGCCCTGCGTTCCTTTACCTTTGCAAATACTGTAGAGAAGACCCATGCTGATTTGTATCAGAAAGCCTTTGATACCCTTGGTCAGGCTGGTGAGCAGTTTGATTACTACGTCTGTCCTGTCTGTGGCCACACCCATGAGAAAGCAGCACCTGAGAAATGTCCGGTCTGCGGTGTTCCTGGCAATAAATTCATCCAGGTTAAGTAAAACTTGCAGAAGAGGCAGATAGCGTGTCTATCTGCCTCTTTTTTTACACCACAATAGTAGTAACAATACCTAAAAAGGAGGAAGACTTATGAGTGGGAAACTGACAACTATAGCTGGTGCTCCGGTAGTAGACAACCAAAATGTGTTAACTGCCGGTCCACGTGGTCCGCAACTTTTGCAAGATGTATGGTTCCTTGAAAAGCTGGCACACTTTGACCGTGAAGTCATTCCAGAGCGACGTATGCACGCCAAAGGCTCAGGAGCTTTCGGAAAATTTACCGTAACACATGACATTACAAAGTTTACCAAAGCCATGCTGTTTTCCTCCGTAGGAAAAGAAACCGAAGTATTTGTACGCTTTTCCACTGTGGCCGGAGAACGGGGTGCTGCTGATGCAGAGCGGGATATTCGTGGTTTTGCTATCAAGTTTTACACAGAGCAGGGCAACTGGGATCTGGTGGGCAACAATACGCCGGTTTTCTTTCTGCGTGACCCACTAAAATTCCCTGACCTGAACCATGCTGTCAAACGTGATCCACGTACCAATCTGCGTAGTGCCCTTAATAACTGGGATTTCTGGTCTTCCCTGCCAGAAGCATTACACCAGGTAACGATAGTTATGAGTGACCGTGGTATTCCGGCCAGCTATCGGCACATGCACGGTTTTGGCAGTCACACCTACAGCATGATCAATTCTGATAACAAGAGGGTCTGGGTTAAATATCACCTGCTTACCCAGCAGGGGATCAAGAACATGACCGATGAAGAGGCAGAAAAAGCCATTGGCAAATGTCGTGAAACCCATCAGCGTGACCTGTATGACAGTATTGAAAAGGGAGATTTCCCACGCTGGACCATGTACATCCAGGTGATGCCGGAAGAGGATGCAGCCAAGGTGCCTTACCATCCCTTTGATCTTTCAAAGGTCTGGCCACACAAGGATTATCCGCTGATTGAAGTTGGCGTACTGGAGCTGAACAAGAACCCAGAGAACTACTTTGCCGATGTGGAGCAGGCAGCCTTCAACCCTACAAACATTGTGCCAGGACTTGGCTTCTCCCCGGACAAGATGTTACAGGGCAGGCTGTTCTCATACGGCGACACCCAACGTTACCGGCTTGGAGTCAACCACAACCTGATTCCTGTTAACAAAGCCCGTTGTCCGGTACATGCCTATCACCGTGATGGTGCCATGCGTGTAGACGGCAACTATGGCAGTACCCTTGGCTATGAACCCAACAGTTATGGTGAGTGGCAGGAACAGCCGGATTTCAAAGAACCACCACTGGCCCTGAATGGTGCGGCTGACCACTGGAATTTCCGTGAAGATGACGATGATTACTACTCACAACCAAGGGCGTTATTCCAGTTGATGTCCCCGGAACAACAACAGGCGTTATTTGATAATACCGCCCGCAATATTTGTGATGCCCCTGAAGAGATCAGAAAACGTCATATCTCAAACTGTTATAAGGCTGATCCCGCCTATGGTGAAGGTGTTGCCAAGGCTCTTGGAATGTCAGTTTAGAACAATCAGGTTGTAACTGATTTAAATCAAGCAAATACTGCTTTGCTGATAAACGTAATACCAATTACAGATCAAAGATGGATTCAAGGCGACGAGGAGATCGGTATATGCAATACGTCGAGGAGCCGATGACGAGCCAACGAAGAAGACGCATTGATATGGAATTGGAATAACAGATAATTTACAGGAGTATTTATATAATGGCTGATCAACGTTGGTACTGTACTGTTTGTGGTTATATACATATTGGTGAAACAGCACCGGATTGCTGCCCGATCTGCGGGGTGACACCGGATCTTTTTGAACCAGCACCGGAACCAAAGCAGTCAGTCCAGGCTGCACCAAAGCGTTGGCGTTGTATCAACTGTGACTTCATACATGATGGTGATACACCACCGGAGTCATGTCTGATCTGCGGTGTAGGGCCAGAGCAGTTTGAACCAGTAGTTGATGCTGCCCAGGGCAGTACAGGTACAGGCTTTAAGGGTAAAATTGTGGTGATAGGCGGCGGTATTGCCGGTATTTCAGCAGCAGAAGCTGCACATCATAACGCCCCTGAAGCAACAGTTACAATGGTCTGCCAGGAGCCGGATCCTCCCTACTATCGTCTTAACCTGACCCGCTACCTGGCTGGTGAAATCAATAGCCAGTCCCTGCCTGTTCACCCAACACAGTGGTACCAGGATCAGGGCATAAATATGCTTCTGGATACAGAGGCCACAGCCATTGATCGCCAGGCCAAAACAGTCAGTCTGAGGGGTAAAGAACCACTGGAATACGACCGGCTGATACTGGCTACAGGGGCACACCCCAGCGTACCGCCCATCAGCGGTGTTTATCGTAAGAATGTATTTACACTAAGAAACTGTTCCGATGCCAACCGGATAATAAACTCGGCCGAACAGGGCAGCCGCTGTGTGGTGATCGGGGGCGGTGTTCTGGGGTTGGAGGTGGCCGGAGCACTGGCATTGCGTAAGCTGGAAGTAAACCTGCTGGAGGGGGCAGACTGGCTGTTGCCCCGTCAGCTTAACCGTGCCGCCGGAGAGCGTCTGGCTGATGAAGCCCGTGCCCTGGGCATTAACCTGCATTGCGGTGTTAAAATCAAGGAACTGGATGGTGATGAACGGGTTCGTTCTGTGCAGCTTGAGTCTGGTCAGCAGATTCCGGCTGATCTGGTGATCATAACTGCCGGAGTACGCAGTAACAGCTACCTGGCCCGCCTGGCTGGCCTCAAGGTGAACAATGGCGTGGTGGTGGATCAGTATCTGCGTACATCTGATCCCGACATCTATGCAGCCGGTGATCTTAGTGAGTTTCAGGGGGTCTTGTATGGCACCTGGGCACCGGCCCAATCCCAGGGAACAGTGGCAGGCAGCAATGCTGCCGGAGAGGAGATGGTTTTTGAAGGTGTAGCCCGTTCCAACAGTATTAAAGTTATCGGAGCGGATCTGTTCAGTATCGGCCAGATTCACCCCGATGATGCCAGCTATCAGATCTTTGAAGAGACCGGTATCAACTACAGCTATTTTGTATTCCGGGACAGTCACCTGAAAGGGGCGATTCTGATAGGGGATTCGGCCTGTTCTTCTGCAATAAAAAAACTGATTGAAAAACAGACATCATGCAGCGATCTGTTGTCAAAGGCAAAAACCGCCGCAGACATTAAGGCTGCAATTACCAAAGCATAAAGGAGAAACGCAAAATGATCAAAGTAACAAAAGCACTTGCTGTAACCGCTGTACTGGGACTGGCTGTTTATGCCAATGCAGATGATGGTCTGATGGCCAAGGCCAGAAAACTGTTTGAGCCGATTCCGACCACACCGCCGGTTTTAAAGCATAATCCACAGACAGAAGCCAAATACGAGCTGGGCAAACTGCTTTTCTTTGAGCCACGGCTTTCCAAGAGTGGACTGATCAGTTGCAATACCTGCCATAATATGGGACTTGGTGGCTCTGACTTCCAGGAAACATCCACTGGTCATGCCTGGCAACGTGGTCCACGTAACTCTCCAACTGTATTTAACTCTGTTTTTAATATAGCCCAATTCTGGGATGGCCGTGCCAAGGATCTGGCTGAACAGGCCAAAGGGCCAATCCAGGCTTCTGTGGAGATGAGCAACACACCGGAAGGTGTTGTAGCCACACTTAAGAGTATGCCTGAGTATGTTGCAATGTTTAAGAGTGCATTTCCGAAGCAGAAAGATCCGGTAACCTTTGATAACTTTGCCCTGGCCGTAGAGGTGTTTGAAGCTACCCTGAACACCCCTGATTCCCGCTTTGACCTTTTCCTGAAGGGCAATCAGAAGGCACTAAGCAAGACAGAGCAAGAAGGTCTGGCCCTGTTTATTGACAAGAGCTGTGCAGATTGTCACCAGGGGATCAACATGGGCGGCCATGACTACTACCCATTTGGTTTGGTGGAAAAGCCTTCCAAGGAGCTTACCGCCAATGACAAGGGCCGCTTCATGGTTACCAACACCGCTTCCGATGAGTATGTCTTTAAATCACCATCCCTGCGTAACATTGATCTGACCGCACCTTACTTCCACTCTGGCAAGGTATGGGATCTGAAGGAGGCAGTCAAAGTGATGGGGATTGCACAACTTGGTATCAATCTGAATGATGCCGAGGCAGACAAGATCACTGCTTTCCTTAAGACAACCACTGGCAAGATACCAGAGGTAGTTCACCCGAACTTCCCGGCACCAACTGCAACCACACCAAAGCCGGTACTTGAGAAGTAATTTATGGCATTCTGATTAAAGCAGTATATTTGTGATCAAGCCCCTCTCACTATTCAGTTGAGAGGGGCTTATTAATTTCAACTTATTCCGATTTCAGATCAAAGATGGATTCCAGGCGGTGAGGAGATCGGCGACGAAGGCGTACACGTAGTACGTTGAGAAGCCGATGACGAGCCAACGAAGAAGACGCTTTGATATGGAATTGGAATTATCTTTTACCACGGGCCAGCTTGATTGCGGCTGGATCACGACGTAAAAGCCACATGCAGATCGGGCCGATCAGGCCACCGATACCAACGGTGGCAAATGCAATCCCCCAGGCAGCATTAAAACCTGGCCAGGGTTGCCAATCCTGAAACCTGTCCAAGGCCCAGCCAAACACCGTTGGTGAGATCATCCCCATGCTGTAACCCACCAGTGATTGCATCCCCATTGCTGCACCAAGGTAGCCAGGAGCCACCAGCTCGGTCAGGGCAGTTGAAAATACAGGAGATTCAGCCACAATCAGCCAGCCGTATAAAATACCTACAATCAGCATAAGCCAGATATTTGTATTGATCAGCCAGCCAAAGATAAATGAGCAGGAGACAGATCCCAGCATGACCAGGCTGATGGTGGCTGTTCTGCCAAAACGGTCAGAAAGACCACCGGTTATGGCGGTGGAGAAGGTGCCAATCCCCACCATCCCGGCAGCTATGACAGAGGCATAGGCAGTTGCCTGACTGCTGCCAATTCCCCAGCCAACCAGGGCAGTGGCAAAAAATGGTGCCAGCCAGCTTCTCATACCGTACATCTCCCACATATGGCTGGCATAACCAAAGATCACCAGCAGAGCCGGCCTGTTTTTGAGGATTTCCCCTGAAAAACCGGCCGAGGTTGGTCTGGGTGGGGCAGGGCGGTAGTTGCGGAAAACCACTAAAGAAAGGCCAGTGCCGCAGAACACACCGATTGAGCAGGCCAGCATAGCCATCCGCCAGCCCCAATAACCCACAAGAAGCCCTGGAATCAACAGTGAAAGAGATGACCCCAGCACCAGGGCACCTACGTAAATACCAACGGCCCGGCCTCGCTGATGGCTGTCAAACCTTTCTGCCACCAGTTTCAGACCGGGCATGTAGGTTCCGCCCATGCCGATGCCGGTCAACCCCCGCAGTATCAGGCCGGAACTGTAGTCATTGGCAAACAGGGCAAACATAAGGTTAGCCAGGCCAGACCAGAGGGCAGAACAGATAAATATCCAGCGGATATTCAGCCGGTCAGAAAGGGTACTAAGCAGCACTCCAGAGGCGATATAGCCCAACTGGTAGACAGAAAAGATTACGCCAGCCTGTGTATTGCTCATCTGCCATTCTTCCTTCAGCACCGGTAAAATGGCAGAATAGTTGATAAACACCAGCATGATCATGATCTGGCTGGCACACAGGGTCAGAAGCCAGCGGCTGTTATTGGTGGTATCAGTCAAACAGGTCAGCCTCTGTCATCAGTTTGCCTTCTTTATCCTTGTCAGAAAGGATCGGGCTGTCTGTGGGCCAGTTTATGGCCAGGGTGGGATCATTCCAGGCGATGCAGCGTTCATGTTCCGGTGCCCAGTAGTCTGTTGTCAGGTATAAAAACTCCGCATACTCTGATATAACGCAGAAGCCGTGGGCAAAACCCTCAGGAACCCATAGCTGGCGTTTATTTTCAGCAGAAAGTGTGGTACCAAACCATTTGCCAAAGGTGGGCGAAGAACGACGTATATCCACTGCCACGTCAAATACCTCACCGCTTACAACCCGCACCAGTTTGCCCTGGGGCTGTTTAATCTGGTAATGCAGGCCACGGAGTACATTTTTGGCAGAACGGGAATGATTATGTTGAACAAACTGGCGTTCAAGGCCGGTTAACTGCTGCCAGATCCGCTGGTTGAAGCTTTCAAAAAAGAAGCCACGCTCATCACCAAAAATCTTTGGCTCAATTAAAAGTACACCAGGTAGTGATGTTTGTTGAGATTGCATGTATAAAGGTATCCTTTCAGTATCAGTTGTAATTCCAATTACAGATCGAAGATGGATTCAAGGCGGCGAGGAGATCGGCGACGAAGGCGTACACGAAGTACGTTGAGAAGCCGATGACGAGCCAACGAAGAAGACGCTTTGATATGGAACTGGAATAAGTCAGTTGTATTATCAGATCTGCCATCAGATGTGAACTACCAACAACAGGAGATAAGATGAAACAAGGTTGCCAGTTTTCACAAATCGTAAATGAAACAACGCTTGATAATGGCTTGCGGGTTGTAAGCCATCAGGTGCCAGGTATGCACTCGGTCACCATCGGTATCTGGGTGGCAAACGGGGCCAGTTCAGAATTGCCGACACAGTATGGTGTGGCCCACTTTATAGAACATCTGCTCTTTAAAGGTACTGAAAAACGTACAGCAAGGCAGATCACCCGTGAAATTGATTCACTGGGGGGGATTCTTAACGCTTTTACCAGTTATGAATATGTCTGTTACTATGCCAAAGGTTTGTCAAATACTCTGCCTCAACTGGTTGATATTCTTTCTGATATATTCCTTAACTCCACTTTTCCTGCCGATGAGATTGAACGGGAAAGAGGCGTGGTGCTGCAAGAGCTTAAGATGCGGGAAGACAGCCCTGATGATGCTATCCACGACCGTCTGCACCAGAGTTTCTGGAAAGGTACCACCCTGGGCCATCCGATTCTTGGAACAGATGAGACCATCTCCAACATGGGAAGAGATACCATACTGGACTTCAGGCAAAAATGGTATCAACCAGGCCAGATCATCATCGCTGTAGCTGGTGGTGTGGAACATAACCAGTTGGTATCACTGCTGCAAGGGGCTTTTGCCAGCATAGAGCCTGCTGAGATTTCTCCCCTGGATCAGGTGCAACAGATAAACTCCAGCCATATTTTTGAGGTTACAGAGCGTGATCTGGAACAGACATTAATCTGTCTTGGCACAAAAGGCTTATCAGGCAGTTCCCCTGATCGATACAAACTGATGGTTATGAATGCTGTTCTTGGTGGTGGCATGAGTTCACGTCTGTTTGAAGAGGTGCGTGAAAAACGTGGACTGGCATACGCTGTCTACTCATATTCACATTCCTTTACGGATGCGGGCGGATTGGCGGTCTATGCCGGCACAGGGCAGGAGCGGAGCAGTGAAACCCTTGCGATTATTTTAACTGAGATGTCACGCCTTAAACATGAGACAGTACCTGAAGATGAACTTAATGCAGCACGTGAACAGATTAAAGGTAAGTTATTGATGTCACTTGAATCAAGTGACAGTTATATGTCACGCCTGGCCCGCAATTATATTGTATTTGGTAAATATCAGCCGCTGGAAGATGTGCTGGCAGGTTTTGATGCTGTAACCGCTACAGATGTGCAACAGATGGCTGACAGCCTGTTTCGGAATGACTACCTGAATGTACAGGTTATGGGCAAGGTAAATGGAGAAAAATTGGCAGCCAAAGCAAGATTTACGTAAATTTATGATTGAAACTACAGCCCTGGCGGTAATTAACTGATATTTGGCAGAACCTGTAACCATCTGCCTGCCAGCTTTGATTGCTATGATTATTCTTATTCCCAGTCCTAATTAAAAAGCCATGACCCAGAAAACCAAACAAAAACTACACCGGCTCTTTTTTGAATCCCACACACCTGAAGGCCGTAAATTCAGCCTTTGTCTGATTTCCTTTATTATGTTCACAGTAATGCTGGTAATGCTGGACAGTGTAGCGGAGATACGTCAGGAATGGGGTTTCTGGATTGAGAATGCAGAGCTGTTGATCACCATTGTCTTCACAGTTGAATACATTCTGCGGATTTACTGCCTTAAACGACCTGTCAGCTATATTTTCAGTTTCTATGGGATTGTGGATCTGCTGGCTATTCTGCCAGGTTATGCCAGCCTTATTTCGCCGGATCTGCTTTTCCTGACCACCATAAGAATTCTGCGTCTGCTCAGGATATTCAGGGCACTCAAATTGGTGCAGTTTATAGGTGGCGGCAACCAGTTATTACTGGCCCTTAAACGTAGCAGCTACAAAATTACAGTTTTTATCACTACAATTCTTACCATTGTAATTATAGCTGGCAGTCTGATGTACATGATTGAAGGTGCCAAGAGCGGCTTCACAAGTATCCCCAAAAGTGTTTACTGGGCAATTGTAACTGTAACAACAGTTGGTTATGGCGATATTTCTCCAGTTACTACTTTTGGGCAATTTGTGGCATCACTGCTGATGATTACAGGTTACGGAATTATTGCCGTACCCACCGGTATTATCACATCAGAAATGATGCGTCCCCAACAGAATCTCCAGACAAAGGTGCATCAGTCCTCTGAGCAGGGTAACTGCCCCTGCTGTGGCAAACCTTTTGTTACAGAAGATGCAGGGGTAGAATAAAGGTCAGCAAAATTTTAACCATTTGATTTTCCACCATATTTTACTAAATAACCGGAACCAGGCTTTACTGGGCTGATTTTTTCTGGCAATTATCCTGCACATTAATTATATTCAGATATATGAATAATTGAAAGGAGAGCTTTATGATGGAGATTAGCATGAAGATTACAGATGCTGCCAAGGCAGCACTGGAACCGATTTTGGCCCAGAATCCAGGTAAAATGTTAAGGGTGGTTTTTGAAGGTTTTGGTTGAGGAGGCCCCCGTCTGGGATTGGCTCTGGATGAGCCAAATGATGATGATGCCAGACTGGATATGGGGGGGATTGAACTGCTGACCCAGAAAAGTATGCGTGCATTTCTTGATGGTCAGATAATTGATTTTGTGAACTCAGGCTATCGGGAAGGTTTTGTTATTTCACCTGAGTCCGGTGCAGCCTGTTAAAACCGACCGGTTATATGCTGCAAATAAAAAGGGGTAGCCTGAAAGCTACCCTTTTTTTGTTTGCTACGCCTCTTCTTTAACCTCAATTCTCGGGAAAAGTGCTGCTCCCTTCTCCATTTTGGTGCCAGCCGCCAGTTTGCCCCAGACAAGGTCTGCCTCGCCTGGTGGATCTGGCCAGCCAAGACATGCCAGTGCTTTTTGAGATGTTTCTGGCATAAAGGGTGCAATCATGCTGCTGGTCAACCGCTGCGTTTCCAGCAGACAGTACATCACAGTTGCCAGTTGGTCATGGTTGGCAGGGTCTTTTGCCAAGGCCCAGGGTGCTGTTTCATCAATATATTTGTTAGCCGCAGAAATTACATCCCAGATGGCCTGCAAAGCCTTGTTAAAGGCCAGTTCATCCATGTAATTATCAACCGCTGTAACCATATTGACAGCCTTCTGTTGAAGATTGTTGTCACGTTCAGAAAATTCTGCTGCCGGTGCAGGCAGTTGCCCATCAAAATATTTCACCAACATGGCAGTGGAGCGAGACAGCAGATTACCCAGATCATTGGCCAGGTCTGAATTAATCCTGTTAATCAGAGATGTGTGGGAAAAATCACCATCAAGGCCAAATGGAACTTCCCGCATCAGGAAATAACGCACTACATCCACACCGTATTTATCAATCAGCATGTTTGGTTCAACAACATTCTGTAATGATTTTGACATCTTCTGGCCTTCAACAGTCCACCAGCCGTGGGCAAATACCTTTTTGGGCAGGGGCAGCCCGGCTGCCATCAAGAACGTAGGCCAGTAAACAGTATGGAAACGTAGAATATCTTTGCCGATCAGGTGGACATCAGCCGGCCAGAAACGGCCATAATTACCATTGGCGTCAGGGTAGCCCAGGGCACTGATATAGTTGGTAAGTGCATCAAACCAGACATAAACCACATGCTTTTCATTACCCTGCACAGGGATTCCCCAGGAAAATGAAGTGCGGGAGACTGACAGATCACGCAGACCTTCCTTTACAAATGATATGATCTCGTTACGCCTGCTTTTGGGCTGGATAAAATCAGGATTGGCCTCGATATGTTGCAGAAGCTGTTCACCATAGGCACTCATCCTGAAAAAATATGATTCTTCCTTCAACTTTTCCACGGGGCGGTTACAGTCAGGGCATTTCTCATCAATGGCCTGGGTTTCAGTCCAGAATGTCTCACAGGGGGTACAGTACCAGTCTTCATACTCACCAAGGTAGATGTCCCCCTTATCCATCAACTGCCTGAAAATATGACTGACACCACGCTTGTGCCGTTCCTGCGTTGTGCGTATGAAATCTGTGTTGGAGATGCCAAGCTTTTCCCACAGAGCCTGAAAACGCTTGACAACTCGGTCTGCCAGCTCCAGAGGGGTTTCAGCATTTGTGCTGGCAGCCTTTTCAACTTTCTGGCCATGCTCGTCACTGCCGGTCAGAAAAAAGACATCATAGCCTTTAATCCGTTTGTAGCGGGCCAGCACATCGGCAGCTACAGTTGTATAGGCATGGCCGATATGTGGTACATCGTTCACATAGTAGATCGGTGTGGTGACATAAAAGGAAGGTTTCATTGCAGACTACTCCTGACCTGGTGTCCTGTTTTTTGTGTTATCTGATTTACGTCTTGTAAATGGTCGTCTCTGCTTTTTACGTTTGCTGCGATCCTCTGGCCTGTCCGCCTTTTGTTCACCATCGTCAGGTGTAGATGGTACTGGCCTGCTATCGCTTTTAACGTCAGGTTTAAGATCCTTTGAAGGGCTGGACTGTTTTTCCCTGTCTTGTACCTTTACCACTTGCGGAATCTGCTCTGATGCAATCTGTCTGGGTGCTGCCAGACCAGCAGTTTCTGTAAGCTCCGCCAGCTTAACGCTGATCAGCTTGTCATCCGGCAGTCGCAGGGTCAGTTCACTGGTAAGCAAATTAACTTTCTCCACCGTGCCGGTCTGTTGCTGAACTGTCCTGACCAGCTTTCCAAATTTGGGAAAGCTTTTACGCAGCTCGCAGTAGGTTTCATACTCATAATCCAGGCAGCAGAGCAGTCTGCCGCACTGACCGGAGATTTTGGATGGATTGAGTGCCAGGTTCTGTTCCTTGGCCATTTTGACTGAAACCGGCTGGAAATCCCTTAAAAAAGAGGCACAGCAGAGGGTGCGTCCACAAATCCCGATACCGCCCACCATCTTGGCCTCATCCCGTACTCCGATCTGACGCATCTCAATCCTGGTATGGAAGGTGTGGGCCAGATCCTTGACCAATTCACGGAAATCAACCCTGCCATCGGCTGTAAAGTAGAAGATTGTCTTGCTGCTGTCAAAGAGCTGTTCCACCCGCACAAGCTTCATCTCCATGCTCCGTTCCTTAACCCGTTGCTGGCAGAACTCAAAGGCTTCCTTCTCACGACGGCTGTTAAGTGCCAGGGTCTGTTCATCCTCAATGTTTAATAACCGGACAACAAGTGGCAAAGGTTTATCAGCATCTGTATGTTCATGCTCTTGGGGAGAGGTAAGCACAAAAGCCGGACTAAGCCCACGCTCTGACTCCACCATCACCCGATCACCCGGCTTTAGCTCCAGGCTGCCTGCATTAAACAGATAGGTCCGGCCTGCCTGGTTAAACTGTATGGTAACTATACGGATTTGCTGCATTATATTTATTTTACTCCCTTTCTATGGCCATGGTACTCAAGAAGAAACCGCTCCATTGCCAGGCGATTGTTGGCACCTCTTTGTACTGCCTGACGTATTTTTAATGCCAGTTCTATAAGTTCCAGCATGGCCTGTTTAGCAAACCGGTTCGCCTCAGAAACAAGTTGTTGCTCTGCAAATATGTTAACAAGGTCATACTTCTGGCTGGAAAGTATCAGCAACATATCCCGCAAAACAGAAATCAGGTGGCCAAATTTTTCAACTGCTTCTTCCCTGTTTGATGCAAATGTTTCAGCACTGTCAAAGATCGTTGCAATCTGTCTGCTGTCAACTTGGGACAGTATTTCCAGTATCCTGGTACGTTGCTCGCTGACCGGCTTTTCTTGCAGGGATAATACCTTGCTGATACTGCCTTCAGCCAATGCCGCCATCTGACGGGCCTGATCTGGTGGATAGCCCTGTTGTTGCAACAGTTCACAGATTTCAGTTTCTGGCAGTAGCCCGAAACGTAGATGCTGACAGCGTGAACGGATGGTGGGCAGCAACATATCCGCCTGATTGGTCAGCAGTATAAACAGGGCGTTACCTGGTGGTTCTTCCAGGGTTTTAAGCAGGGCATTGGCAGAGTGTTCATTTAAACGCTCTGCCGGTTCAATCAGACAGATCCGCCTTTGTCCTTCCAGGGGCCAGATCGTCAACTGACGCTGTAACTCCCTGATCTGCTCAATTTTTATATCCCGCTTGTCCGGCAAAAGCTCCAGAAAGTGTATATCAGGATGTATCCCTGAGTTTACCTTGCGACAGGAAATACAGCTTTCGCAGGCATCGTGGTTAACAGGGGTCTTACAGTAGATTGTCCGTGCCAGGGCCAGGGCTGTGCTTCGTCTACCAACACCATCAGGGCCTTCAAACAGGTAGGCATGGGCCAGTCGGCCGGTTTCAAGGGAACGCTGTAAAAGCTTGATAATACGATCCTGCCCTTTAATGGTTGTAAGTCCCATTAAGCAAGGATCCTCTCGGCTGCCTTATCCCAGATCTGTTCTGCAACCTGCTTAACATCACCACTGGCATCCACAATTACAAAACGATCCGGTTCTTCTTCAGCCAGGGTCAGGTAACCATTACGCACTTTCTGATGAAACTGGATTGACTCCAGCTCAAACCGCTCTTCACGGGGGCCGCTGCCTGCTTCTATCCTCTGCCTGGCCCGTGAAAGTCCCAACTCCACCGGACAGTCAAGCAGGATTGTAAGCTCGGGTACCAACTGGTTACAGGCCAGACCGTTAATAATTTCAATGGTCTTTCTATCCAGGCCACGGCCAAAGCACTGGTAGGCTCTGGTGGCATCGCTGAAACGATCACACAGAACGATCCTGCCCTCAGCAAGGGCAGGGTGGATCAGTTGGGAAACATGCTGGGCACGGCTGGCTCCGTACAGCATCAACTCTGTCATTGCGGCCATATTCTGATTATCTGCATCCAGTAACAAAGCACGGATTTTATCGCTGATTTTACAGCCACCTGGTTCACGGGTCAGTTGTACCTGTTTGCCGGCAGACTCCAGCTTTGTTGCCAACAGCCTGATCTGTGTGCTTTTTCCGCAGCCCTCTATACCTTCAAAACTTATAAACATGGCTTCTCCATAAAAGATTGTATTATAGGCAGCCGGCAGGTTCTTGGCAATCAAAACAATAGACAGCCGCAGGGGCCGACAGTATACTTAATGCCATGAAAACCTTGTCAGATTACCACTTTAAAGACCAGCAACTGCAAGAACAGGCACTGACCCATCCTTCATACATAAATGAAGCAGATCAGGGACGATCAGGACATTATCAGCGGCTGGAGTTTTTAGGGGATGCACTGCTGGGACTGTTACTGGCTGAACAGCTTTACCAGCGTTACCCTGAATTACCGGAAGGGGAGCTGTCACGTCTGCGGTCAACGTTAGTGGATCAGGACAGTCTGGCGAAACTGGCCAGGCAGCATGATCTGGCTTCATTGATTAAATTGGGTAAAGGGGCCGAGCAGGAAGGCGGCCGCCATAACCCTTCCATACTATCCGATGTTTTTGAGGCAATGGTTGCCGCTGTTTATCTGGATGCTGGTTTCAGCACTGTGAAGGCCCTGGTTGGGGAAATTTACCATCCATTACTGGTTGCTTCTGATCAAAACCCTGAAAAGAGGATTGATGCCAAAAGCAGATTGCAGGAGCTGATGGCTGTGCAGAAACAACCTGCCCCGATCTACCATTTGCTTGAACAGAGCGGCCCTGAGCATGATCGGATCTTTGTGATGCAGGTTAAAGTGGGAGATAAAATACTTGGTTGTGGTCAGGGCCGCAGCAAAAAGGCCGCCCAGCAGGCAGCAGCAAAAGAGGCGTTGGATCTGCTGTGAAGCTTTTCTGCTGTCTGCTGAACAGCCATACCCTGGCAGGTGTTTTGGATTTTTTTAAAAGACTTCTGCCGCATTTGATTAGTATTTTTTAGTGCTTTTAATGCCATTTTTTTATTTTTGTGGTGTATATAAAGATTCAAAATTCAAGCTGACATGTTAGTTAATCCAGGTGGGCAGTCGTAATTACAAGGGGTCAGACTATGCGTAAAACCATAATGCTGATACATATGATCGCTATTACTGTTTTGCTCTTCAGCATGACTGTATCGGCAAAAACCCTGATTCTGGAGGGTGATCTTAACGGCACAGTTGCAATGCAGCAGGCAATGGAGTTTTCCGTTAATCGTGGAAGTGTAGACACCTTTTCATTCAAGTTTGCGTTACCTGCCAACTTTAACAGCAGGACAGTCAGCCAAAGGGTGTCTGGACAGGATTTGCAGTTCAATCCAAAACCATCCAGTTCTGTGATGGAGACCGACCGCTTTGGTAACCGCTTTCAACGGGTAAGCTGGGATAACATCAATCAGAACATCAGAATCAGCCTCAAATATGATGCCACCATCCAGACCAAGGTTTCTGCACTTGAAAGTAAAACGCCATTCCCGTTGGGCAGTGTTTCTCCCAGCGAAGCTGTTTATCTGCAATTCACCAACATGGTGCAGAATGATCCCAACATTAAAAGTATGGCCCACCAACTGACCGGAAATGCAAAAAGTGAGTATGAGGCGGTTTCTGCGATAATAAACTGGGTCACTGATAACATTAAATACAGTTTTAATCCTCCCAAATACGATGCGTCCTACACCCTTTCCACCCGTAGCGGCAACTGCCAGAACTTTGCCCACCTTTCCATTGCAATGCTGCGTAGCGTCGGCATACCGGCCAGAATAGTCGGTGGCATCACCCTTAAACAAGGCTGGAAAGTGCCTATTGATGCCAAAAACTCCATTGTGCAGAGCATTGGCCAGGGGGGTCATGCCTGGCTGGAGGTGTATTTTCCTGATCTGGGCTGGCTGCCATACGATCCCCAGCAGTCACGGCAGTTTACATCTTCACGGCATATCAAGCAGACCCACGGTCTTGATTCACAGGATATTAATGATACCTGGCGGGGCGGCCCCTACCTGCCTGCTTACAGTGAGCTGATTGACGGCAGGTATATTGTTGATGAAGTCAGTCTGAAGATGAAAACATCTGTTGCAGCACCCAGGCCATACATTTTGAGTAACACAATCCTGGCTGCTGTCAGTGGTACAACACCGGTAACAGCACCTGTTCTGCAATCTCCAACAATAGCAGCAGCACCTTCTGAGCCAGCCCAGGGTACCGGTGCCGGGCCAGCAGAAACCAGGATTGTTACTGAAGAGACAGAACAGCCACAGGTGAAACCAACCAGGCCAGTCATTACAAAACCCCAGCCTGCCATTAAACCGGTAATACCGCCTAAACCGGTTGTGGTTGCCAAGCCTGCCCCATCACCTGTTGAACCAGCCCCCAAGCCAACGGTTGTTGCACCACCAGTACCAAAGGTGGAGCCAGTAACAAAACCGGTTGTAATTGCCAGGCCTGCCCCATTACCTGCTGAACCAGCTCCCAAACCAACGGTTGTTGCACCGCCAGTACTAAAGGTAGAGCCGGTCACAAAACCGGTTGTAATTGCCAGGCCTGCCCCATCACCTGTTGAACCAGCCACCAAGCCAACGGTTGTTGCACCGCCAGTACTAAAGGTAGAGCCGGTCACAAAACCGGTTGTAATTGCCAGGTCGGAACCTGAAATTACTGCCCCACCTGTACCAGCTAAACCACACCCAGGCACCATGCTTGTATTTGGTAATATGGACTTTCCAAACACACTTAACCTGTATAACGTCAGTGGTGATACCGGCACCCGTGTGTTTGAGCGGGAAACATCTGAATATGTCACTTCCGGGCATATCTATGCCCAGGCAGTCCAGGTTAAGGATGCCATGAATCTGGATCGTATCTCCCTTGCCATGCGTAAGTTTGGTGGTGATGGATCCATCTACATTGATCTGGTAAAGGATAAAAATGGCAGTCCGGATATTATGCAGGGGATCCGCTCTAATCTGCTGGATCTGGAAAGGGTTCCCCGCAAGGCTGGTTACTACTGGGTGGACTTCACATTCCCGCCCTCCGAAGGATTCAAGCCACATCAACTGGAGCCTGGAAAATACTGGATTGTATTCCGTGCATCCGGCGAAGCGATCATGAACTGGTTCTTCACCCCTGGTAAGCCCTACGGAGAGGGGGATGATACCCGTTCAACTGCCAAAGGCTTTAAATGGGAAGATATTTTAAACTATGATTTTGTGTTTAAGGTGACAGGCAAGGCGATTTAAGCAGTAAAAATAATCACACAGTAAGGAGGTAGATGTAGTGTCAGCAATAACTTTTGAAGAAGTGATGTTCACGGTCATGACAGCAACCCAGGAGACCTTTAAATGCTACATGAATATTGATCTTTTTGCAGGACAGGTTGACCGTAAGGTTGCACCGGTGGATTCTGATGTTACCGGTATTATCGGTGTTGCAGGTGACAGGGTGGGGTACATTATTGTGGCTGCTGACCGCTCCACAGCCAATCTGGTAGCACGTGAGATGCTGATGGATGAAGAGCCGGATGATGATTCAGTCCGTGATGCCATTGGCGAACTGATCAACAATATTGCCGGTGCCTTTAAAACAAAATACCATGACCAGTACGGCAACGTGGCAATGGGGCTTCCGCTGGTTGTTTCAGGCCAGCTACGCACTGTAACAGAGCCGCCGGATGAGGGTGCCAGCATGAACGTGCAGTGTAAAGGGGTTACCATACCGTTTACCAACAAGGATGGCAGTGTTAATCTTAAAGTAATGGTTTATATGTGATTACAAAGCTGTCTGCTGTAATCAGACGCTACCTGTCACTACTGCAAGAGGTGGATGACTGGTTTGCAAAATGCAGCCTCGTTGCAGGGGAGCAAATCCTCTGTAGTCGAGGCTGTTCTGCATGTTGCCGCGGACTTTTTGACATAACCCTGCTTGATGCCGCTGTTATACAGCAAGGCTTCAACCTGTTGCCAGAGCATAAACAGCAGGCTGTTATTCAGAAATCCATGGAACGTCTGGCGGATATGCAGCAGATCTGGCCGGATTTCTCACAGCCCTGGCTGATGAACGGTTATCCAAAAGAGCAGTGGAATCTTGCCATGCCAGAAGAAGATGAAACCCCATGCCCATATCTGGCAGATGACAGAACCTGCCTGATTTATCAGCACCGCCCCATGACCTGCCGCCTGCATGGCATACCAACGGTGGATCTGGATGGCGAGGTGCTGTCTGATGAATGGTGCAGTCTCAACTTTGCAGGCTGCAATCCCCTGGAAAACAGAGAACTGCGTGCTCCATTTAATGAGATTTTTATGCAGGAACAGTTGCTGTTCCGCGAATTTACCCGACTGCTGCTGTGCAGATCGTTTAATGAGATTGATACGGTAGTACCGGCAGCAGTTTTAATCGACTTCCAGAACCTGCAACCACCGGAGAAGTTATGGATACAAACAAGCTCTACCTGACCCCGACAGAGACAATCCAGACCATCATCCAGGGTGGCAAGCGGGTACTGACCCAAAGCAGGAAGCGGATCTTCCTGCTCTCCTTTCTGGCCGGCTGCTACATAGCCTTTGGAGCTCAGTTATCCACCGTTGTCACCCAGGATGCAGCTCAATTTATGGGGCTTGGTGTCAGTAAACTGTTGGGCGGAGCGGTGTTTTCACTGGGGTTGATGCTGGTGGTGGTCTGCGGTGCAGAGCTTTTTACCGGTAACAGCCTGATGGTTTCAACGGCACTGGATGGCGAAATCTCCTGGTGCAAGTTACTTGAGAACTGGGGCCTTGTACTGCTGGGCAACCTGCTGGGGGCATTGTGCATGGCCTGGCTGGTGTATGAATCCCAACTGTGGCAGAACGGCAATGTTGCCCAACATGCGGTAAACATAGCAACTGCCAAATGCAAACTTGGCTTCTGGCCCGCCTTTGTGCGTGGAATCCTCTGTAACTGGCTGGTCTGTCTGGCGGTATTCATGGCAACCGCCGCAAGGGAGCTGCCAGGCAAGCTGATGGCCTGCATGATGCCGATCATGGCCTTTGTTGCCAGCGGTTTTGAGCATAATATCGCAAATATGTACTTCATCCCTGCCGGACTGCTGTTGAAACCGGTTCTGCATGTTCAGGAACCTTTACTGACATGGAAACAGTTTCTTGTTGGTAATATCCTGCCGGTTACGCTGGGAAATATCGTAGGTGGCGTACTGTTTGTGGCCTGTGCCTACTGGTATGTGCATCTGCCAAATGCCAGAAAATAATGAAGTTTATGCCATACAAGCCGGATATTCATAATCGCCGTTCCATCCGTTTGCAGGGGTATGATTATTTCCCCTTACCCTTGCAATTAAACACTCATTTCGTTACAATTCTGCGGTTATGAAAAAGCAAACCAGACAACTTTTTGTAGGCCCTGTTGCAGTGGGGGGTGGTGCCCCCTGTGCTGTGCAATCCATGTGTTCCACCGATACCCGCAACATCAATGCAACCCTGTCCCAGATCAATGCCCTGGCTGATGTTGGCTGTGAAATCGTCCGCTGTGCAGTGCCGGATGCCGATGCTGCCAAAGCACTGTCAGCCATTAAATCCCAAAGCCCGATTCCGGTGATAGCTGATATTCATTTTGATTACAAACTGGCCCTGCAAGTGCTGGAGGGTGGGATTGATGGCCTGCGGCTGAACCCTGGAAACATCGGTGAAAAGTGGAAGGTGGCCGAGGTTGTAAAGGCGGCGGCAGAGCGTAAGGTTCCGATCAGGATCGGTGTAAATGCCGGTTCTCTGGAAAAAGAACTATTGACAAAATACGGGCATCCTACAGCAGAGGCGATGGTGGAATCTGCCATAGGGCATGTTCGCATTCTGGAAGAGCTTGGCTATCAGGAGATTAAAATCTCCCTAAAGGCATCCGATGTATCCAAGACCGTAAATGCCTACCGCCTGCTGTCCCAACAGGTTGATTACCCGCTCCATATCGGCATTACCGAAGCTGGCACTATTTTTTCCGGTACCATCAAGTCATCGGTTGGACTGGGGATACTGCTTTATGACGGCATTGGCGATACCCTGCGGGTTTCTCTGACCGGTGACCCGGTGGATGAAGTCAGGGTAGGGTATGAGATTCTGAAATCACTGGGGCTGCGTCAGCGGGGTGTCAACTTTGTATCCTGTCCCACCTGTGGACGCTGCCAGATCAACCTGATTAAGGTGGCCGAAGAGGTGGAAAAAAGGTTGCAGTCAGTTGACAGACAGATCACCGTTGCAGTAATGGGCTGTGCGGTTAACGGCCCTGGCGAAGCCCGTGAAGCTGATGTGGGGGTTGCTGGTGGTGCAGGGGAAGGGCTGATCTTCCGTAAAGGTGAGATCATACGGAAGGTGCCAGAGGCTGAACTGGCTGATGCCCTTCTGGAAGAAATTGAAAAACTAACATAAGGTGGTCTGTTTTTAATGCGTTACAACCAGTTTTTTATACCAACACTTAAAGAAGTTCCATCCGATGCCGAGGTGGTTTCACACCAGTTAATGCTGCGGGCCGGTATGATCCGCAAGGTTTCGGCTGGTATATATACCTACATGCCGCTGGGGCTGCGTTCCATCCGCAAATTTGAAAAAATCGTGCGGGAAGAGATGAACAGGGCCGGAGCCATTGAGCTTTTAATGCCAGGTGTGCAGCCAGCCGAGCTGTGGCAGGAATCAAAACGCTGGGCACAGTACGGTAAAGAACTGCTGCGTTTCAAAGACCGCAAGGATAACGAATTCTGTCTTGGCCCCACACATGAAGAGGTGATCACCGATATTGCCCGCCGTGAGATCAAAAGCTACCGTCAGATGCCGGTCAACTTCTATCAGATCCAGACCAAGTTCAGGGATGAGATCCGTCCACGTTTTGGCCTGATGCGTGGCCGTGAATTTATCATGAAGGATGCCTACTCATTTGATGTTGATTCCGTGGCAGCCGATCTCTCCTATGACAAAATGTATCAGGCGTACACCAGAATTTTTGAACGCTGTGGCCTTGATTTCAGGGCGGTGGAAGCTGATACCGGCTCAATTGGCGGTTCTGCATCGCACGAATTCATGGTGCTGGCCTCTTCCGGCGAAGACGCCATTGTCTCCTGTAACTGTTGCCGTTATGCCGCCAACGTGGAAAAGGCCGAGGGGATCAGGCAGCAGCCAGCAGGCCAGGGAGATGAGCAGCCCCTGACCAAGGTTCATACTCCAGACAAAAAAACAATTGCCGATGTAGCCGAGTTCCTGTCTGTTCCTGCTGTCAATACCATCAAAACCATGATTCTGTCCGATGGGGAAGGGCAGTTTGTAATGGCTCTGTTGCGTGGTGACCATGAACTGAACGAGCTGAAGCTTAAAAACTGCCTTGGCTGGGATGAAATCAGAATGGCCAACGATGACGAGATCCTCCGTTTAACAGGATCGCAGCCAGGATTTCTGGGGCCGGTCGGGCTAAAGGAAAATCTGGAGGTAGTGGCTGATTTTGAACTGGAACCATTATCCAACATGGTAATCGGTGCCAATCAGGCTGATACCCATTATACCGGTGCAAACCAGGGGCGTGACTATGTTGTTGATCGTGTTGCAGACATCAGGCTGATCGGCGAAGGTGATAGGTGCCCACGATGTGCGGATGGTCTTCTTAAAATATGGCGTGGCATTGAGGTTGGCCATGTTTTCAAGTTGGGTACAAAGTACTCGACAGCACTGAATGCCATCTATCTGGACAGGGATGGCAAGGAGCAGACCATTTTTATGGGCTGTTATGGCATCGGTATCGGTCGTACAGTTGCCGCATCCATCGAGCAGAACCATGATCAAAACGGCATCATCTGGCCTTTGGCACTGGCACCGTTCCAATGCTCCATTGTTGTGCTTAATCCGCAGAAGGATGAGGAGGCGTTAAAGCTGGCAAAAGAGCTGCATGATCGCCTGGAGGCAGCCGGTGTC
>CAZRKG010000023.1:0-23350 GCA_964600635.1 uncultured Geobacter sp. | reverse complement strand
CCGGGCTGCATCCAGATGTTTTCAATCCCCTTTGCAATGGCGGCCTCCACCACCTTTTCAGTCACCACTGGCGGGGTGATGATGGAGATGCTCTTCACATAATCCGGCAGGTCGCTGACCGTTGCTACAGTAGCGATCCCCTCCACCTTGTCCAGCTTGGGGTTAACTGGTATTGCTGCCTGATTGTTCTGCAAGTAGCAACGCAATACCTTGTTACCGTACTTGCTGCGGTCTTCAGATGCTCCCACAACGCCAAATGCCTCAGATTTAAAGAACTTTTCAATTGCCTCTGTCATAACTTTCTCCTTTTTGCAAAGCGTTCTTGCAGCAGTTTTAAACTTGTCTTATGCTGTTTGCATGACAACTTTAGACACTATCAGAACAAAAGTCCATGCTGGTGAACGGCTGACCGAAGCCGATGCACTGGCCCTATACAATTCCAATGACCTGCTGACCATTGGAGAACTGGCAGCCTGGGCCAATCAGCAGAAAAATGGCAGCAATGTTTATTTTAACGTCAACCGCCATATCAATCCCACCAATATCTGTGTGAACCGCTGTGCCTTCTGTGCTTTCTCCCGTACCAGTGAGGCTGATGATGCCTACACCCTGGCCCTGGATCAGATGGTGGGCCGTGCTGTAGAGGCAACCAGACAGGGGGCAACTGAGGTGCATCTGGTGGGCGGCCTGCACCCTGATCTGCCCTTTGGTTTTTATCTGGAGCTGCTACAGGAAATCCGTTCTGCTGCCCCTGGCCTGCACATTAAAGCCTTCACAGCGGTGGAGATTGACTATTTTTCAAAAATAAGCAAACAGAGTGCAGAACATGTTCTGCAACAACTGATTAAGGCTGGTCTTGGCTCCATGCCGGGCGGCGGGGCAGAAATTCTGGTTGATCCTGTCCGGCAGAAGATCTGCCCGGAAAAAATCGGCAGTGACCGCTGGCTGGAAATCCACCGCCTTGCACACCAGGCTGGACTTAAAACCAACGCCACCATGCTATATGGCCATGTTGAAACTGTTTCTGACCGTATCCAACACATGGCAAGGCTGCGTCAGTTACAGGATGAAACCGGTGGCTTTCAGGTCTTCATCCCCCTGGCCTGGCAGCCGGAAAACTCGCCACTTAAACTGGATACCAAAGGTACCTGCGGACTGGATGACCTGAAAACCCTGGCCATTGCCAGACTGTTTCTGGATAATTTCCAGCATATCAAGGCTTACTGGATCATGCTGGGAGAAAAAATCGCCCAGGTGGCCCTTTCCTTTGGGGTGGATGATCTGGATGGTACGGTGGTGGAGGAGAAGATCGGCCATGATGCTGGTGCTGCCTCACCACAGTCACTGACCCTGGAGCGGCTGATCAGGCTGATCAGGCTGGCGGGTAAGGTGCCGGTGGAACGGGATACGCTTTATAACCCACTGCGGAGATTTTAAACTGTTTCAAGCTATATACAAACCAATATTAACATTAAAACTAATTCCAGTTCCAAATCAAAGATGGATTCAAGGCGGTGAGGAGATCGGCGACGAAGGCATACACGTAGTACGTTGAGGAGCCGATAACGAGCCAACGAAGAAGACGCTTTGATATGAAATTGGAATAACCTCCTGAAGGAGAATGGCAATGCAGAATAATAGAATCTACCTGATTGGTGCAGGGATAGCGGGCAGTGAAGGGATCAGTGACAAGGCCCAGCAGGCCATTGATGCTGCGGAAGTGCTAGTTGGTCGTCAACACCACCTGAACCGCTTTCCAGATTTTACAGGGGAGAAGATGCTGCTGGAGGAGCTGCCGCCCCTGGTCGCCTTCCTGCAAAAAACAGATAAAACCGTGGCGGTGCTGGCAACCGGTGATCCTAACTTTTTTGGAACCGGACGGTTTCTGCTACGCAATCTGCCCAAAGAAAGGCTGGAGATCTTTGCCAATGTCACCAGTATGCAGTACGCCTTTGCCAGAATTAAAGAGCCTTGGGATGACGCTGTTTTCATCTCTTTGCAGGGACGCGGCATGGAGCAGTCCATTGACAGAATTGTTGCGGCTGACAAGGCATGTATCCTGACCGATCCGGTCAACACACCGGCTGCCGTGGCACAGGAGCTGTTAAACCGTGGTGCAGTGGGCTACCAGGCCTGGCTTTGTGAAGATATGGGCACAGCAGAGGAGAAGTTTACCCGCATAACCCTGCAAGAGCTGCTGACCCTGCAACATTCAGAGCTTAATATTTTGATTCTGATACGCACCTGGGAGCAGAATCTGGCCCAGTACCCCCTGATCGGTATTGATGATGAACAGTTTGCATCCCTTAAAAAGCTGTTTACCAGACAGGAAGTGCGGGCAGTAACCCTGGCCAAACTAAAGCTGCAAAATGATCTTGTGGTCTGGGATATTGGGGCAGGTTCCGGTTCCATCTCCATTGAAGCATCCAACCTGATCCCTGGCGGCAAGCTGTTTGCCATAGAGAAAAACAGCCAGTACCTGCCGCTGCTCCGACAGAACCTGGAGAAGTTCTGTGCCCGCAATGTCAAACCGATTGAAACCTACGCACCGGACGGGCTGGACAGTCTGCCTGACCCGGACCGGATCTTCATTGGTGGTGCCGGCGGTAATCTGGAAGAAGTAATTGCAGAATCTGTACGCCGCCTGAAGGCAGACGGGCTGATTGTCCTTAACGCCATCACCCTGGATACCCTTTCAAAAAGCATTGAAGCCTTTGAATACCACGGCTACCAGTTGGAGATTTCCTGCATTAATGTTTCCCGCACCATGCCTTTATCTGAATTCAAGGCATTTGAGGCCCAGGATCCGGTGTACATTGTAACCGCCTGGAAACCCTGATACCCGTCAATACCTGTCTGTGCGGGAACACATACAGGTGATAGTCTTGAGATTGCTTCGTCGCTACACCCCTCGCAATGAACTGTGTTTGTCACTGTTCTTATGTGTTGTGGTGTAGGGGCAGCCCCATGTGTCTGCCCTTATGTACGTACAACCTAATTACATGGGCGAACACACCGGTTCGCCATACCTATGATTGCTCCCTCACTGCACTCCTCGTAATGACCTGAATTAACAAGGTACAACTGTAGGGGTACCCCTTGTGGGTACCCGCAATAAGGGCAGGTACAAGACCTGCCCCTACTACACAACACAGGATGACAACCATCAACTATTAACTGATGGTGTGTGACAGTCTCGTGCCTGTTCCTCCGGTAGAATTGCTCATTTATCAAGATTAGTAGCTATGAAACAGCCTGAACTTAATGTATGCTGTTTGGTATCTACTAAAAATTCTTTAATCATCTGAAAAAATTACTAACGAGATGATATATGGAGGGTCTGCTGTGCAATGGTTCAATCAACTTAAAATAAGTGTAAAATTAATGAGCGGTTTTGCAGTAGTTGTGCTGGTTTCCGCCCTTGGCAGTGGTGTTGGCTTTATTAAAATGCAGCATGTCAGCCGCGATGCCAGGGCGATGTACGAACAGATGACCTCACCATTGGGTGATCTGGGTGTAATTGCGGTCAGCTTTCAGCAGAACTGGATTGATCTGCGGGATGCGGTCATGGCCTCAGGAACCGATGAGATACAGAAACCTATCAACAATGTCATGAAAACCCGCCAGCAGATCATGGATCATATTGACCGAGTGGAACAGGCACTGGTTTCCGATGAAGACCGCAGAATTTTCAGTGAACTGATTGCCACCCGTCAGACCTACCCCAAGCTGATTGATCAGGTAATAGCCCATGCAAAAAATGGTGAAGTTTCGGAAGCCTCTGATATTATTCATGGTGATGCCTTTTCGGCTGCCATGTTGCGTCAGAACCTGATTCTGCAACTGATTCAATCCAAAGTTAAGCAGTCTGAGGCAATAGCGGCCCACAACCAGAAAGAAGCCTCCGCCGCCATGATGCTGATGGCCAGCACCATACTTTTCTCCATCCTGTTTGCCATTATCATCAGCCTGCTGGTGGCCCGCAAAATTACCTCTGCCCTTTCAGAAGCCATTCAAACCGCCAGCAGACTGTCAGAAGGTGATCTGTCAATCCATCAGACAGCAAACATAACCAGTGCTGCAAATGATGAAATCGGCCAACTGCAAGTAGCCATGAATACTATGGTAAAGAGCCTGCGGAACCTGGTTTCAGACACAGTTAAAATTGCAAGTGATGTGGCAACCGCAAGCCAGCAGCTCAGTTACACCGCCACCCAGATTGCAGACAGCACAGAAAATGCCGCTGGCCAGACCAACAACGTGGCTACAGCCAGCGAAGAGATAGCTGCCACCAGCAATGACATTGCCCATAGCTGCCATGCAGCGGCACAAAGTGCCTCCATTGCGGCCAACACCACCCAGAGCGGTTTTGATGTGGTTAAAAGCACAGTGGATGGAATCCGGTGCAGGGGTGAAGAAAGCCGCAAGAATGCAGATATTCTCTCCAGCCTGGGGCAACGTTCAGATCAGATCGGCGATATTGTTGCTACAATTGAAGAGATTGCAGATCAGACCAACCTGCTGGCACTTAACGCCGCAATAGAAGCGGCCAGGGCAGGAGAGCAGGGGCGTGGTTTTGCGGTGGTTGCTGATGAAGTCCGGGCATTGGCAGAGCGTACCACCCGTGCCACCCACGAGATCAGCGGCATGATTGGTGCTATCCAGCATGAAACCAGAAGTGCGATTGTTTCAATGGAAAAAGGTGTGGAAGCAACCCTTAAAGGGGCCGCAGAGGCAGGACAACTGGAAGTCTCACTGCAACAGGTGCTGGATCAGGTAAATGACGTAACCATGCAGATAAACCAGATTGCCACAGCAGCAGAAGAACAGACCGCCGCCACCAGTGATATTAACAGCAACATGGGCCAGGTAACCCAGGCAGTGCAGCAGACCGCCAGCGGAGCCGATGAAACAGCCCGTGCAGCGGCCCAGCTTGATGCCCAGGCCAAGGAGTTGCAGAATCTGGTCAGCCGTTTCCGGCTGTAGGGCTGCCTAATTTTGTAGGGGCGAACCGGCGTGTTCGCCCTTTTCAATTTATACTCCGCAATACAAGGGCAGACACATCGGTCTGCCCCTACGCATTTAAGGTTTTACAGATTCGTGAAGATTCGTGTTAATTAGTGGCTAAAACCCTCACCCACAACCTGCCAGCACCTGGCAGGCATTACGCAACATCCGCTCTGTGTTGGCCCAGTCAACGCACTGGTCGGTAACTGAAACCCCATACTTAAGCCCTGCCGGATTTTCAGGAATCGGCTGATTACCCGCCCCAAGAAAACTCTCGATCATAACCGCACGGATGGAACGGTTGCCAGCGGCAATCTGTGTGCAGACACTGGCAAGCACCTCTTCCTGGCGGGTATGATCCTTGCCCGAATTGGCATGACTGCAATCAACCATAATCCCCTTTCCAAGACCGGCCTTTTCCAGCAGCTCTCCGGTACGAGCTATGTCCTCGGGAAAGTAGTTGGGACGACCGTTACCGCCACGCAGAACAATATGAACATCGGAATTGCCGGTGGTACGGATAACGGATGCGTGCCCCTGGCTGTCTATGCCAAGAAAGTTGTGGGGATGCCGTGCAGTCTGCATGGCATCAATGGCGATTTGCAGGTTGCCATCGGTGCTGTTCTTGAAGCCCATGGTAAATGGCAGACTGCTTGCCAGCTCCCGATGGGTCTGGGATTCGGTTGTTCTGGCTCCTATGGCCCCCCAGCTTACCAGGTCGGCCAGATACTGGGGGGTGATCGGGTCAAGCATCTCTCCGGCAACCGGCACCCCCATATCGGTAATATCACACAGCAGTTTGCGGGCCACCCTCAGCCCCTTTGAAACCTGGTAAGTTCCGTCAAGATCAGGATCGTTGATCAGCCCCTTCCAGCCCACCGCTGTACGTGGTTTCTCAAAATAGACCCGCATCACCAGCAGCAGCCGGTCTTCCAACTCCCGTGCCAGTTTTGCCAGACGGCCGGCATAATCAAGGGCAGCCACCGGATCATGGATAGAGCAAGGGCCAACCACCGCCATCAGCCGCTTGTCACGGCAGCCTATAATATCGGCAATCTGTTTGCGGGCCTGCAAAACAAAAGCTGCCCCAGGCTCTGAAAGCGGCATCTCCCGTTTCAGGTCAACCGGTGCAGTAATCGGTATCATGTCATGTATGCCAAGAATATGGTTCATAGTAAAAGTTTAAAGTGGCTGTTCAGCCTTGTCGGTATTGTCATTTCTTACACCTTCCGATGTAGTTGAAATCCTTCAGAACAGACTCCAGCCAGGTTTTGTCCGTTATCTGGACAACGCCTCGCCGATGGATAATATTGCCCCTGTCCTGTAGATATTTCAGTACCCGTGAGAGGGTTTCACGGCAAATGCCCATCTCCTGGGCGGCCATGGCAACTGGCCGCAGATCAATCGCTTTGTTATCAAGGCTTCTGGTCTGATACCGCAGATAGGCCGCCACCCTGACCTCGGCCCTCAGGCAGCGGGACATGGAGCGTAGCTCTCTTTCATTTTCAACCTGCAAGGCCATCTGATGCAGAATATTGCGGTACATCCGTGGGCAATTCGACATCTGTTGCAAAAAGCCTTCACGATTCCAGACCAGCAGTTCCGTTGCCCCGAAATTCCGCAGAAAACTTTTGCACGGGCATCCTGAAACAAGTGCTGACAGGCAGAAGAACTCTCCCGCCCTGAAACGCTGCACCAGTTGTTCCTGCCCTTCCGGCGTAAAGCGGAACATATGCATCTCACCCACAAGGACAAAGAACAGGTACTGCGACAGCTCATCCTTCTGCACCCGCAGTAATCCCGACATGATACCTGACATGCTACGAAAGCGGGCTTCCGCAACAAGATTCTCAATAATCTGTTTATCGACACCCTCCATGAGTGACGCACGCCCCAGACGTTTGGTTGCCATCTTAAGGCTCCGCGGTGGGGGGATTGTATATATATTATCCATCAAGATTCCTCTCATTTCAGTGAATTCCACGGCCCGCCCTTATTACGGGTACCCACAACACCAAAGCAGCCTGGCGATGACGAAAAAACCTGACCGTACAATCCTGACACTAATCCCGACACAAAGGTGAAAATGAGACTCACTACTATATATGGGGATGAGCGGTTTGTCTGTGATCAGGATCACATAAAATGCTGTTTAATGAATTAAAAACAGATAAGTGTCTGTTTTATCCATACTCGTACCCTTAAAAAAGCATGGCGGAGGATTGAAATTTACAAAGCAATAGCAGAATTTTTTTTAAATTTCAGCAACTGATAGTAAAAAACACTATCAAACGTGATCCAGATCACAGTTTTTTTAAAAAATTTAGGTTACAGTGCGAACCGATCTTGCAGCAACGGGTCGGATTTCTGGCCTGGCAACATAACCTCTGTTAAATAAATCCGTGGCAGCATACCCCTGTTATCTGCCGCAGGAATCAGGAAGGAACCTGGTTTGAAGACTAATTACGTAAAAGGCATGTTGGGAGATGTGAAGCTGATGGTTTCCGATTTCAGCGTAAACGGTGTGGATGAATTTCATCTGATCGCAACATCGGACAGCCAGAAACAGTTTGAAGGTCAACTGAAAGATATACTGGACGGATTGACAGACTATCTGCACGGAACCGGCATACCGGTCAATTCCGTTGTATTTGTCAGATACTTTGTCAGTGACTACGCTAACCAGGCCCATACCCTGCACGATGCCATAGACCGTTACTCCAAAAACATTTTCCGTGGCTGTGCTGTTTCCGTAGTTCAGCAACCGCCCCTTGGCACCAGAAAAATCGCTGTCTGGGCCTACGCCGTGTACGACCGCTCTCAGGAGCTGCACAAGACACCGTCTGCCTCCTCACGGGAACTGACCCTGAAACGGGGCAAGTATGAGCATATCTGGAACACACGGCTTCTGTCCGGCAACGGCCTGTTCAAATCCAGCGATCAGACCGATGCGATCTTCAGCAGCCTTCAATACAACCTGCAACACAAAAACTATTCCATCAAAGACAACTGCATCAGAACCTGGCTTTTTGTGCGGGATATTGACTTCAACTACAACGGTGTTGTGGAGTCCCGCAAGGCGTTCTTTGAGAAATGCGGTATGACCAGAGACACCCACTTTATAGCCAGCACCGGTATCGAGGGGCAACATGCCGACCCTGACATGACCGTGATGATGGATGCCTACTCGCTGGGGGGGATTCTGCCGGAACAGGTGCGGTTTCTACAGGCACCGAACCACCTTAACCCCACCCATGAATACGGCGTAACCTTTGAGCGTGGTACCAGCGTTGATTTCGGTGACCGGCGGCAGATCTACATCTCTGGCACCGCAAGTATAGATAACAAAGGTGAAGTGGTTCATCGCACAGAAATAACCATGCAGATCGCCCGCACCCTTGCCAATATTTCGGCACTTCTGGCCGATGCCGATGCCGCACTGGAAGACGTGGCACAGATGATCGTCTACCTGCGTGATCCGGCTGACAGCGAAACCGTCAACGATTATCTGGATAACGCCTGCCGCCAGATCCCCAGAATCGTGGTGCTGGCACCGGTCTGCCGTCCGGGCTGGCTGGTGGAAATCGAATGTATCGCCATCAGAGAAAAGCTGAATCCGGCCTTTGCCAACTTCTGAACCTGGAACAAACATTTGAAACACAGAGAAAACAGAGAATGATCTTAATTATCATTCCGCACGTAGTTGCGGAATCTATTAAAAACACTAGATCCTGCAACTGCGTGCAGGATGACGGATGTTGATAGTTGCAATGTTGTAGGGGCAGACCTATGTGTCTGCCCTAATGTACGTGCAAACAAACGGAAAAGGGCGAACACGCCGGTTCGCCCCTACCCAGGGTTTTATAGATTTGTGTAAATTCGTGAGATTCGTGGCTAAAAAAAAGGTTTTCAAATTTCCGTTCATGATCCGGGAGAACCATTAAATGAAACTGTTTACCAAAACACCGCTTCCGCTGGCTGCACTGGTGCTGGTCGGCATCATCTCATCATCATCCATTGCCGCTGCACAGCTCACCGAATCCGACGTACTGGCATCCATTGCCGACAAGGGGATCAGGCCGAGTCTGTCAGGTGCTGCTGAATCAGCCGGCAAGCTGTCCAATGCTGTTGGTGATTTATGCCAAAAGCGTAATCAGGCCGCCTTTGCAACGGCACAGGATGCCTGGAAAAAAGCCTACATGGCCTGGCGGAAATCAGTACCACTACAGATCGGCCCGGCAACAAGCCTGGAACGCCAGTTAGGTAAAAAGATCAACAACACGGTACTTAATGCAGCGGTGGATGACGCAAGCCTGAAACACCTGCTTAAAAACCAGGATGTACGCGGATATGCAGCAGCAGAATACCTGCTGTTTGTGCCGACCGATGCCGCTGCCGCAACAGCCGCTGGCCGCTGTGACCATTTGCAGGATGTAACCGCAGAGCTGGCTGCCGTAACAGACAGGGCAAGGCAGGAGTGGGATAAGGGTTTTGGCCGGGAATTTACAGCCGCCGGTGACGGCAAACCGTATCTGGTGCCAGGAGATGCCCTGAGCCTGCCACTTGCCAGAGCACTTAACACCATAGAAACCCTGCTGCGGGATGGCATCGGTTTTCCAAGCAACTTCTTTACAGGCAAAGCCAGGCCAGACACCCTTGATGCCTGGCACAGTAACAACACCCTTGATTCTTTCCGTGCAACCCTGGATGGTCTGCACCTGGCCATTGTTGGTGATGGCAGCACCGGCCTGACAACACTTATTGCCACAAAAGACGGGCTGCTGCACAAACGCAACCCTGGTCTGGCAGCCGAAATAGGCCGACAGCTTGACCAGACAAAAGCCACCATAGCAAAGCTTTCCGCCGGACAGCCGCTGTACGATCAGGTGAAGAAAAAACCGGCAACCCTTAAAAAACTTTACAAAGATCTGCAAAAACTACAGGACCAGCTTGTTGAGGCATCCCTTGTGCTGGAGCTGGATGTCCGCTCGGCAATGGAGACTTCTGTAGCCGGCCCATAAAAAAAATGCGTCTTTGAAAAAAAACCGCATTAAATGTGATCTGGATCATTGAAATGAAAACGATTTTCGGTTTTAATAGCAATAACGGTACAGGGCAGCAGAGCCGTAAATTTACAGCACAGATTAAGAGGGGGTCGCAAAGAGTGACCATGGATAAAACGACTAACCAGGATGTAATGAAACAGTTTGCCACGCTCTACAATGAAGTTTTTTTCCACGACGGCTACGGAGAAATCCGACTGGAGATGAAAATACTGCGTCGTGGACAGAAGGAGGTCATCATCCACTGCGGCAAGCAGTACCGCTTTGTAGTGGATTTTGCCCAGAGCCTGAAGGCAGACAGGGGACAGTCGGCAATGGCGGAAAGCCATACCGGCTGAACATTATGGCATCGGGCACGAGGTGTGCCAGTGCCAGGCAAACAGACGATGACGCGGGGTCATGCTGATTTAAGGCAAAAGGGTGAGTGGTTCACCGCCGCCGCAATGAAAATGGAAGCCATTATATCTTGTTCGCCGGCCCCTGTGGGCGGGGATGCGATCGGCAGTATCAACCCACATTAAAGTGAAAGGAAGAACCGATGGAACTGAAAGACGTTGTAAAGATGATGAAGAGCAAGAAACTGCGTAACGAAAACGGATTCACCCTGCTGGAACTGCTGGTTGTGGTCGCCATTCTGGCGGCAATTGCCGGTACAGCCTCACTGGCCCTTAAAGACACAGATGCACGGGCAGCAGCAGCAGCCCACGTGGCCATGATGGACGAACTTAACAAAGGCATTGGTGCCTACCGCGTTCTTAACAAGAACGTACTGCCAAGCGGCCTGGATTCACTGCTGGAAGCATCAGGGACAAATGTTACTGCTGCTACAGGACTTAGTATTCTTGGCTTCCCTGTTGGTGCAGGGCAGGACGGTGCCTTTGTAAGCACAATCCCTGACGATGTTCAGCAAATCATGTTTAACGGCGGTATTGAATCACTGCGTTACGTTGATACTACTGCTTCTACCGCCGAGTACTCCTGTACTAACCTGGAGAGGACTGTCAACTCCCGTGCCAACAACGTGGTTGCCGGTAACGTCTTCATGAGCACCGCCGCCAATGGTTGCGGCTTTGGCGTAAACTTTAATAACGTTAATTCCGGTGTCTTTCAAGGTGTACCTAATGCCAAGGGTATGTTCTGGGATGGCGGTTCCGAGCGTCTGACCGGTCAAGTAGATCCAGCCGGTGCTGGTTCCGATTATAACGATGAAAACAACGTCGCATACCTGCTTACCGGCATCGGACCTTCATCCAGCCTGTTTGACGGCAACAGGATCGGCTCCATGACCACCGTACCTGTTTACCGCCACGTGGCGGCTGATGAGTACAACCGCTTCATCGCCGTATGGAACGTAGGTACTTATGATGACGCCGGTGTCATCGAAGCAGCCGGTTCAATCGAACTGGTAGCCATTATTGACGGCGCCCTGGACACCAAGGAAGAAGAACTTGGCGAGTGGGACGGCACACGCAGCACCATCTAATCGCAGTTAATTGCAACACATTCAGGGGGTGCCTGTGGCACCCCCTGTCTCAAAAAAACCGGATATGGACGCATGATTTTAAGGCAGCCCATTCCGGTACGGCTTTTTTACATTAAGGCACCACAAAGAAACAGAGCCTCGGAAAGTGCCGGCAGAAATGCCGGCAGGTTTTGCAGGGGCTGATTTCCGAGGCTCTGTTGCCTGGTGGTGTCGCAAGCAGTTGATTGTTGATAGCCAAATATTAACCGCCGATAAACGCAGATTAAAACCCGCTTGAAACACAGAGGTGCAGAGACACAGAGAAATGCTTTTAAGGTTCAAAGACAATAGTACGCAGATAACGCTGATTTAAACGGATAATCGCAGATTTAATAAAGATTTCAGGATTTTGGAAATTTGAAACACGGAGGCACAGAGACACGGAGAAGGATTTTCAGGATTTTGGGTTTAGGGTTTTTGAATTATCCAATCCTTAAAGGTTTTGATTCAGGTTTTATGGATTCGTGCAAATTCGTGTTCATTCGTGGCTAAAAAGATTTTCTCGGCGTTTATCGGTGTTAATCGGCGGTTTATGCCTTTTTCGTGCAATTCGTGGCTAAAAACAGATTCCGCAACTACGTGCGGAATGACAATCAAAAGGTTTTCTCTGTGTTTCAAATGCTCTTTATTGAATCAACCATCAACTAACGTCCGGCCATCGCCGGACGTAATCTACACCAGAAGGAGAGGGTCCTTGTACATGATGAAAAAAATGATCGGATGCACATTGCCACTGTTTGCACTGTTACTGATTGGCGGTTGCGGCAAATCGCCTGATGCAGAGCTGATGAAGACCGGGCTGATCAAATCCGGTATGCCGGCGGATCAGGCTGACTGCATGGCGGAAGCCCTTAAAAAGACCGCCAAGGGCGAGCCGTACAACTATATGGCAAAGCTGATGAATGACGGAATGACCGAGCGAGAGGCGTTCAACAAGGCCAGACGCAAATTCGGTGCTGATTTCAGGGGTGCTGTACAGGATGCCAGGGCGGCCTGTGTCCAATAACAGCCTTGGGCTGCACCGCAACAGGCGGGGTTTCACCCTGCTTGAACTGCTGACAGTGGTTGCAATTCTGGCCGCTGTGGCCTTTGTGGTCACCAGCAGAATGGGCGGTCTGCAAGAGCAGACCAGCCAACAGCTTGTCCAGACAGAGATTCAAGAGATAGCCACCGCAATCCGCCGTTTTAAGCAGGATACCGGCTATTACCCCAGGCAAGGGCCGTTCGGGCTGACCGACAAAGGTGGTGCTGTTACCCACCAGAGCCTGCCCTCATCAGCAGGCAACACCACAGACTGGTTCTATTCACCGGCCAACTTTTACCAGCTCTTTGTCAACCCGGTGATGGATAGCGGAAATCCGCTGTCAAGGCTGGCAAGTTGGGACACGGAGACTAGCCAGGGCTGGCGTGGCCCCTACCTGCAAGGGTTTATTGACGGCTATCTGGAGATCGGCACCGGTATCAACAACGGCACAGAAGCAGAGTATGGCAACCCATGCGGTGATCCGCTGAACGGCAACGTGATAACAAATGTGAATGGAATCGCCGACCCCTTTGAGCATGCCCATTCAAACAACGGGCTGATGGGGTGGAGTGCCACCGTCGGGGGTAATAAACGTACATCCTGGGGGCGGCCCTATCTGTTTTTCCTGGCCGGCACCGGCTCTGACGGCAACTGCACAGGCACGGCGGAAGACCGCTTTCTTCCCCACCTGGTCAGCATGGGGCCAGACGGCAGATACGGCACCAACGACGACATTATCCTGTACATAGAGTAGGAAAGGGCGAACACACCGGTTCGCCCTACAGATCATCAATGAAAGGCATATATGCACGTAGCAATAAAATTATTGATTCTGTCGGTACTGGCCCTTGCCACCGCCTACCCCGAAACAGGCTTTGCCGTACCAACCCGCCAGGCAGCCGCCGCCCTACAGAAGCAACAGTTTAAGGAGATTACCCTGGACAGCTTTGTGGAGCAGGAAAAAAAGGCCGTGGGCAAAGGCAAGCGGGTCATGAAAATGGCTGCTCCGGTCAGTTTTGAGGCCAGGGTAAAGCGTCACCCTGAGCCACGCCAGTTAAGCTATGTCCACGAAGTTCTTAATATGTCCGGTGTGCAGCCACTGCCCGAAGTAGAACACCGCATGTTTGTGGAATCAAAGGGAGGCCGTATCATTCCGGTCTATGTGGAAAAGCAGGTTGCAGCCAGAATCGGCAACGGTTTGCAGGAAGGCAAAACCGCCCGTTTCAGTTGCTATCATCTCTACAGTTACAGCAAAGGCCCCGCTGTTTTAGTGGTGGACTTTGACAACGTAAAATAGGCTGCCAACATGTCTGCATCGCCCAAAACCACTGCCCGCTTATTCCAATTCGCAGATCAAAGATGGATTCAAGGCGGCGAGGAGATCTCGGCGACGAAGGCGGTAACGCAGTACGTTGAGAAGCCAATGACGAGCCAACGAAGAAGACGCTTTGATATGGAATCGGTATTTGGCAACCGGCACGGTTTTACCCTGCTGGAACTGCTGCTGGTGCTGGTCATCATTTCAGCAGTGGCCTGGGTAAGCCTCTCCTCTGTCAGCACAAATATGGAACAGATCCGCTTTGACGATACCCGCAACCGTTTGCAGGCCATCCGCAAGGCGATCATCGGCGACACCTCCCGCACCGTCAACGGCGGGCCAGAGCTGAGTGGCTATGTGGCGGATATGGGCGGGCTTCCGCCGGATATTAACGCACTTTTGGCCAGGGAGTACTGCCGTAACGATCCAGGCAAGACCACCGCTGCCGGCTGCGGAGCGAGCTGGGTCTCCCAGCCGAAATACGAATACGACGCCACCTATGGGCTTTGGGCGGGATGGAACGGGCCTTACTTGCAGGCAACCGGACTTTCCGGCCACCCCCGTTTTCAGGACGGCTGGGGCAGACCGCAGCAATCCAACCTGACCGTTAATCCCCAAGAGCATCTGTCCAACTTTGGCTGGATATACAGCCATGAAGCGGAAGATCCTAAAGAGTGGGATGCAGGCTGGCTGCTGGTGCAGAGCTACGGCAGGGACGGGTTGGCCGACGACCCCAACACCCCCAACGTCAATGCTTTTGACGACGACTATCCGCAGATAGATCCTACACCGCTTCCTGCCCAGAAGCTGATTTCCAACAACCAGTGGCGGGTTCTTGTGACGGATTCAGGCACGGCAAGTCAGGGTGATGATGAGGTGAAAGGCGGCCTGACGGTGGATTTTGGCTCTCCGGCTGCGGGAGATACAAAGTATCTCTGCATGGCCCTGGCCAAAAGGTCTCTGAACCCTGCGACAGGGGAAGTAAGCATCACAGAGATCATAAACAGCGGCAATGCGATCAGTCTGGTTATGGATGGCGGCCCCAAAACAGCAACCTTTGTTTTTGAGGATTACGTTGAACCAGCCTTCGACGAAGATACCTGGCTGCCCCTTGGCCAGGCAGCCTACGGGGTTTTTGAGCATACAGAAGACAACAGTTGCACAGGCGGGCCTGCCCCCCTCCAGACAGAAACGGCCACGGTATTTCCGGCCGGTGTATCAAGGTGGACGGTATTCAGCGTAGTTCCGGGAACGGTTATGCAGCCGTTTAAACGAAACATGAACTGAGTATGAAGTCCCCCTTTTTGCAGAGGGCGATTTAAATCTGTAAGGAAGTAACCGCAGCAGCAGTACCAACAACCGGTAACAATTTTATTTATCACAACTGCCGCTTTCAGGCTGCACTGCATTTTCTCGGGCGTCGGTGGGCGGCGCGGGTGGGCAATGGCACAGCGTATAAAATCAGACTGGCTGTACAGGCTTAAAAAACTCAGCAAACCAGGGCGACTGCTTGTATTTGAAAGCACAGGGTTTACCCTTTACGGAGCATTGGTACAGTGCGACCTGTGGGGAAACCTTACCCTGGAAGAGCCTGCTGTTTCCCGTGCCTCGGATTTTGCCATTGCAGTGGGTGAGGTGCTGGAACAGTTGCGTAATCAGGCAGGCGGCAACAGACTGCCCCGCAAGGCGGTACTTATCACCCCTTCGGCAACCGGACGGCTGCTGCACCTGCCGGTTGATCCAGACAAAACCCGCCCCCAGGACCAGATGAGAGACATGGTACGCTGGGAACTGGAAGAGTTTTTCGCTCACCAGAATGACATCTGGTCACCAGGCAGCATACTGATGAGCCGTGGCTACATCAGTGCAGAACAACGACGTAAGGTGGAGGCAAAATCCGGCGGACGTTCTGCAACGGATTACAACGGCATTATCCCCCGTGAACAGTTGGATGAATGCCTTGACCTGCTGGAACAGGTGACTGCCGATGAGGAGCTGACCGTAGGCTGGGCACCACAGGCCGGAAAAGATGAAGATGTTCGCTTTACCTGGTGGGGAATCGGCATTGGCGGAGATATACGTAACCGCTGGGTAGAGGCTTTCCGCAAACATGGCCTTGCCCTGGCCTGGATCTATCCACAGTTTGGCCCTGCAACGGCCCGCCCTGCAACAGACAGTGAAGGCTGGCTGCTGGTGGAGGTTCGTCAGGAGCAGTTCTGTCTGTTTCTGGGGCGTGGCGGACGACTGGCCGCCATCTCAATCAAAACCTGCCCCAACGGGCTGGCCGATGCCGAAGCAGTGTCAAAGGCGGCCCACGGACTGCTGTTAAACGATACCACCGTGGTTTACCTTTCTGCACCGCCCAACCTGAGTGCCACAATTCTTGCAGAACTCAAACAGAACCTGGGACGCGAAATCAGGCTGCTTTCCCCCGCCGTAGAGCCGGACAGCGAACAGTGTCCACCGGAAGTCATGATCTCTATGCACGGAACGGCCCACCACGCCCTGGGCCGCTGCCCTGCCAACACCCTTGCACGTATCCAGGCCCAGCCCCCGCCTCCCCCCATCTGGAAAAACAAGACAATCTACCCCTGGCTGGTGATCTTCCTGTTGCTGGTGGCAATCATCGCCACTGAAACATGGTTGCGGATGAATACTGCCAAAAATGAATTAAAACTTGACCAACTGGATGCGGAATACAGCCAGAAGATGCGGATAAAGCAAGAGGCCCAATCCATGAGCGGCGAGGTTAAGCAGCTTCAGAATAAGTTGAATACAAAGGAGGCGGAACTTAAGGAACAGCAACGGCTGATCGGGATACTGGATAATGTGATCCGCTACCGTCAGGATCTGGTGCCCGGCATCCTGGAGGCTCTGGGGCAGGCCATAAATGATGATGTGGTGCTGGATCAGATGACAGAAAATTCAGATGGAGCCGGATTCTACCTGGAAGGTTGGGCCACCAGGGATACATCTGCCCAGATGTTTGCCGCACGACTTAACGAGACCCTGGCACCCTATGGGTACAAGGTGGCTGAAACCCAGATAGCCAGGGGTAGGGGACGACTTGCCATTGACGGTTCCGTTTTGAAGATCTGGCTGGTGAGCATCTCGGCCCAGGAAGATGCCCAGGCAGCGGAAAAGCAGCCGGCGGAGAAAAAGCCGGCCAGGAAGAGAGGCCGGAAATAATGGGCAGATTTCCAGACAAGTTGATAACCAGGTGGAAGAAACTTGCCCCTGGCGAGCGGCTACGGGTGCAGGTGGTAATCGCCTGCGTAATGATCGGCATGTACGGCGGCGTGTTCTTCCAGATCAGCAAAAAAAAGTACAAGGAGTCGGTCAACATGCTCAATCGCCGCCAGGATCGGCTTGTAAAGCGGGCCGGAGTGGATGATCTGGGAAGTGGCGGCCCTGCCCCCAAGTCGCTGGAGACACAGATTGAGAAGGTAGACCGTGAGCTGGCCGCACTTAAAGAAGGGCAGGATGAACTGGATAGCGGCTTCTTTCCGCTGGATTCCGCCGAGATGCGTCAGCAGTTGATGCTGGAAATCTCGGCCCTGGCAGAACGTACCGGCGTAGAGCTGCTGTCGGTGGCCCGCAAGGGGTTTACACCGGAAAAGATACTGGGGGAACTGACCGTGGATCCGGTTCTGGGCCGCCCATTGCTGGAATTGAAGGCCAATACGGATTTTGGCAATCTGCTGGATTTTCTGCACGGTCTCAAGGATCTGTCGTTCCACGTGGCGGTGATCAAGCTGAACATATATTCCCGCCACCTGACTGCGACAAAGGGCAGACAGGACAAAGCAATAAACCTGCCGCCAGGTGCCATTACGGTGTCACTGGAGATGTCAATCTGATGGCAATGACCAATCCAAGGGAATGTTTTGAAAAACTGCTGGCGACCTGCGTGGAACTGCGGGCTTCGGACATGCACCTGTCCAGCGGAGAGCCGGTCTATTTCAGGATCAACGGCAAGCTGTGCAGCCACGAGCAGGAGCTGTTCAGTGCGGATGAGGTGACGGCCATGGCCCAGGCCATTATGACCGAATACCAGCGGCAGGAGTTTTCCAGCCGGATGACAACAGATATTGGCTATTCGGCTGCCAACGGCCAGCGTTTTCGGGTTAACTGCTACCGTGAGCTGGGTCAGCCGTCCCTGGCGATACGTTATCTTGACCAGCGGCTTTTATCGCTGGAAGAGCTTGGGCTGCCCATCCGTCTGAGGGATCTGGCCCACCTTAATTCCGGCCTGGTGCTGGTTACCGGTGCCACTGGCAGCGGCAAGTCATCTACCCTGGCGGTGCTGCTGGACGAGATCAACCGCACCCGTGACTGCCATATCCTGACCGTTGAAGATCCGGTGGAGTTTGTACATCAAAACCGCAAAAGTCTGGTGCATCACCGCGAGGTGCATACCGACGTGCCAAGCTATGCCGATGCAGTGCGGGCCGCCATGCGGGAAGACCCTGACGTGATCATGGTGGGGGAGATGCGGGATCTGGAGACCATGAAGGCATCACTGGCCGCCGCCGAGACAGGGCATCTGGTGTTCTCAACCCTGCATACCGGCGAAGCGGTGGGGGCCATTGAGCGGTTCATCGGCTACTTTGGCGGAGAAGAACAGTCCGTGGCCCGTCACAGGATAGCAATGGTTTTGCGGGCCGTGGTGGCCCAGCGGCTTGTGCTGGGGACAGACGGAACAAAACGTCTGCCGGCGGTGGAGCTGCTGATGGTGAACACCGCTGCGGCCAACCTGATCCAGACCTCCAAGACCAGGCAGCTTTATTCAATGATGGAAACCGGAGCCAGGGAGGGGATGTGGACCCTGGATCAGGATCTTGCCCGTCTTGTGAAAAGCGGCAGGATTGATCGGGAAGCGGCACTGGCACTCTGTACCAATCGGGACGGGTTCGATCGGCTGGTGAGCGTGGCAGCAGACAGGGAGATGGTCTGATATGGCGGTGAACGAAAACCTGTTGATTGATGCCGCCATCAGAATTGGCCTTGTGCGGGATGAGGATGTCAAGAGCCTGCGTTTGCAGGCCAAGCGGGAGCGGCTACCGCTGCTGGAGGTGGTGACCAGGGCCGGACGGTTCCCGGAAGAGGCCCTTTATCAGGCATTGGCCGACCTGCGGGGTATCCCGTTTATGCGGCCTGCACAGCTTGTTGCCGATACCGAAGCCCTGATGATGCTGCCCCACGCCGTCCGACAGCACCGGCTGATGCTGCCGATACGAAGGGATGATGATGAACGGCTGCTGGTGCTGGCCGACCCGGATGATCATATCAGTCTGGAGCGGGTGGAACGGGCCACCGGCCGACGTTACCGCCCTGCCCTGGCAAATCCCGAGGCACTGCGGGGGGCCATTGAACGAAGCAGTGCAGGGCCGGGAACCCGGCCTGCTGCAACGGAAAAGAGCGATCCGGTTCAGCTTCTGGACGACATTATGAAGGAAGTCTACCTGCGGCGGGCCTCTGACGTGCATTTTGAACCACGGGAAACCGGAATGCGTATCCGCCTGCGGGTGGACGGGCAGATGCAGGAATACAGCCGCCTTCTTCATCCAGCGGATGAAGAAGCCCTGATGAACCGGATCAAGGTTCTGTCCGGCCTGGATATTGCCGAGCAGCGTATGGCCCAGGACGGAGCCATGAAGTACAGCGTCATGAACTGGAATATGCCGGAGACCGACATCCGGGTGGCCACCATCCCCACCCGTTGGGGAGAGCGGGCCACGTTGCGGATTCTTGGTCAGGAAACCGGCGGCCTTTCACTGGAGCAGTTGGGTATGCCGGAAGAGATGCTGGCCGAATTCCGACGGGGCATAACCAGGCCCCACGGCATGATTCTTGTCACCGGCCCCACCGGAAGCGGCAAGTCCACAACACTCTACGCCGCCATCCGTGAGCTTTCCGTGGATGATATTAACGTTCTGACCGTGGAAGATCCGGTGGAACAGACCATCAACGGTATCAGCCAGGTGCAGGTAAACGTAAAGGTTGGTTTTGCCGAGGCGTTGCGGTCATTTCTACGACACGACCCGGATGTGATTCTGGTGGGGGAGATGCGGGACAAGGAGACGGTGGAGATCGGGATGCGGGCCGCCATGACCGGACACCTGGTTATGTCCACCCTGCATACCAACGATGCGGTGGGAGCCGTCACCCGCCTGGTGGATATTGGTGCCGAACGGTTCCTGATCGGCTCCACCCTGATAGGGGTGCTGGCCCAACGGCTGACACGGCGGCTCTGTGCCCACTGCCGCAAACCCAGACCAGCCCTGCCGGAAGAGCTGAAAATTCTGGGGCTGGAACCTGAAAGCACGGCAACATTGCACGATCCGGCCGGCTGTTCTTTCTGTCTTGGCAGTGGTTTCAGGGGACGTATCGGTATCTTTGAGGCGTTCTGGATTGACCGTGATGTAAGTACGGCCATTGCGGAAGGGGCCAGCGAAGGAACCTTGCACAGCATGGCCCGTAATCTGAAGACACTCTGGCAGGATGCCTGCGTGAAGGTGCTGTCCGGCGAGGTAGCTCTTAACGAGGTACTGCATTTAAAACCGGAGGCACGCTAGCTACCCAAGGAAGCAGGCACCCCTGATGGGCGGGGACAAAGGTAGTTAGAAACCGATACTGAACCGAAGTTACAGCTTACAGGGGAACAGATGGCAATATTTTCCTATACCGGTCTCGACAGCATGGGTAAGGAGCTTACCGGAACCGTTGAGGCGGATAATGAAAAAGATGTAGTACGCATCCTGCGGGAACAGGGCGTTACCGTAATCAAGGTACGGGAAGGAAGCTTTGGGGCGGAAGGCGGCCTGAAGGCCAGGCTGGGTATGCTGCGGGAGCTGCTGTCCATCAAGCGGTACACGCCGGTTGGATCAGCCGATCTGGTGGCGTTCTTCCGGCAGACCTCACTTATGCTGCGGTCCGGCTATACCCTGGTGGCTGCCCTGGATGCCGGCAACACAATGACTCCCAAACTCTGGTTACGTCGGGCCATCGGCAGGATGTGCGATGCCATCCGTAAGGGAGCCTCATTTTCCGCCATGCTGGCGGAGGAGAAACGGATTTTTTCCCCACTGGTGGCCAGCCTGATCGCCAGCGGCGAGAAGAGCGGTAACCTGGATGACATTCTGGACCGCCTTGCGGACAGCCTGGAGCGTAGCAAAGAGGTTAAACGCCAACTGCTGGCCGCCATGTTTTACCCCATGTTCGTGCTTCTGGCCGCCATAGGTGTAATTGTTTTTCTGGTGGTGGGGGTTATACCCAAGTTTGCCAGTGTAATGGCAGCACGCAAGGCTTCCCTGCCTGCCTCAACCCAGATGTTAATGAACGTTTCCACCTGGATGCAGGATTACGGTGCCATGCTGGGCATTGTACTGGGGGTTTCGATCTTTCTGATTCTGGCAGCCTGCACAACCCGACCTGGCAAACGGGTGGTGGATCGGGTGCTGTTGTATGTGCCGGTGGTGGGGGGGGCGGTGCAGTACGCCGCAATGGCCCAGGCCGGCTGGTGCCTTGCCATGCTGTTACGCAGCGGGGTGACGGCACTGGAATCAATCAGGGTTACCAGCAGCGTCACCGGAAACCTGATAATAGGCGAATCATTCCAGGCCGCTGCCGAGGGGCTTTTGCAGGGACGGCCACTGTCAAAGACCTTCGAGCAGCCCCATATTCCGCTGATGATGCGGCATATGGCGGCGGTGGGGGAGAGCAGCGGGCAACTGGATACCGTTATGAACAGTGCCGGTGAGTATTACCAGAAGGAACTGTCGGCCAAGGTGAAGCTGATTGCGGTGGCCATAGAGCCGGTGATGATCGTGGGGGTGGGCGGCATAGTAGGTTTTGTCTACTACTCCTTTTTCCAGGCCATGTTATCGGCATCCAAAGGGGGAATGTAATGCCGCTGTTCAAAAACCAGATAAAACACACAGCGGTTTACCTGCCGTTGTTTCTTTTGTGTGCCATTTCCGTACAGGCTATCGGCAGCACTTCGGTACGTGCGGCTTCCGAAACTTTGAAAGAGTCCGCCGCTTCTGTTGAGGCTACCAAAGTCCCGTCAGGGGTGCAGACAAAGCAAAGAAGCGGTCAGAAACCTTCCGCACCGGTTCCCGTGGGGTCACGGCTGAAGGTGGTGCCGGCTGAAGGTGGTGAAGCAGGCCAGAACAGGCATACCATCGAAGGTACTGCTACAGCCGGATTACCCCAGGGTATGTCCGGGCGTAATCCGTTTTCCACAACCGGCAGAATGACCAGCCAGCCAGCAACCGGAGGATATGCAAATCGTTACGGCCTTGATTTCACCCCATCGGAGCAGCCGGGCGGTGTCCCCAAGATGCACTTGCGGGGGCTTTTGCGGGGGGATAAAGGCAAGTCCGTGGCCCTGCTGGAGATCGAGGGGAGCGGCGTACATATGGTAAGCGAAGGTGACTTTGTGAGCTTGCAGGATCTGGGGATAGATAAGGCCCTCCAGATAAAGAAGATCGGGAGGCTGCATGTTGTGGTGGAGGCCGGATCGCCAGGTCTTAACATCATGGTTCATTAAGTAATTCCAGTTCCAGATCCAAGCGTCTTCTTCGTTGGCTCGTTATCGGCTCCTCAACGTACTACGTGTACGCCTTCGTCGCCGATCTCCTCGCCGCCTTGAATCCATCTTTGATCTGAAACTGGAACAGTTCTCAGGTTGTTTTGATAAAGGGGAGTACATGACGTTAATCACAACTTTCAACATAAAACGCCTGCTGTCGGTAATGCTGATCCTGACGATCCTGCTGCCGCCAGTGCCTGGGTGGTCAGTCACAGAGATAGCCACCACCCGCACCGGTCTTGATCAAATGGGTAACTTCATCATCGAAGAGATGGAGTTCAAGAAGGCGGAAGTGCAGGATGCTGTGCGGATCATATCGGAAGTTTCCGGCATGAACATTCTGGCCACCAGCGAGGCTGGCAAGCGACGGGTGACGCTCTTCGTACGCAAGCAGACAGTGGCAGATGTTGTGGACAGCATCTGCCGTCTCTCCGGCCTCTGGTACCGCCACAACCCCAGGTCCGGTGTGTTTGTGCTGATGACCACCGAGGAGTACCAGCGGGATATGGTGGTGGCACGCAATGAGCCGGTCAGGATATTCCGGCTGAAATACCTGAACGTGGCCATTGCAGCCAGAACCATCGCCGATCTGTTCGGCGACCGGGTGGAACTTAGTGGACAGAACAACGGGGACACCGGCTCCGGTGACGATTACACCATCACGGAACTTGATTCTGCTGAAATTGTGGACAGTTACGGCGAAAGCGGTAGTGGCAGCGGAAGCAGCAATAACCGGAGCGGAAACCGGAGCAGTTACGGAAGCGGCAACCGGAGCAACCGTAGCAACAGCGGGTACAGCAACAACCAGTCCCGCAGTGGC
>CAZRKG010000022.1:776-23380 GCA_964600635.1 uncultured Geobacter sp. | reverse complement strand
GTGCCACCACTCCCCAGGTGGAGCTTGGCCGTAAACAGCGGCTGGTTAATCTGAAGGATGCTTTTAAAGTTTATGATGCCAGTGTCATCGAAGGTCGCCGCATAATGCTGGTGGATGATGTGTTTACCACCGGCAGTACATTGGAAGCCTGTGCCAAGTCTTTAATTACCTCTGGTGCCAGCTCGGTTTCGGCTGTTACTATTGCCCATGCACCGTAGGCGTGAAGGCGATGCAGACTTGATTTTCCTGATCGTTGTAATAGCAAGGCCTTCGTCTTTAAGCTGAATAACACCTTCAATCTTCTTGCCTTTCTCAGCTATCTTCTTGACAGAACTTGTGTGACAATCTATATCCTTATCCCGTACAAATATACAGGAGGTTGTTATATGCGTTTATCCACTAAAAGTCGTTACGGTTTAAGGGCACTGTTTGATATTGCCTACAACTATACCGATGCACCGGCCCAGACCCAGGATATATCCCGCCGTCAGAATATCTCTCCCCGTTACCTGGAACAGATTTTTCAAGGTCTTAAAAAGGCTGGTATAATTAGAAGCAAGCGTGGTCCGCAGGGTGGTTACAGTCTGGCCAGACCAGCATCGGAAATTACCGTGCTGGATGTTATTAAGGCTACAGAGCAGGATTCTGTACTGGTAGATTGTGTGGCCAGGACCCATCGTAAACGTCGCAATGGCGATGAATGCCCGTTTGAGGGTAACTGTGTGGTGCAGACTGTCTGGCAGGAAGCCACCGATCTGCTGGAAGACCTGTTTGGGAAGATCACCCTTGAGACATTGTGTGAGCGTGGTACAGTGATGGGTTTTGAGCGGGAGCAGGCCAGCAGGATAATGTACTATATCTGACGAGAACCACTGCACAGGTTGTTTGTCTGGTTTTAAGGTAATAGTTCCCTTGTCAGGCCGGATATGCTGCAAATTAGTAACAAGTTCGGATCCAGCCTGTTTCTTAGTGCCGTTTAAATTCTGACAGATGTACTGTACCTATGCCAGTTCTTCAAAATAAAATAAAGCAGTTACGCCAGATTATACAGCAGGCAGCCCCGCTGGCTGTGGCATTTTCCGGCGGGGTTGACTCCAGTCTGTTGCTTGCCGTGGCCCATGATCTGCTGGAGAACAACTGTATTGCAATAACCCTGCAAGCCCCCTACCACCTGAAACAGGAGTTGAAGGATGCCTCTGCGTTCTGCCTATTACGTAATATTTCCCACCATAGAATCGATTTTGACCCGACTGACGTACTCGGGTTAATGGATAATCATCCAGAACGTTGCTATATCTGTAAAAAAGCACTGCTTGAAGCTGCCCTTGAATCATTGCCGTCAAAACAGTGGCAGCTTGCTGATGGCAGTAACCTGGATGATCTTGCAGAGTATCGCCCTGGCCGCCGAGCCTTACAGGAGCTGGAGATCAGAAGCCCCCTGGCTGAGGCAGGTCTTACCAAGGCTGAAATCCGTTCCATCAGCAGACAGCTTCAGTTGCCAACCTGGAACAATGCTGCCCAAAGCTGTCTGCTGACCCGCTTTCCCCACAACAGGCTGATTACAGAAACAGAGCTGCAACGGGTTGAGTATGCCGAGGACTCCATTCGTCAGCTTGGTTTTAAAGTAATCAGGGTGCGTAGTCTTGGTAATAAAGCCAGTATCGAGCTGGACCAGCCGATACAACCACCACATATGGCAGACAGACTAATTGGGCTGGCCATTGCAGCAGGTTTTGATACTGCTGAACTTGATCCGGCCGGCTATCGCACTGGCAGTATGGATAGTCTTGCCGGTTGGCGGGCTGGCAAACGGTATATGGTTGTTTCAAATCCTGAGTTTCAGGATGAATCGGTTAAGTCAGGCATGGAATTTACCGCCACTTTGCATCAGATGAGCTGCAAATAACAAGGTTCCGAAACTATGCGTTACTACCTAAAGATCATTTCGCTTATCTGCCTGAATATAACCCTGGCCTTCCTGTTGACCTGCCAGACCGCCCTGGCTGACAGCAGGCAGATTACTGCTGTTATTCTTAACAACTTCCAGCCTATTTCATACATTAACCATGAAACCGGTCAGCCAGATGGATTTGCAGTGGATCTGACCGATGCCATTGCCGAGGAAAGCGGCTTTAAGGTCAAGTACATCCTGGTCAACAACTGGCAGGAGGCGGAAGCAGCCCTTGATAGTGGTGATGCAGACATCTGCCCGATTCTTGTGGTTAATGAGAAGCGTAAGGAAGGCTACTTTTTTACAGATTTTACAGAGACCTCAGGCATAACCATAAATGTCAGGGCAAACAGCCAACAGGTCAATAATCTGGCTGATCTGGAAGGTCGTGTTGTTGGGACTCTGCGTGCAAGCCAGGCCTTACCTATCCTGCAAAAATATCCGAATATCAAAACCATCATCTATGATTCGGTTCAGGAAGCTTTACTGGAGCTGATTGCAGGCCGGATTGATGCCTACATCGGGCCGGATAACGTTGTGCTTAAACTTGTTCGCGAGGTTGGCCTTGCAGAGCAGATCAGGATCATCCAGCCGCCATTGACTGAAATTAAGCGGGCTATCGCCATCAGCAAGAAAAATCCAGAGCTGTTTAATTACCTTAAAAAACCAACTATGCAGTTTGTATCAAGCAAACAATATCAGATGATCTACACCAAATGGTATGGCAGCCCGCCACCTTACTGGACTACTGCACGGGTAATGATCCTCATGAGCAGTGTGCTGCTGATTTCTGCTGCTGTTTTTATGACCTGGCGGTATCAGGTGATGAAACAGACGGTGCTGGAGCGTACCAGGTCCAGCGAGGCATTGCATGAACAGGCGGTTGAGCTGGAATGCGAAATTGCAGAGCGGCAAAAGGCACAGGAAGCCCTGGAGCTGCTTAATACAAACCTGGAAGAACGGATTGAGGCATCGGTGGCAGTAATGCGTAAAAAAGATGAGCTGCTGATCCATCAGACCCGTTTGGCTGCAATGGGGGAACTCCTGACCAATATTGCCCATCAGTGGCGGCAACCTTTGAATAATGTGGCGGTCTGTATCCAGAGCATACAGTTTTTATATAGCCTTAAAGAGCTTACCGATGAAGAGATGACAGCCCAGACCAATCTGATCATGGATAACCTGAAGTTCATGTCCAACACCATTGATGACTTCAGAAACTTCTTTCGTAAGGATAAAGAAAAGCAGGAGTTTGCTCTGGATGAGGTTGTGAGGCAGTGCCTGAATCTGATCAGGCCATCTTTAGAGGCTAAAAAGATTAACGTACAGATAAACGGCAACAGCACTGTACATGCAACAGGCTATCCAAGTGAGTATGCCCAGGCACTGATTAACATACTGTACAACGCACGGGATATTTTAATGGACAGGGAGATAAAGGATCCCAGGATTATAATTACAGTCCACAGTGATGATGGACGCTCCAGGGTTACAGTGCAGGATAATGCCGGAGGGATAAACCCTGAACTGTTACCACAACTGTTTGATCCATACTTTACTACCAAAGGACCAGCCACTGGTACAGGAATTGGCCTGTATATGGCACGTACTTTAATAGAACGTAATATGGGCGGTATAATCAGTGCTGCAAACAGTAATGGCGGAGCTATATTTACCATTATTCTGTAACAAATTCAGTTTTACATAGCATCTTAAAATGCAGTATTCTGGTAATAATATATTATCTTATAAATTGTAAAGGAATTGAGGTTGCTGTCATGGCTGACAGTTGGCATATACTGAAAGGGTCTTTCTGGTTTTATTACACCGGCAACTACGCAGATAAACACAGCACGTCTTACGGATTGCTGAATCAGGACTGATATGCGAATCTGTACATGTCTGTAAATGCAATATTATATCTCCGGCTTGATAAACTTTATAACAAGTAAATATTCAGTAAATTCAGGACAACTCATCCATCAGTCCAGTGCCAGAGCCAATATATACCTCCCTTGTTGCAATATCTATGTCTGGCATGTTACAAAATAACACTATGTCAAATCCGGCCCTTAACACCCCCATGATGCAGCAGTATTTTGAGATTAAATCCCGCCACCCGGAAAGCATCCTCTTTTTCAGGTTGGGGGATTTCTACGAAATGTTTCTGGAAGATGCTGTTATTGCTGCCAATCTGTTGGATATAACCCTGACATCCCGAAATAAGGGGGATGGCGATGGTATTCCCCTTTGTGGAGTGCCATTCCATTCTGCCCAGCCGTATATTGCCCGTCTGATTGAGGCTGGCTATCGTGTGGCCATCTGCGAGCAGGTGGAAGATCCCAGGCAGGCCAAAGGGATTGTCAGGCGGGATGTGGTTAAGGTGGTTACGCCAGCCCTGGTGATAGAGGCAGAATCCCTTGCCCCTGGTGATAACAACTATCTGCTGGCCCTCTGCCAACAGGATGATAGTTGGGGCTGTGCCTGGCTTGATCTTTCAACAGGAGAATTTAATGTTGCCCAGGAAGGCAGCCTGACCAGTGCAGTGGCCCGCATGGCCGCCATTACCCCCAGGGAGCTGCTGCTGGCCGAGGCAATGCGTAAAGAGCTGTCCCAGGAACTGGCCTTGCTGCATGGTGAAAGACTGTGTTCTGCCGTGGCAGATTGGGTGCTGGATAAAGATTATTGCAGTGACCTGATCTGCAAGACATTTGGTATCCAAAGTCCGGCAGCATTTGGCCTTGACCGGCTGCCGCAGGCACTGCTGGCCAGTGGTATGGTGCTGCACTATCTTAAGGAAAACCACCATGCTGATCTGCCCCACCTGCGTGATGTCAGCATCTTGCAACAGGATCAGTTTCTTACCCTTGATCCTGCCACCCGCCGCAACCTGGAGCTGACCGCCACCATGCAGGACAACAAGAAGACCGGTTCGCTGCTGGGTTGTCTGGATCGAACCAGAACTGCAATGGGTGCCCGTACACTTAAACAATGGCTGTCTTATCCGCTGGTGCAGCCTGATCCGATCCGGCAGCGGCTTTCCGCAGTGGAGGAGCTGCTGGAACAACCGGATTTACGGGAACAACTGCTGGCTATTTTCAAGGAAATACAGGATCTGGAGCGGATCAATGGCCGGATCAGCATGGCCAGTGCCTCTGCCCGTGACCTGCGGGCTTTGCATGATTCCATCCAACAACTGCCAGAGCTTAAGCAGTTATTGACAGTGGCAACGTCGCCCCTGCTGATCTCACTTCAAGAGCAACTGGACCCGCTGGAAGACCTGCGGGAACGGATTGCAACTGCAATTGCAGAGGCTCCGCCATTCTCACTGCGGGAAGGGGGCATCATTGCCGATGGCTATAACAGCGAGTTGGATGAGCTTCGCAGCATCAGTAAAGAGGGTAAGGGGTTCATTGCACGGCTGGAGGCCCAGGAGCGGGAACGTAGCGGCATCCCATCTTTAAAGATCCGCTACAATAAGGTTTTTGGTTACTTTATTGAGGTGACTAAAACCCATCTGGCCAATGTACCTGCCGATTATATCCGTCGTCAGACCATTGCCAATGGTGAGCGTTACATCACCGAAGAGCTTAAAAACTATGAAGAAAAGGTGCTGGGGGCAGAAGAGCGGATCTGTGAACTGGAATATCAACTTTTCCAGCAGGTCCGTGAAAGTGTGGCAGCAGCCGGTGGACGGATTGCCGACACAGCGGGCAGTCTGGCCAGCCTGGATGTACTGACAGCCCTGGCAACCGTTGCACTGGAGCGAAGTTACTGCAAGCCAAAGATCACAGAGGATGGCCTGCTTGAAATTATTGAAGGTCGGCATCCCGTGGTGGAGGCGATGAATCTGTCTGAGCGGTTTGTGCCTAATGATACCAGCATGGGGGATGAAAAGAGTCAGATCCTGATGATTACCGGCCCCAATATGGCCGGAAAATCCACCTATATGCGTCAGGTGGCCCTGATTGTACTGATGGCACAGATCGGTTCCTTTGTGCCGGCCAGCAGTGCCACCATCGGCATTGCTGACAAAATCTTTACCCGTGTTGGTGCAGGCGATAACCTGGCCAGGGGGCAGTCAACCTTTATGGTGGAGATGATGGAGACCGCCCATATCCTGCGGAATGCCAGCAGTAAAAGCCTGGTGGTGCTGGATGAGATTGGCCGTGGCACCTCTACCTTTGATGGCCTTTCCATTGCCTGGGCTGTGGCGGAGTTTCTGCATGACCACCCGGATTGCCGGCCCCGCACCCTGTTTGCTACCCATTACCACGAACTGGCGGAGCTGGCAGCAACCCGCAGCAGAATCAGCAATTTTACGGTTGCGGTCAGGGAGTGGAACGATCAGGTCATTTTTCTACGCACTATTATCCCAGGTGCAGCCTCCCATTCCTACGGCATCCAGGTGGCCCGTCTGGCTGGTATGCCCCAGGAAGTGATTGAACGTGCCAAAGAACTGCTGAAAACCCTTGAGCAGGGTGATTTTGAACAGGGGCAGCCCAGCCCGTCAAAAGCCCAACAGATGCTGCCCCAGGACCAGACCAGACAGTTTTCACTGTTTGAGGCTGAGGTGGATCTTTTGCGGGAGAGATTGAAAAAGCTGAATATTTCTGTTATCACTCCGTTGGAAGCACTTAACTTATTGGATGATTTGAAGAAAATGGCCTGATGATTAAATTTCGCCCACTGATACTGATTTTACTGGCTGTCATGATGCTGCCCTTGCTGGTATCTACCAGCCATGCAGTCCGTACAGCCACCAGCCCGGCAGAAACTCAGGTTCTGGAGCTTAAGCATTGGTCTAACCCTGATTACACAAGGGTAGTAATCGGACTGGAACAGGATGTGACCTGGAAGAGCTATGAGCTTGATCGTGGCATCCGCCAGACCGGCAAGCCTGGCAGGATTGTGATTGATCTGGAAAACACCAGGCTAGGCCCTGAATTACGGGATATAAACATTGGTGATGGTCTACTGAAGGGTGTGCGGATAGCCCTGTTTAAGCCCGGTGTGGTACGGGTGGTGCTGGATATTGATACGATCAGGGATTACAAGATCTTTCCCCTTGCGGCACCTTCCCGTCTGGTGATTGATGTGCGTGGTGACCATCGGGTTGAAATCAGCAAAATGGAGCAGGAACTGAGCAGCCGTACAGCGGCCATTCCGACTGCCAGTGAACAAAGGCAGGAGGAAACAAGGCTGGCGGAGCAGGCGGCTGTTCCGTCAAAACAGCCTGCAATCGCCAAGATACGCCGCATAGTGGTGGACCCTGGTCATGGAGGACATGACCCAGGTGCAGTGGGTGCTTCCGGTTTCAGGGAAAAGGATCTGGTACTGTCAGTGGGGCTTAAATTGCGGGAAAAACTTAAAAAAGATCTGGGGCTTGATGTGGTCATGACCCGCTCTGATGACACTTTTATACCGCTTGAAGAGCGGACTGCCATTGCCAACAAGGTAAATGCCGATCTGTTTGTGTCCATCCACGCCAATGCAGCCCCAAACCGTGCTGCCATGGGGATTGAAACCTACTACCTTAACCTTGCCAAGACAGAAAAGGTGGCCCAGTTGGCAGCCCTTGAAAACGGAACCAGCCTGGAAAAAGTCAGCCTGTTGCAGGCTATACTGTTTGACCTGATGGCTAACTACAAACTTAATGATTCCGCCCATCTTGCTGAGGAGATCCAGAAGGCACTCCACAAATCTGCCATCACAAAACATGCCGATACCCGCAACCTGGGGGTCAAGCAGGGGCCATTTTATGTGCTGGTGGGGGCCACCATGCCCAGTATCCTGACCGAGATCGGCTTTATCAGCAACAGCACAGAAGAAGCCCGCCTGAAGGATTCTGTTTATCAGGATCTGATTGCAACCGGAATCCTGGACGGGATTCGGGCCTACATCTCCTCCATCAAATAGATGGCTGGCATTCTTTACATTGTTGCCACACCGATCGGCAACCTGGAGGATATGACGTTCAGGGCAGTTCGTGTCCTGAAGGAAGTGGATCTGATTGCAGCCGAAGATACCCGTCATTCCCGTAAGCTGCTGAACCATTTTGGTATCAATACACCACTTACATCCTACTATGATCACAACCAGCTTCTGAAAGGCCCGCAACTGATTGAACAGTTGCAGCAGGGTAAAAATATCGCCCTGATTTCCGATGCAGGCACCCCCTGCATTTCTGATCCTGGTTTCAGGCTGGTGCAGGATGCGGTTGCTGCAAACATTAAAGTCGTGCCGATTCCCGGGGCCTGTGCAGCAATTACAGCCCTGTCAGCCTCTGGCCTGCCCAGTGACAGCTTCTTCTTTGCTGGTTTTCCACCAGCCAGACAGGCCAGGCGACGCAGTTTTCTGGCAGATCTGGCAGCATTGCCAGGCACGCTGATCCTGTACGAAGCTCCCCATCGGCTGTCTGAAACCTTGTCGGATCTGGCTGTGATTCTGGGGGATCGCCAGGTGGTGGTGGCACGGGAACTGACCAAGTTTTATGAGGAGCTGCTGTCCGGCACAGCCGGTCAACTGGCCGATGCAGTCAGGGATGGTAAGGAACGGGGTGAAGTTGTGATCCTGATTGCATCGCCGGAAAAAGATCAGCCAGAGCTGGATCAGGCCAGTCTGGATGAGCAGCTTGGGGAGCTTATGGATAAGGGCCACAGTGTAAAAGATGCGGCAATATTACTGGCTGCAAGTTCTGGCCTGCCACGGCGAGAGCTTTACGCACGGGCCTTGCAGCTTAAAAATAATAAGAGGAGCATGGAATGAAAATCACTGTTTTTGGTGCTGGCTATGTCGGGCTGGTTGCAGCAGCCTGTTTTGCAGAAAGCGGCAACAATGTAATTGCTGTTGACCTGGATGAGCAGAAGATAGATCGGCTTAAACAGGGGATCATCCCGATTTATGAACCTGGCCTGAAGGAGCTGGTACTCCGTAACCAGGCCGATGGCAGGCTTAGTTTTACCACTGATATGGCAGAGGCGGTGGAGAAATCACTGGTACATTTTATTGCCGTTGGCACACCTTCCGGTGAAGATGGTTCTGCTGACTTGCAGTATGTTCTGGCGGTTGGCCGCACCATTGGGCAGTATATGAACGGTTTCAGAATTATTGTTGATAAATCCACTGTTCCGGTGGGAACTGCTGATAAGGTCAAGCAGGCTGTCCAGGAAGAGCTGGATAAACGGGGTGTGAACTTTGAATTTGACCTGGTTTCCAACCCGGAGTTTCTGAAAGAAGGGGCTGCCATTGATGACTTTATGAAGCCTGACCGGGTGGTTGTTGGTACTGATAATGTACGTACAGCAGAGATCATGAAGGAGCTGTATGATCCGTTTATGCGTAAACAAAGCCGTATGCTGGTGATGGACATCCGGTCTGCTGAAATGACCAAATATGCTGCCAATGCCATGCTGGCCACCAGAATATCCTTCATGAACCAGATTGCCAATCTGTGCGAACTGATGGGGGCTGATGTCTCGGCAGTGCGGGAGGGGATCGGTTCTGACAGGCGGATAGGCCACGACTTCCTCTTCCCCGGCCCTGGTTATGGCGGCTCCTGTTTCCCCAAGGATGTCAAGGCCCTGATCCAGACCGCTGAAGAATGCAACTATGATTTTAAGATTCTGAAGGCCGTTGAAAAGGTAAATGAGCTGCAAAAAGAGGTTCTGGCCAACAAGTTGATCAAGCTCCTTGGAGTGCCTGGTGCAGAACAGCCACTTACAGGCCGGATAATTGCCTGCTGGGGACTTTCCTTCAAACCCCGCACCGATGATATGCGTGAAGCACCCTCGCTTACAATTATAGAGCGTCTGCTGGCCGCCGGTGCTACTGTACGGGCACACGACCCGGAAGCAATGGAAGAGGCACAAAAGATACTTGGTGACCGCATTGAATATAGTGAAAACCAGTATGATATACTGACCAATGCCGATGCCTTAACAGTGATTACCGATTGGCATGAGTATCGTAACCCTGATTTTGAACGGATCAGGCATGAAATGAACCGGCCATTGATTGTAGATGGCCGTAACCTTTACCGCCCTGAGCGGCTTAAATCATACGGTGTTGAATATGTTCCCCTGGGTCGGGCCGGCAACGGTATTGTAGATTAAATTTGCAGTTACAGGGAGTAGTCGGATGCGTGTACTGGTAACTGGCGGGGCCGGTTTTCTGGGCAGCCACCTTTGTGAACGGCTGCTGGGTGAAGGCCATGATGTGATCTGCCTGGACAACTTCTTTACCGGCAGCAAGGACAACATCATCCACCTGATGGACAGCCACCGCTTTGAGCTGATTCGTCACGATGTTGTCGAGCCAATTCTACTGGAAGTAGACCGGATTTATAATCTGGCCTGTCCGGCTTCACCGGTACACTATCAGTATAATCCGGTTAAAACCGTTAAAACCAGCGTAATGGGTACCATCAATATGCTCGGTCTTGCCAAACGGATCAAGGCACGGATTCTCCAGGCATCCACATCTGAGGTCTATGGTGATCCGCAGATTCATCCCCAAAGGGAGGACTACTGGGGCAATGTTAATCCGATCGGCATCCGCAGTTGCTATGATGAGGGCAAACGGGTGGCGGAAACCCTTATGATGGACTACCATCGCCAGAACGATGTTGATATAAGAATTATCCGTATCTTTAACACCTACGGCCCCCGCATGGCTGAGAATGATGGACGGGTGGTATCCAACTTTATCTTGCAGGCCCTGAAAGATGAGCACATCACAGTGTTTGGTGATGGCAAACAGACCCGTTCTTTTTGCTATGTGGATGATCTGATAGATGGAATGATCAGGATGATGGAGAATGAAAGCCATTTTACAGGGCCGCTTAACCTGGGCAACCCGTCAGAAAACACAATTCTTGAGTTTGCTGAAAAAATCATTAAAATAATCGGATCAAAGTCAGAGATCATCCATCTACCCCTGCCAAAGGATGACCCAAAACAGCGTAAACCAGATATTACACTGGCCAGACAGCAGCTTGGCTGGCAGCCGAGTACTGACCTTGATACAGGTTTGCAGAAAACCATCGACTACTTCAGAAAAAGTAGTAACTGAGAAAGAAGAGCCACATGACCAGAACCCGCATTACAGGACGCAGTTGGCTGTTATTGGCTACATGCCTGGTGCTGCTGCTATCCTGCACAGTATTTGGCGAGCGGGGCCTGATGCGGATTTATGAGCTTAAAAGGGAAAAACAGCGGGTTGAACATAATATTAACCAGTTGACAGAAGAAAATATGAAGATGCGACAGACCATTAAGGCTCTGCGTAATGACCGTGATTATATTGAACGGATTGCCCGCCAGGATCTAGGTCTGCTTAAACCGGATGAAGTGGTTTACCAGTTTACCACTGTAACAAACCGATAATAAAGTGGGTATGCCTATGTCTCGTCAATCCTGTAGCGTTTGTGCCTGGCGTGAAACTTGCGGTAAGCGGTTCTGTGTAACCGATGGTGGTTCCCGCTGCCCTGATTTCTCCCGTGATGTCACCATCAGAGCCCAGGCAGAGCATGATTCAACTGAATCTTCTGATACCCAAAAGGAAAGCTGAAAATAAAATGATCCGACAACAACTTGCCAGCCTGGTATCCCAGGCTCTTCTGGCTGCCCGTAATTCTGGCAGCCTTTGTTCTGAAAACCTGCCGGAAGTCACCATCAGCAACCCGGCCCAGGAGGCCCACGGCGACTTTGCCTGTAATATTGCCATGCAGCTTGCAAAGCAGGAACGCAAGGCACCCAGGCAGGTGGCCGAACTGATTCTTACATATTTGCAGGATCAGAAAGGTTTGGTTTCCAGAACTGAAATAGCTGGCCCTGGCTTTATCAACTTCTTTATCTCGCCAGCGGCCTGGCAGCAGTCGCTGCTGGAAATCCAGCGTCAAGGCACTGGCTTTGGTACTACCGGCACCGGTGCCGGGCAATCCATTCAGGTGGAGTTTGTCAGTGCCAACCCCACCGGACCGCTGCATATCGGGCATGGTCGCGGTGCTGCCATTGGTGATGTACTCTGCCGACTGCTGGCTGCAACTGGCTGGCAGGTAACCCGTGAATTTTATTACAATGATGCCGGTGCCCAGATTAACAACCTGGCTTTGTCAGTCCAGTCCCGCTGCAAAGGTATCGGGCCGGATGACCCGCAATGGCCTGCCGACGGCTACCAGGGGGAATATATCAGGGATGTGGCCGCTGCATACCTGACCAAGGAGACTATCTTTGCTGATGATCGTCAGGTAACTGCTGATGGCGATCCTGATAATCTGGAGGCGATCCGCCTGTTTGCCGTGGCAGCCCTGCGGCGGGAGCAGGATCAGGATCTGAAGGCCTTTGATGTCAGTTTTGACAACTATTTTCTGGAATCAAGCCTATATGCCGATGGCAAGGTGGAAAAGGCTGTGGAGCGGATCATCAGTAATGGTCACTGCTATGAGCAGGATGGTGCCCTCTGGTTACGTACCACTGATTTTGGGGATGATAAAGACCGTGTCATGCGTAAAGGTGATGGCGGCTACACCTACTTTGTGCCGGATGTGGCCTACCATCTGGATAAATGGCAGCGGGGTTTTGTGCGGGTGGTAAATGAGCAGGGTGCTGACCACCACAGCACAATTACCCGTGTCAGGGCTGGTTTGCAGGCCCTTGATGCAGGCATACCCCAGGGCTGGCCAGAGTATGTCCTGCACCAGATGGTTACGGTGATGCGGGGGGGCGAGGAGGTCAAAATCTCCAAGCGGGCTGGCAGCTATGTTACCCTGCGGGAGCTGATAGATGAAGTTGGGCGGGATGCAGTCCGTTTTTTCTTTGTAATGCGTCGTCCTGATTCCCAGCTTGTGTTTGATATTGACCTGGCCAAGCAGCAATCCCTGGATAATCCGGTTTACTATGTGCAATACGCCCATGCCAGAATATGCAGCATCTTTGAAAATGCGGCAGAACAGGGGATCAAACTGCCTGAACAGGTTGATGCTCAGGCACTATCCCTGCTTGATACAGCAGATGAGCTGCGGATTATCAAATGGCTGGAGAGTCTGCCGGAAGTGGTGGATGAGGCAGCCAGGGAGTTTGAGACCCACAAGATAGTTTATTACCTGACCGAACTGGCCGGACTGTTTCACGGTTATTATAATAAAACCAAGGTGTTGGGTGATGATCTTGCACTGACCAGGGTACGGCTGTACCTGTTGGCCCAGGTCAGACAGGTGCTGAGAAATGCCCTGGAGCTGCTGGGGGTTTCAGCACCAGAACGGATGTAGGGGATAACTATGCGGATCGATTACAGAGAACCAAGACAGTCTCCGGCTGCTGCCAGGACAGCCTCCAGTCGTGAGCGTAATTCAGGCAGTATGTTTGGCTGGTTGCTGGCCTCTGTTGTTATGTTGGTGGTTGGTTTCGGGTCTGGCTTTGGCTTTGGTTGGTACTTTTCACAACAGTCAACCAAAAAAGGTTTTCGTGCTGCCCTGGAGCAGCAAAGCCTGGAATCGCAACCGGCAGACTCACAACAAAAACCGGCCAGTAAAGAATCCCAGGAAGCTGTCGCAGCCCCCAATCAGGCATCTCCTTCAGAACCGTTGCCGCTATCATTTTTTGAGAATCTTCCCAAGGGTTCTAAAGAGACCCGACCTGTACTGGGTAGTGGTATCAATGAGCAGCCTGTCCCTGCTAAGAATACAGCAGCCAGCCAGCCGACAACAGAGGAAAAGCCTGTTGCAACAGAACCTGTACAGCCAAAACAGCCGCAGGACAACAAGCCTCAAACAGCAACCTACCTGGTGCAGGTGGCATCCCTCTCCAGTCTGAAGGATGCCGAGGCAACCAAGGCAAGGCTTGCAACCAAGGGTTACAGTGCCACAATTGCAGAGGTTGATCTGGGTGAAAAAGGTTACTGGTACCGGATTCGTGTTGGCCGTCACCTGGATATAAATGCTGCCACAGATATTGCCAGCAAGATCGGGGATGGGGCTACGGTTGTTCCTGACCGACATTAAACAGAATTACGTTATTGGGAGAGAAAGACAGGATGGAAATAACAAAAGAGGCCATGACAGCAGAGTCTGTACGTGCCTTGCTGGAGGCAGCCGGTGCAGAGGTTATGGCCCGTTCAGGACGCTCAGAACATTACAGTGCCCCACGGGAGTTTTCCTTTGAAGTAAAGGGGATTTTCCCAAACGGGATGGCGGTGCATATTGTGGCTCGCCAGTTCAACTACCGTGACCCGTGGGAGGCAAAGGGCCGTGTGAATGACCTGGTGGATATGATGCTTTACCGTAACAATGCCTTAACGCCACTGCCAAAGGGTTACCAGTTTTTTCAGGATATAGATGAGGAATGCGGCCTGGATGCAGATGCACTTAAATCAGCCATTGATTGTATTGCAGGTGTCAACCCCAAGCTGTATGAGCTGCAAGAGATGACCGGAGACCTGTAGTGGAATCAGATGTCTTAATGACAAGTTACGGTGAATAAAAGAACAGTGTGAACTGGCAATAAAAAAGGGGCGTTTTACGCCCCTTTTGCTTTTTACTTATGTTTTTCACTGAACCCCCTGAAGCCACCCTGTTGCTTTGATGATGGCAACTGTTTCCGCTTGGGTGTCATCAGTTCCCAGACAACCTTTGAAAGGGATTTTTCAACTGGAAACAGTGCAGATGCAATCACAAAAAGGAGCAGGAAAACGCAGACAACGCAGAACAGCATCACTGCGACTATCATAATGATTTCAATCACTATTGGCATAAGGCACCTCCTGCTAAAGCAACAATCAGTTTTTGGACATTAACAGAAAAAAGCATAACAGTCACGCCTTAGCTGAGCAATCTTCTTTAAATAGGTCAAGAATTATCAGGGCAACCCCAACGCAGATTAATGAATCTGCTATATTAAAGGCGGGCCAGTGGTAGGTTTTCCAGTAAACATCCAGAAAATCAATTACCTCACCAAGTCTGATCCGGTCGATCAGGTTGCCGATGGCACCGGAAAATATCATGGCAAGACTGACCTGTGCCAACTTCTGATCATCTCGCATCTTGCTGAAGGAGATCAGAATTACCACGGCGGCAGTCAGTGAAACCAGTACGAAAAACGGCAGTCGCCATGAGGCATCGGCCAGAAAACTGAAGGCAGCCCCACGATTACGTAGATAGGTAAAGCTGAACAGTCCATCTATCACCGGAACAGACTGGTAAAGTACCATCTTTGTATCAACGTAAACCTTACTGACCTGATCTGCCACCAGGCCGATCCCCACAATCAGTGTAAACAATAACCAGCGGTTCATTTACAGCACCGCCGCAGTACATTTGGGGCAGATGGTGGGATGATCAGAGTTGCTGCCAAGCTCATGGCTGTAACACCAGCAACGTTCACACTTATCACCATCTGACTTCTGTACCAGCACCTTGACACCGTCAACGGTGGCACCCTGATATGCCTCGTCAGGCAACTGTTCCACCAGATCAAGCACGGATACAATGCAGATTGCCCGCAGCTTGTCGATATTCTGCCTGATGAAGCTGGCTGTTTCAGGTGGTGCGGAAATCTGCACAACAGCATCCAGCGGGTGTCCGATCACCTTTGCCACCCGTTGCAGCTCAAGGGCCTTAAGCACATCGGTTCTGATCTCAAACAGTTGCTCCCACTGACTGGCCAGTTCAGTATCCTTATACTCACCATGCAGGGTAGGGAAGCTGGCCAGATGAACACTTTCTTCCCGCTCCCCGGGGATGAACTGCCAGATTTCATCAGCGGTAAAGGAGATCAGAGGTGCCAGCAGTCGGGTCAGGGTATCCACAATTATGTACATGGCGGTTTGGCTGCTGCGGCGTTCATCGGCATCTTTGCGGCTGGTATATAGCCTGTCCTTCAGTACATCCAGATACTGTGCACTCAGCTCTACGGTGCAGAAGGCGTTAACCGCCTGGTAGATGATATGGAATTCAAACTGGTCATAGGCTGACAGTACCCGCTCTTTCAACAGTTCCAGGTGGTGCAGAGCCAGGCGGTCAATCGGCATCATTTTATCAAAGGGGATGCTGTCTATGGCTGGGGCAAAGTCATACAGATTACCCAGCATAAAGCGGTTGGTGTTGCGGATTCTACGGTACGCCTCTGCCACACGGTTCAGAATCTCCTCTGAAATCCGGTTGTCATCACGGTAATCCTGGGCAGCACACCAGAGCCGCAGTACATCGGCCCCGAATTTTTTGATTACATCCTCAGGAGCAACCACATTACCAAGGGATTTACTCATCTTGCGGCCCTGTCCATCAAGCACAAAGCCGTGGGTCAGGACTGACTTGTAAGGAGCACAGCCACGGGTGCCCACTGACTCCAGTAATGATGAGTGGAACCAGCCACGATGCTGGTCACTGCCTTCCAGGTACAAATCAGCCGGTGAAGCCAGTTTGGGGTTTGGTTCCAGCACTGCTGCATGGGATACACCAGAATCAAACCAGACATCCAGAATATCGTTTTCCTTGTTGAAGCTGCTGTTGTTACAGGAGTGGCATCTGGCCCCTTCCGGCAGCAGTTGGGCGGTATCCCATTCAAACCATATATCAGAGCTGTGTTGCTTGAACAGTTCTGCCACATGATCCATTGTTGGCCCATCGGCCAGATACTCTCCACACTCTGTACAGGAGAAGGCGGTGATCGGCACTCCCCAGGAGCGTTGGCGGGAGATACACCAGTCAGGCCGGTTTTCCACCATACCATAAATCCGGTCACGGCCCCATTTGGGAATCCACTTGACCTGATCAATCTGTTGCAGGGATTTTTCCCGCAGCCTGTTGGCATCCATTGAAATGAACCACTGCTCTGTGGCCCTGAAGATGATCGGTTTTTTACAACGCCAGCAATGGGGATATGAGTGCGACAGCTTGTTCTGTCCCACCAGGGCACCCACTTCTTGCAGCTTTTCAATCACAAGGGCATTGGCATCAAAGACCTTCTCTCCACCAAACAGTTCCATTGTCTTGACATAGCGGCCAAAGTTATCCACCGGATTGTAGATCTCCAACCCTTCACGCAGGCCGATTTCATAGTCATCCTGACCATGACCAGGGGCGGTGTGAACACAGCCGGTACCGGCCTCCAGGGTGACATGCTCACCCAGCAGGATGATGGAGTTACGGTCATAGAAAGGATGCTTGCAGTTTTTGTGATCCAGCAGATCAGCCTTAAAGCTGGCCAACTGTTTTCCGGTCAGCCCATTGGCCGCCAGGAACTGATCTTTAAGCCCCTCTGCCACTATCAGAACCTGACCATCAACCTCCAGGGCACAGTAGTCAAATTCAGGATGCAAAGAGATGGCCAGGTTGGCTGGTATTGTCCAGGGGGTGGTGGTCCAGATCACAACAAAGGCTGGTTTGCCCTTCAGGGCCGGCAGGTCATTGGCCAGATCATAATCAAGGGGAAATTTAACGTAGATGGAAGGGGAGGTATGATCAGAGTATTCCACCTCTGCCTCAGCCAGGGCAGTTACGCAGGATGAACACCAGTGAACTGGCTTGCGGCCCCGATACAGACCACCATTGTGGGCAAAACGGGCCAGTTCTGCTGCTGTCAGACCTTCATAAAGACTGCTCATGGTCAGATAAGGATGATCCCAATCCCCCAGTACTCCCAGGCGTTGAAACTCTTCTTTCTGGATGGCAACAAATTTTTCAGCATAGTTGCGGCATTCCTTCCGCATCTGGGCTTTGCTCATCTTGCTTTTACTGCTGCCAAGGTTTTTCTCCACCTGTAATTCAATCGGCAGTCCGTGGCAATCCCAGCCAGGGATGTAGGGGGCATGGAAGCCTTCCATCCGCTTGATCTTGAGTATCATGTCCTTCAGGGTTTTGTTCAGGGCATGACCAATATGGATATGACCATTGGCATAGGGGGGGCCATCGTGCAAAACATAGAGCGGCTTGTCTTTACCACTGGCCTCTGTTTTTGCATACAGACCAAGCTCTTGCCAGCGGTTCAGAAGTTCTGGTTCACGCTGGTACAGATTGGCTTTCATAGGGAAGTCGGTCTTGGGCAGATTCAGGGTTTCTTTGTAGTCCATTTGGCATCTCTCCGGGCAGCTTGAAAATCTGTTTAGGCTACCGATAACTGAGCCTCAAGTCAAGTGGCTTGCACAGTGCAAACTGCCAGTTTTATTGTTTTCTTCCTTGCAAAGGCATGGTTTGTTTGTTAAATTTTTTTGCTCTGTTTAGCGATGAAAGGATATTTAACGATATGGGAATCTTAAACTCTGCACTTGGAATGTTTTCCAATGATCTGGCTATTGACCTTGGCACTGCCAACACACTGGTTTACCTAAAGGGCAAGGGAATAATAGTACGTGAACCTTCTGTGGTTGCAGTACAAAGAACACCATCAGGACAGCAGAAAGTGCTTAAAGTCGGGATGGAGGCCAAGCAGATGCTGGGCAGAACACCAGGCTCAATCACCGCTATCCGTCCGATGAAAGATGGTGTTATTGCAGACTTTGATATTACAGAAGAGATGCTGCGTTACTTTATACACAAGGTACATAACCGCAAAGCTCTGGTGCGGCCCAGGATTGTAATCTGCGTTCCTTCCGGCATCACCCAGGTGGAGAAGCGGGCTGTCAAGGAATCTGCCGAGTCTGCCGGTGCCAGGGAGGTATACCTGATTGAAGAACCGATGGCCTCGGCCATAGGTGCGGGCCTGCCGATTACCGAAGCCAGCGGTAACATGATTGTGGATATAGGCGGTGGCACTACAGAAGTAGCGGTTATCTCTCTGGCAGGTATTGTTATTGCACAATCAACCCGCATGGGTGGTGATAAAATGGATGAGGCCATCGTCCAGTACATCAAGCGTAAATATAACCTTCAGATCGGTGAGCGGATGGCGGAGGCGATCAAGGTTGAAATCGGTGAAGCCTATCCCGGGCCGGAAATGCTGACCATGGAGGTTAAGGGACGTGACCTGGTTTCCGGTATTCCCAAGACCATTGAGATTAACTCCGATGAAATCCGCGAAGCCCTGAAAGAGGCTGTGAACACCATTGTAGATACCGTTCGCCAATGCCTTGAGCGTACTCCGGCTGAACTGGCTGCTGATATTGTTGACAAGGGGATTGTACTGGCGGGTGGCGGTGCAATTCTGCGTAACATGGACCAACTGTTGCGGGAAATTACCAAGGTGCCGGTTTTAATTGCAGAAAATCCGCTGGATTGTGTAGTACTTGGCTCTGGCATGGTTCTGGATGAACTGGCTTTGTTAAAAAGAGTGTCTGTATCGTACTAGCTGTTTCCTGAGCTGGCATATAATTTCTGATGATTAAACGGGTGGGATTTCCCACCCTTTTTATTGAAAACTAGAGATGATTGAAAACCAACCTACCCTGGATATAATAGTACCGGTCTGGAATAACCCCACTGCAACTCGCACATGCCTGGTTTCTATCATGCAAAGTACCGATAGTGCCAGGCTGATCATTGTTAACAATGGTTGTGACCGTGAAACCGGTCTGATGCTGGAAGAGTTCTGTGACCACCTTGGCAACCGTTCGGTCTATATGACCATGGAGCGTAATATCGGCTTCATACCTGCCGCCAATCTGGCCCTTAACCGCTCGGCAGCAGACTGGGCCTTGCTGCTTAACCCAACGGCCACCATAAAAGCCTCTGACCTGAAACAGATATATACTGCTGCAAAGGCTGATGATCCCGGGATCATCAGCCCATATTGCCAGACCGAGTTCCAGTTGCTGGACAAGACGGTAAATTATGGCTGCAAGTTGATTGAAACCAGTCGGATAAGTCTGGCAGCCCTGGTAATATCCAGGGCCATGCGGGATGAGATCGGGAACTTTGATACTGAAATTGGCAGCGATGAATGGTGTCTTAGGGATTACAGACATCGGGCAGATGCAAATGGTTATAAAATATTCCTTATGCCTGATGCCAGAATTACAACCGAACCGGTGATCCGTTTTGGATCTGCTGAACGCCGTCGTATGCTGGAAGAAGCAGGTAAAGCCCTGGTGGAGCAACGCTGGTGCAGACAGCAGCATTGTGCGGTCTACCTGCCAAGGGAAACCGATGAGCAGCAGTTGAATAATTCTTTATCACTGCTGCATACATTGGCCCGTCGTGGCCATCAGGTAGAGCTTTTTCTGCATCGCCAACAATACAATGGAGCCTTGCAGCGTAATGCTGCCCATCTGCATACCGGTCTGAATTTACGCCGTCTGCCACTAATTAATCCGCGTAAAAGTCTGGTAAGAAGCATAAATAAGATGCAGATACAGTATCCTGGGCTTCAACTGATCAGCGGTCTTGGTGGCATCAATTTTCCAGGCTTTAGCAATGCCTTGTCTGCTGATACTCTGCAAGTATTGTCCAGATACAACTAAGGACAGGAGGTTCTGACCATGGAAAAATTCACCATAAAACAATTGCAGGAGCATCAAATCCTTTTCCGGCAAATTGAAACTGAGCTGTCCGGGCAGATTGTCAGACTGGCCCAACGGCTGGTGGAGACATTCAGGATCGGCAACAAGCTGCTGATTATGGGCAATGGTGGCTCTGCTGCCGATGCCCAGCATTTTGCAGGGGAGATAGTTGGACGGTTTAAACTGGAGCGGCCTGGCCTGCCAGCCATTGCCCTTTCAACCGACACATCAATCATCACCGCCATTGGTAATGATTATGGCTTTGAGAAAATCTTCTCCCGTCAGGTGGAAGCACTGGCAGCACCTGGCGATGCGGTCATCGGCATCTCCACAAGCGGTAATTCTACCAACATCAGCATGGCACTGGAAACAGCCCGCTCCGCAGGTTGCAGCACCATCGGGCTTTTGGGCAAGGATGGCGGCAGTATCAGGAATATTTGCGATATTGCACTGGTTATTCCATCCAACGATACCCCCCGCATACAGGAAGGCCATATCACTGTGATTCATATCCTGTGTGACCTGATTGAGCAGGGACTGTTTGGCTGCTTTGCCGGTGAAGGTTGCTAGTTATGGATCGTAAGCTTGTTGCCGCTCTGTTTGAGGATGCTTCCAGCCTGTCCTGTCTGGTGGTGGGTGATCTGATGCTGGATGAATACCTGTGGGGCAAGGCAGAGCGGATCTCTCCTGAAGCACCGGTGCAGGTGGTTGATGTACAGCGTGAGGATCTCCGTATCGGGGGGGCCGGTAATGTTGCCAATAACCTGCGGGCTTTGGGTTGCAGAGTTACTGTGGCCTCTGTGATCGGCAGTGATCAGAACGGCCAGATCCTGCTGGATGCCTTTAACAACTCTGCCATCACAATTGACGGTGTTATCAAAGACCAGACACGTTGCACTGGTAAGAAAACCAGGGTTATGGCCGCCAATCAGCAGATTGTGAGGATTGATCGGGAATCGCGGGAAGCATTGGCAAAAGCCGCAGAGCAGGAACTTTGCAACTGGCTGTCTGCATCTATTCCAGATTTCAGGGTGGTGTTGATCTCTGACTATATGAAGGGTGTGCTGACCAGCAATGTGTTGTCTGTGATTATTGAAACAGCCAGAGGCAATAATATACCTGTTCTGGTGGATCCCAAGGGGTTTGACTTCAGCAAATACAAAGGTGCCACCTGCCTGACTCCCAACCGTAAAGAGGCTGAAGCTGCATCTGGTATTGTTGTTGATAGTGACGAGAACCTGCAAAAGGCCGCCGAGGCGATCATAGCCACCGCCAGTCTGGATAACCTGCTGATTACCCGCAGCGAAGCAGGTATGTCACTCTTTAACAGTGTCGGGCATGCAGTGCATATCCCCACCGTGGCCCGTGAGGTCTTTGATGTAACCGGTGCCGGCGATACCGTACTGGCCATGCTTGGCTTTGGCTTGGCCAGCGGGTTGCAACTATCTGATGCCGCTACCCTGGCAAACATTGCTGCCGGTATTGCAGTGGGCAAGCTGGGGACATCTGTTGTGACACCGGATGAGATCTCAGCAGCTATTGCAGTCAGGCAGGGCGGCAATGAAGCTAAACTTAAACAGCGTAAACATCTGGCTGTAATTATTGAGTCAGAACGTAACAGGGGCAAGCGGGTGGTTTTCACCAATGGCTGCTTTGATCTGCTCCATGCTGGTCATGTCAAGTACCTCCAGGCGGCCAGACAACTGGGTGATATGCTGGTGCTGGGGCTTAACAGTGATGCCTCTGTCCGGCGGCTGAAAGGGGCAAAACGTCCTTTAATAGGTGAGGAAGAGCGTGCCCATATCCTGTCGGCACTGGACTGTATTGACCATGTCTGCCTGTTTGATGAAGATACCCCCCTTGAGCTGATTACAGCATTAAAGCCCCAGATCCTTGTGAAAGGTGGCGACTACACCCCTGAAGGTGTGGTTGGGAAAGAGTTGGTGGAGTCATGGGGTGGGCATGTGGAGCTGATTCCGTTTGTGGATGGTAAATCCACCACAAATATCATTGAAAAGGTGCTGGAGCGTTACACAGAAGAGTGAGCTGCCAAGCATTGCTGGTCTGATCCCTCAGTAATTGGCCTGGCCCATTGCCAGCGGTACAAACCTTATCTTAAAAGTAAAAAAGTGTTGACTGTCTAAACCAGCTTTGCTATAAAACTTGTCTGCATCAAGCGGGAATAACTCAGTGGTAGAGTGCAACCTTGCCAAGGTTGAAGTCG
>CAZRKG010000022.1:0-747 GCA_964600635.1 uncultured Geobacter sp. | reverse complement strand
AACTACAAAGGGCCAGGTTAATTAACCTGGCCCTTATTTTTTTTTGCGGTCTGGTTGGTATTTATAAACCAGAGCAAGCTGAGATAGATTTACAATCCCGATCAGCTTCCTAATATCAATATCTAGGTCATTGTTGTTTTAGCCTTAGTGAGATTGCTTTTAAGTCCATTCCCCACAGAGAACCTCTGCCTGCCTCAGCACCAACTCAACAGCCGCATCTTCCCCGGTGGGGGGATATTTCCACTTCTTCAGCGTACGCCGCACCAGAATCCGCAACTTCGCCCGCACGCTCTCGCGTACTTGCCAATCTACCGTGGTGCTGGTGCGCAGTTTTCCGGTGATCTCGACGGCGATCTTTTTCAAGATGTCGTCGCCCAACTCCCGCACAGCGCTTTCGTTGTTAGCCAGAGCGTCGTAGAAGGCGATTTCGTCCGGGTTCAGCCCCAGCACCGCTTCACGCTCCAGCACCGCCTGAAAATCCTTGGCCATCTGGATCAACTCTTCGATGACCTGCGCCGTCTCCACCGCACGGTTGTGATACTTACGCAGGGTTTCCAGCAGACGGTCGCCGTATTTCTTCTCCTGCACCACGTTGTTGCGCGCCCGCGCCTTGATCTCGTCACGCAACAGCTTTTCGAGCAGTTCCACCGCCAGGTTGCGGCTCTTCATCTGTCGAACGTCTTCCAGGAACTCGTCCGACAGCAGGCCGATGTTGGGCTTGTCCAGGCCCGCCAGGGCGAAGATGTC
>CAZRKG010000021.1:0-23755 GCA_964600635.1 uncultured Geobacter sp. | reverse complement strand
GCCCGTTTTACTTCAGCATTTTCAAGTAGTTCTGCTGCTTCACCCTCCAGAATCACCTTGCCTGTTTCCAGCACATAGCCACGGTCAGCCAGTTTAAGGGCAGCCTTGGCGTTCTGCTCCACCAGCAGGATGGTGACACCACGTTCATCCCGCAGTTGACGCAGGACACGGAAGATCTCCTGCACCACCAGAGGGGCCAGCCCCATTGAAGGCTCATCCAGCAGCAACAGCTCGGGGCGGGCCATCAATGCACGGCCAATTGCAAGCATCTGCTGTTCACCACCGGACATAGTACCTGCTGCCTGCTTTCTGCGTTCCTCAAGGCGTGGGAAGAGCTGAAAGATCTCTTCCTTATCAATCTGTATCTCTGATTTTGGCTCCCGTGCCCTGTAACGCAGGTAGGCACCCAGCTCCAGGTTATCATCAACACTCATCGGTTTGAAAACCTGTCTGCCCTCCGGCACTTGGGAGATCCCCAGACGGACGACCCTGTCTGGTGCAAGCTGGCGGATCTCCTGTTTTTTGAAAAGCAGATCACCGCTGGCAGCCTGGGTTACACCGGAAATACTGTTAAGGATGGTGGTCTTGCCAGCACCATTGGCACCGATCAGGGTAACAATCTCTCCCTTTGACAGATGCAGAGAGACGTTTTTCAAGGCATGAACCTTGCCATAATATGTATTGATGTTTTTAAGTCTAAGCATAAATTTTCCATTTACAGCAAGTTGCGGCACAGTAGGTTCCAGATGCGAAGCCGCTAGCTGGGCATTGAAAAACGTCATGAGGAAGGCCAGATACAAGGCACAGGCCACAAACAAATGATACTTATCTCAAGCGGCACAGCAGAAGGACATGATGCTAAGCCGCTAGCTGGGCATTGAAAAACGTAATGAGGAAGGCCAGATACAAGGCGCATGGAGCACAGCAACCGAGACATAACATACTGTTAGGCGAGGGAGCGAGCACCACGCAACGCTGTAGATGGCCTCCGCAGTAGTTTTTAAAGCCCAGCTAGTCGTCATCCCCAAGATAGGCAGCTATAACCTCCTGATTATCCTGTATCTCCTGCGGAATACCTTCAGCCAGCTTCTGCCCCAGGTTAAGCACCACTATCCGGTCACAAATATCCATCACCAGGTCCATATCATGCTCAACCAGCACAACGGTTACACCCATGTCACGGATTTTCCTGATCAACTCTGCCAGACCAAGGGTTTCCTGACTGTTAAGTCCTGCTGCCGGTTCATCCATCAAAATCAGGCGTGGCTTGCAAGCCATTGCACGGGCAATCTCCAGCATCCGGCCACGGCCAAATGGAAGGTTGCCAGCCACAACATCTGACAGCTCTGTGATGCCGGCAAAGTCAAGCCACTGCATAGCCTCCTGCCTTATGCCACGTTCTTCGCTGATGGCCCAGGGAGCCTTGAAAGAACAGGCGAACAGGCCGCTTCTGCTGCGACTGTGCAGACCAACCATCACATTTTCCAGAACTGTCATCTTAGCAAACAGCTCGATATTCTGGAAGGTGCGTACCATACCACGTTTTGCCAACTGTTCTGCTGGCAGGCGGCTTATATCTTTGCCTTCAAAAAATACTTTACCGCTGGTCTGGCTGTAGATACCGGTGACGATGTTAAATAATGTAGTTTTACCAGCACCATTGGGGCCGATTACACCGGTAATATCCCCCTGGTTGATGCAAAAACTGACATCTTTAAGTGCTGTGACACCACCAAAAATCTGGGTAATGCCGCTAAGTTCAAGCATGGAGATCCCCCCTGGCTTTTCCAAGGCTGGTCAACCTGCGGAACAGGTCGGGAATCCCACGAACCAGACCGCCAGGCATGAAGATGGTCATGGTCAGCAGTAATCCACCATAGAACACAATGTCATAATCCTGCATAAAACGCAGAAATTCCGGCAACAGGGTCAGGATGACAGCACCAAGAAATGAACCGTAGATGCTGCCCAGACCACCGATTACCACCATGGTCAGCAGCTCCACCGAGATGTTGAACCCAAAGGATGGCGGTGCAATAAAGGTCATCACATGGGCATAGAGTGAACCGGCAATGGCACAGATCAGTGCAGAAAGGGCAAAAATCTGCACCTTCAAAAGGCGTGCATTGACCCCCATCACCCGTGCAGCCACCTCGGCATCATGGATGGCACGCAGGGCACGTCCAACCCGCGAATTAGCCAGGTTTACCGACAGCAGTACACAGCCAAGCACAAAGCCCCAGACCAGGTAGTAGTTTTTAAAGTCACTGTCAAAGACAAATTCACCGATCTGAAGGTATGGTATCCCTGAGAAGCCGGATGGTCCTTCCGTCACCCCGATCCACTCATTAAAGACAATAAAAATTATGATTCCCAGCCCAAGGGTAGCCATTGCCAGGTAGTGCCCTTTAAGTTTAAGGATTGGAAATCCGATGGCAAAGGCCATGCAACCAACCACAATCGCCACCAGCACCATAGCCAGCCAGGGGTTCCAGCCGTATGTTGCTGTCAGCACACCGGAACCATAGGCACCAAGCCCAAAGAACCCGGCATGTCCCAGGGAGATCTGTCCGGCATAGCCCAGCAGCAGGTTAAGGGCCACTGCCAGTATGGTGTGGATTCCGGCAAAGACAAACACGTTCATCAGGTAGTTTTCTGCAAAGAAAACCGGTGTAATCAGAACGCAGACCGCAAAGATCAGATATTTGATTATTTCCCGCTTCATCTGGCTACACCCGCTCACTTTCAGGCTTGCCAAACAGCCCCTGGGGGCGGATAAACAGGATCAGCAGCAGGATGATAAAGGCGATTGCATCTTTGTAACCCGATGAAATCAGCCCTGCCCCCAATGACTCCATCACCCCCAGAATCAATCCGCCAATCACGGTGGATAACCCGCTGGACATACCACCGATAATGGCGGCACAGAACCCCTTTAAGCCAAGCATGATACCGACATCATAGGCGGTCATGGTAAGCGGTGCCACGATGATACCGGCCAGTGATCCCATGGCAGAGCTGATGATAAAGGAGAACAGCACCATCCGGCGGACATCCACCCCCACCAGACTGGCAGCCCGTGCATTACAGGAGCAGGCACGCATCGCCTTGCCGCTGATGGTACGGTTGAAAAACCATTTGTTGATTGTGATCAGGATGATGGTAATGCCAAGAATCCAGAGGTGCTGCGGCAGAATGGTGGCACCGGCCAGCATGATCGGGGCATCACCTGTAAAAGGTGGGATGGCGTGGGTATCCTTGTCCCAGACCAGCATTGCCAGGCCACGGATCAGGATTGATCCCCCGATGGTTATGATCACCAGCGAGATGGGAGAGGCATTACGCATCGGCCTGATGGCCAGCCGCTCAAAGCCAAGCCCCACCAATGTGGACAGCAGCACTGCCAGCGGAATTGCCATCCAGAGTGGCAACTGTGTTGCCTCCAGCAGAAACAGGGTAAACATCCCCCCCAGCATGACAAACTCACCCTGGGCAAAGTTGATTATACCTGTGGCGTTGTAGATGATGGAAAATCCGATTCCGATCAGGGCGTAGATCGCCCCGGTGGAAATACCGGAAAAGATGTATTGCAGTATCTGATTGCCTGATTCCATTTAGTTTTTTCCAGCCCTTTACAGACATAAAGACAGGTGACAAGGTCGCCTGTCTTTTGTGATTAAAACTGTTGCTTCTTCAGATGGGTTATCCTTTAACAGGAAATCTGTTGCAAAAGGATACAGAATATTCTTTCCCCCGCATAAAGAGGTCAACAGTGCAGAAGCCTCCAGAACTGTTACTTTGCGATTACCCAATCTCTGTTCCTGATTTCAACCATTATAAAGGCATCTTTTGTAAGCCCTGCATGGTCTTTGTTATTAAAATTATAGGTACCACCAATGCCGTGGAAATCCCTGATGCTTTCCAGGCCTGTTCTGACCCCTTCCCGTGTGGCACCATTTTTTTCAATGGCAGCCTTGATCATCATAACAGCATCCCAGGCATGGCCGCCAAAGTGATCACCTTCCACCTTGTACAGGGTCTGGTAGTCTTTGACATAGGATTGCAGGGCTGTTTTCTGCGGATCAGATGCTGGCAGTTGTTCTGCAACAATCACTTTGCCGGATGGCAACCGGATCCCCTCCGCAGCAGCACCAGCCAGGGCTATGAATTTGCGGGAAGATACACCGTGGCTCATGAACAGTGGCATTTTAAGGCCAAGCTGCCTGGCGTTCTTGGCGATAATGGCCGGCCCAGGGTTAGTACCCCAGACAATCAGGGCCTGGGCGTTTGATGCACGGATTTTGGTCAACTGTGCGGTCATATCCGTATCTTTGGGGCTGTAGGTGTCATCAATTACCAGCTTAATACTATATTTGGAGGCCATGGCTCTCAACTGTTCGCGTCCAGAGGCACCAAAGCCATCAGAAACAGTCAGAATGGCAACCCTGTTCTGTTTCTGCTGCTGTAGGTGCTCATAGATTCTGGCCACAGCCAGGCCATCATTCTGGGCTGTTTTGAAGATATGACGCTTAACAGGCTCTGTAATCTTGCTGCCAGCCGCACAGGAAATAAGCGGTATTTTTTCACGCTCTGCAACAGGAATAACCGCCATTGTTTCACCGGTGGTACTTGGCCCGATAATGGCTATTACCTTGTCTTCCTTAATCAGCCTGGTGGCCATCTGCACCGCCTTGGTGGCATCACCGGCAGTATCATATACTACCAGTTCAAGCTTCTGACCATTGATACCACCTTTTTTATTGATGTTATCCACCACCATGTTAGCAGTGTTACGCTCTGGCTCACCAAGGAAGGCCGGTGGGCCGGTTACACTGAACAGTCCGCCGATTTTAATGGTTTCTGCACCAAAGCAGTTAAATGTAAAAGCAAACAGCAGCAATGCTGTCAGCAACAGAAGTCTGAGTTGTTTCAACATAACCATCCCCCTATTTCATTAATGTCCAGTTGCCATTGCTGATCCTGACCATCTCAAAGGCAGACAGATCAAGTCCGTTGTGGTCACCAGGCGACATATTGAAAATACCGGACACAGATACCAGGTTTTTACTCTGCTCCAGTCCGTCACGTACCTGGGCTGGTGTAGCCCCTTTGGTTCTGATGGCGTTGGTTACCAGCATAAAGGCATCATAGGCATAACCGCCAAATGTGGAAGGCTCTGTACCGGCTGCCTTTTTATAAGCCAGGTCATAGTCACGCAGAAGCTGCTTCTGGGGATCATTGTTGGGCAATGAGTTATAGACAGCCAGTTTACCGGCAGGCAGCATAATACCTTCGGCAGCAGCAGGTGAGGCCAGTTCGATATATTTTCTGGAGGCAACGCCGTGGCTCATATAAACCGGACTCTTTATACCAAGCTGACGGATATTCTTGGTGATGATGGCCGGACCAGGGTTAGTGCCCCATACAATCAGTGCCTGGGCCTGAGAACTGCGGATCTTGGTCAACTGGGGTGTCATGTCAGTATCTTTAGGGCCGTAGGTCTCATCGGAAACAATCCTGAAACCAAGTCTGGCAGCGGTTGCCTTCAACTGCTCACGGCCTGATGAACCAAAGCTGTCGGTCACAGTCAGGATAGCCAGGTTTTTCTGGTTCTGTTTCCCTGCATATTGCAGGATCTTTTCAACTGCCAGGTGATCATTGGCCGGTGTTTTAAAGGTCCATTTACGGGCAGATACCGGCTCTGTGATCTTTATGCCGGCAGCACATGAGATAAGCGGGATTCTGGCCTTTTCTGTCACCGCCAGCACCGCCATTGACTCCCCGGTTGTACTGGGGCCGATAATAGCCACAACCTTATCATTTCTGATCAGTTTGTTGGCAAGCTGCACTGACTTGGTAACATCACCGGCTGTATCATAAATTACAGCTTCCAGCTTTTTACCATTAATGCCACCCTTGGCATTAAGATCAGCCACCAGCATCTCCAGGGTTCTTTTTTCCGGCTCGCCAAGAAAGGCCGCAGGGCCGGTTACGCTGAACAGGCCCCCAATCCTGATGGTATCAGCAGCCAGGACAGGATTTATACTGCACAGAAGCAACAGTGCGGCAACAGAGAATAAAAGCGTGTTCCTGATCATAGTGCCTCCGGGGTAAAATAAATTGGGTACAGACTATAAAGAATAGAGATGATCACCACTTAAAATATTGAAGTTGTTGGCTGACAGTTTGGCAATGGCCTGATCTGTCTCATCAAAACGGAAGATGATCACAGCATTGCCACCGCACTGTTCAACAAAGGCGTACATATATTCAACATTTATACTGTTTGCATCAAGCACCTGCAAAATTGCAGAAAGACCACCGGGCTGATCCGGTACCTCCACCGCCACCACCTCTGTTTTGGATACTGTGAAGCCCTTTTCCTTCAGAACCGCCTTGGCAGCCTCCACCTTATCCACCAGCAGACGCAGGATACCAAAGTCAGAGGTATCAGCCAGGGACAAGGCACGGATATTGATATTGGACTCCCCCAACACACGGGTAATTTCAGCCAGACGGCCTGATTTGTTTTCTATGAAGATGGAGATCTGTTCAACTTTCATTGGTAATCCTCCTTGAAATCTTTTTTCGCCTACAGCTTACGATTATCCCTCACACGCTGGGCTTTGCCCTCGCTACGCTGAATGGTTTTTGGCTCCACCAGCTTGACTGTGCAGGTGACCCCCAGCATATCCTTGATCTCTTTTTGAATCCTGCGGGACAGGGATTGCAGCACCTTGATCTCATCGGAGAAAAGCTGCTCGCCCACCTCCACCTGTACCTCCAGAGTATCCAGGTTATCCTTGCGATCCACAATCAGCAGGTAGTGCGGTTCTACCCCATCAATACCCACCAGGATGGATTCAATCTGTGACGGGAATACGTTTACGCCACGGATAATCATCATGTCGTCAGAACGGCCACTCATTCTGGCTATTCTGGCATGGGTTCTGCCACAGGTGCAGGGGGCATAACTTATACTGGTTATATCACGGGTACGATAACGGATCAGGGGAATCCCCTGTTTGGTGATGGTGGTTATCACCAGTTCACCCAGCTCCCCCTCTGCCACTGGAATACCGGTCTCGGGATTTATGATTTCAGGCAGAAAGTGGTCTTCCCAGATATGCAGACCATGTTTTTCCTGAATGCACTCAATGGCTACACCAGGCCCCATAATCTCTGAAAGCCCATAAATATCAATGGCATCCAGACCAAGGCTGGTCTCTATCTCATCCCGCATCGCCTCAGACCAGGGTTCAGCACCAAAGATCCCCACCCGCAGTTTGGAAGACTTGATGTCCATCCCCTCTGTTGCTGCTTCCTCTGCCAGATAGAGTGAGTAAGATGGTGTGCAGGTCAGGATGGTGGAACCAAAATCCTGCATGATCATGATCTGACGCTTGGTGTTGCCACCGGAGATGGGAATAACCGATGCCCCCAGCCTTTCTGCACCATAATGGGCACCAAGGCCGCCTGTAAACAGGCCGTAGCCATAGGCATTGTGGATGATGTCACCTTTACCTGCTCCGGCGGTTACAAAGGAACGGGCCATCAGATCAGACCAGATTTCAATATCTTTTTTGGTATAACCCACCACTGTTGGCTTGCCGGTGGTGCCGGAAGAGGCATGAATACGGACAATCTCATCCATTGGAACAGCAAACAGGCCATAGGGATAGGAGTTACGCATATCCTGTTTGGTGGTAAAAGGCAGGCGGGACAGATCTGCAAGGGATTTAATGTCTTCCGGCCTGACACCGGCAGCATCAAAGGACTGTCTGTAAAATGGTACGTTATTGTAAACATGGCTGGCGGTTGTTTGCAGACGCTTGAGCTGCAAAGCCTCTAAAGCAGCCCTTGGCAGGGTTTCAAACTCTTCATTAAAGTAACTGGCCATAAACAGTCTCCGAATTGAAGCTTTTTTATCTATTCAGTAAGGCACGGAACCAAAATTTTAAAACCGTCTGACACTTAAAGCTCCCGCCCGAAGGCAAAGGCTTTACGGTTTATCTCCAACGCTTTTTGCGGCACCATCTTCTCCAGAGCCTGTTGCCAGATCTCATCACTAATCTGCAACCTTCTGGATACAGCACCCAGCATTACCGTATTGGCAGCCCGCACATCACCAGCCTTTAACGCCAGCCCCTGACCATCCACCAGCAGAAAATCAGGGAATTGCGTTTTGATCTTCTCCGGCAGTTTCTCTGGATAGGTTGCCTGACCAAGCAGTACCGATGGCGGTGCAATCTTGTAATCATTGGCAACCACCGCAGCACCAGGCCGCAGAAGTGGCAGATAACGGCAGGTTTCCAGCAGCTCAAACCCGAACAGAATATCACCCTCGCCTTCCGGCACCACCGGCGAGAAGACCTCTTTACCAAAACGGACATGGGAAACAACGCTGCCACCACGTTGCGACATGCCGTGGATCTCGCTCTTTTTTACATCAAAGCCAGCCAGCATGAAGGCTTCGGACAGAATCTCTGAAGCCAGCAGGATTCCCTGGCCCCCTACTCCCACCAGAAGGATATTGGTTATTTTGTCTTGCATTATCTTTTCCCCTCGATGGCACCGAATTTACAAAGTTGCTGGCAGACAGTACAGCCATTACACAGATGCGGATCAATAAACGCCTTGCCTTTGTTGCCCACTGGATCGGGCTTCCATTCTATGGCCGGGCATCCGATCCGCAGGCAGGCCTTGCAGCCGGTACATCTACCCTGGTCAACCTCCAGTACAGCCCCTGGTTTGAAACGGTCACCGCCCTTTATAAGTACGCAGGGCCGGTTGGTGATAATGACCGAAGGTGCGGGACGCTCCATCTCTTCACGTACTGCCTGGCGGGTAGCTTCCAGATCATAGGGATCAACGGTACGGACATGGCTGATACCCAATGCCCTGCACAGCTCGGCAATATTCACCTCCGAGGCCGGATCACCGGAAAGGTTATAGCCAGAGGCAGGGTTTTCCTGTCTGCCGGTCATGGCGGTAATCCGGTTATCCAGAATCACAACTGTGGCCGGAGCCTTGTTCCAGGCCATCTCCATTAATGAGTTGACACCGGTATGCAGGAAGGTGGAATCACCAATTACAGCCACTATCCGCTTCTTGTCATCCCCTTCAACCGCACGCACCATACCAGAACCCATACTGATGGAAGCCCCCATACAGACACAGGTATCCATTGCATTAAGCGGCGGCATGAAACCAAGGGTATAGCAGCCAATATCACCGGTTACATAGGCATTGGCACGTTTAAGCTCATAAAAAAGACCGCGGTGGGGACAGCCAGGACACATATTGGGCGGTCTGGCTGGCATCGGTTCAGATGCAACCTGGTTCTCCGGCTGCTCAACCTTGATGATACCGGCCTTTGCAAAGGCATCCTTTATCCGGCCTGGTGAAAGCTCTCCGCAAAGGGAGGTAAGCTCCTTGCCCTGGCAGGCGATCCCCATCGCCTTAACCTGATCCTCAATAAACGGGTCCAGTTCCTCCACCACAAACAGTTGCTTTACCTTGCTGCTGAACTCACGAATCAGGTTCTTGGGAAGCGGCCAGACCATCCCCAGTTTAAGCAGGCTGGCCTCCGGCAACGCCTCTTTAACATACTGATAGGTTACACCGGCACAGATCACACCGATTTCAGCAGAGTTAAGCTCCATCCGGTTAAATCCGGCAGAATCACCGTATTCCGACAACTTGCAGTTACGCTCTTCAACCAGCGGATGACGTACACGTGCATTGCCAGGCAACATAACCAGTTTTGGGGCATCCTGAACCAGCCTGGGGCCAGGCAGGTCATTACGACGCTGGCCGGTTTCCACCACTGACTTGCCGTGGGAAATCCGGGTGCAGCTACGCAGCATCACAGGGGTGTCAAACTGCTCTGAAAGATCAAAGGCCAGCTTGGTAAACTCAAGACATTCCTGTGAATCTGCCGGTTCCAGCATCGGCACCTTGGCAAAACGGGCGTAGTTACGGCTGTCCTGCTCATCCTGAGAGGAGTGCATCTCAGGGTCATCTGCCACCACCAGCACCAGCCCACCTTTTACACCAGTGTAGGATGCGGTAAACAGAGGATCTGCTGCTACGTTTACGCCAACATGCTTCATACCGGCCAAAGCACGGGCACCACCAAAACTGGCACCAATGGCAACCTCCAGGGCCACCTTCTCATTGGGTGCCCATGAAGAATCCACCTCTTTAAAGCCTGCAATATTTTCAAGGATTTCAGTGGAAGGGGTACCAGGGTAGGCACTGGCCACCAGACAACCCGCCTCAAATGCACCACGGGCAATGGCCTCGTTTCCAGACATGATTGTTTTCATTAGTCAGCTAATCTCCAAATGTAATCTGAGATAAAATGATGATTTATACATGGATCAGCCCTGAACTGTCAATTTGTTTGCCGATTTAAGCGGTATTGTACGCTTGTTTGAAATATTTTAACCATCACTTAAGTTTTTTCAGTTCAGGTACTTCCAGAGTCGGCATAGTTGCCTTCTGTCTTTCATACTGATTCCCCAGAAACACTTTGTCGCTGTCGGTAAAAATTCTGACCGGCAGTTCCATGGCACGCTGCAAAATCCCCAGGGTGCCGCTTGCCATACCCTGTACCGGCAGGGCAGTTACTTCAGGGTTACTCCAGTGCCCCTTAACCTCAAAATAGGTTGTGATCAGGCTGCCATCCCCGCCGGTCAGTAGCCAGCCCACCACCGGCAGGCGATTGATCAGCTTGTCCACGGCTTGAAGCGGCTGTACCCCGATCATAAGATCCAACTGCTCCTTGCCCAGGTCAATACTACCGATGGCTGTGGCATGCATAACACTGCTATCCAGAAACAGATCCTGACTGGTCATCACCCCTCTGTTGATGGCAATGGTTGCAGTGGCTTTGTTGAATGGCATCCCGTCGTGGGCCATATCCGGTAATTTAAGCGAGAACAGTTGTGATACGTTCAACAGTGAAACCAGCTTGGAAAGGGTATGAAAATGCTGGACAACCCCCTTGCCAAGCTCCACGGCCATCAGACCGGTCAAACTTTTCCTGACATCCATAAGGTCATCGCCAAAGGCTTGCAATGTTGCCGCTACACTGGCCTTACCACGAATATCCCGCTTCATCCCCAGCAGTTCCAGCAGTTCAAAGGCATCCACCTGATCAAGTTTAAGATCTGTATCCCATTGAAGTGGCTGGTTATCTCTGATGGTGATCTGACCATCCAGCGACAGCTTGCCGGTCATGGTATCAGCCTCGAGTCCGGTCAGTCTGAAGATGCCCTGCTCACTTCCGCTGATGGTTGTGGTCAGATTATTGAAAGAGGTATCCAGGTATTCACCTGTCTCTGTATGCAGGTGAACTTTAAGGTCGTAGGGCGGTACCGGCTTTTGCGGATCCCCCAACTCACCATTGGGCAGAATGGATATGATCTCCTCAACATCAAGCTGCTTGCCATTAACAGTAAACTGTGCATCCAGCCGCTGATTGGTCTTAATGGTACCGGATGCCTCGAAATTGCTTTTGGGCAGTCGGGCTGAAAGGTTATGGACAGACAGCAGATTATCCTTAAAGGCCATGATAGCACTGAACTTTCTGGCCCTGATTTCCTGCTCGGCTTTACCAAGCCCGAAGTCGTATGGATTCAGGTTGTTAGAGGTGATGAACAGCTCGGTTTCAGGATTGGCAAAGTCCCTGACCAGACCACGGATAGTCAGCGGAGTTGTCTTGTAACGGACTGACATGCTGGAGGTTTCCAGGCTGTGACCTTTAAATATAATGCTGGTGTTGATCTGTTCTATCGGATCAAAATGTTGCAGCGGCTTAATGGAGAACCCATGCAGATCAATCTGACCATTGAACTGCATGGTGGCTACAGAGCGGGGATCACCACTACCTGAAAGCTGGCCGCTAATCCTGCCATTGGGCTGATAATGTTTAAAATCAGGCAGAATCGGTAAATGGTGATCCAGCCTGAAACCATTGCTGGACAGGTTAAAGGACAGGCGGGGATCATCCTCCTCAAAACTCAGTTTGCCATTACCGGAAATCTCCAGCGGCAACAACTGATAAAAGACCGATTTAAAATGGGTGTCTCCATCCTCCAACAGTGAGCTGAAGACAAGCTTGTTCTCCACTCCGGCAGGCTTGCTGACAATGGCAGGATAGCTGTAACTGGCGGTATCCAACAACCATTCTCCACTGACATTGTAGGCAGAAACAGGCCCATCTCCACGCAGTTTAAGGATGGTGTCCTCACCACTGAATTTCAACTCACTTATACCAGCATGGTCTGCCAGCCAGGCCACCTGAGCCGGATGGGGGCTGATGGTCATGCTGATCGGATAGCGGGAGACTGCCCCCTTTGTGGCATAGTCCGTTATGCTGCCTTCCAGAGAACAGGGGGCTGTACCGAACAAACCCGTCATTCCAATCAGGTTGAAGTTCTTGCCCTTCATCTCCAGCGTACCTTTAATCTGGTTAAAGGTTGGGGTTTCTTCTCCATACTGAACTATGGCCTGCCTGACTGTTCCGTTGATGTAAAGCCGGTCAGCATTATCACCAAGCCCGAAATCAACCAGTTGCGAGATCCGTGCGTCCAGGCTGCCCTTATTCAGCCTGAAGATGCCACCCCTGATCCGTTTTTCAATAAATTCAGCCACATCATCATCAATAATTCCAAAGGGTATGTAACTTTTAACCTGATTGTAGTCAAAATCTGTGGTGGATGCACGGGCGGTAATCATCAGATCCTTGCTGTCAAGATCACTCAACCTGCAACTGCCTTGCAGATCAAAACCTTTCAACCCCAGCCTGATGCCGGTCAGATCCAGCACCCCATTCTGCCAGTTAAGGTTACAGCCAACTTGCAGGTGATCTGGTGCAACCCTGCCTCTAAAAACCGTTGGCCAGTTCAGCTCAGGCTTATCAAACCGCACCAGCAGCCTGCCGGCCAGATTCTGCCAGCGGCCTTTAAGAGCCATATCTGTTGAAAGCGTTCCATCAGGGGACTGAAATGGAATGTACTGCCCAAAGTAAGGCCAGATACGTCCATACTCCAGCTTGTTAACCGATAGTTTAATATCAAAATCAGTCTTGCCTATATCAGCAGAGTCCCTGGGCAGCCTGAAACTGCCGGAAGCTTTGATACTGTTGGTGCTGCTTCCTTCCAGCACCGCTGTCAGGCTGAAATCAGACCTGTGGCCCTTGGCCAGTTTATCAACATTCAGGTTGACATCTGACAGGGATAAAACCAGATCCTGTTCTGCAACAGCCTGGTCCACCCAGTTAAGACGTGCATTTTTAAGCTCAAGCCCGTAGGCTTGCAGGTCAAAGCCTGATTCAGAGGATTCCAGCAGGTCTGCAATGCTTAACAGACCATCTTTGTTGCGGCTGATATTGATCTGGGGATTGATAATTCTGACATGGTGCAGTTCAAGTTTTTTTGCCAGCAATGGCAGGATGCTCAACCTGAACCGGATCTGTCCGGCAGTAAGCAGGTTGCCCTGGCCTTCCCGCTCCAGAATCCGCAGGTCATCAAAACTGAAGGCAGGCCCACCATGCCAGGAAAAGCTGCTGTGTCCCAGTATCACCTGACGGTTCAACTGCTTCTGCAACAGGCCGACAATCTGATTCTGATAGCTGTTCAGGTCGAGTAGTCTGGGAATATAGATGGAGATTGCTGTTGCAAAACTGATCAGTAATATCAGCAGCAACAGAAGTATTCTGAGGGTTGTTTTTCTGGCAGGCAGGGACATTTCTAGGTAGCAGGCCCTTCTTCTGGTTGGTCTGGCTGGCCAGACATAGGCACAATTCTGACCTGAAGGATGGCGGTACGGGTAACCTGCTCACTTACAAGCAGATAGCCGTTCCACTCTACAGACTCCCCCTGTTCAGGCAGGTGGCCAAGTTCGTTCAGCACCAGTCCGGCCACGGTTTCAAACTGCCGAGTATCATCGGGTTTGACCTGCAATGCCTCCAGCAGATCAAAAAACGGGGTCAGACCATCGGCCAGCCAGCTTCCATCCTCCTGCTGTTGTAATACAGGTGTAACTTCGGTGTCATGTTCATCCTCAATCTCACCCACCAGCTCTTCCAGCAGGTCTTCTGTGGTTACCAGGCCAGAGATGCCGCCATATTCATCCACAACCAGGGCCATATGGTTACGGTGACGCTGCATTTCCTTCAGCAGCTCATTAACCTTTTTGCTTTCCGGCACAAACACCGGCGGACGGATCACCTTTTCCAGCCTGAGATCACTGCCTTTTACCAGGGCCGCCATAATATCCTTGTCATGCAACACACCAACAATCTCTTCAATATCACCATTGCAGACAGGGTAGCGGGAATACTGGTTTTCCAGGATCAGACCGACCTGGCTTGCCCTGTCCATCTGAAGATCCAGCACCACCATTCTGGTGCGGGGAACCATCACCTCACGCACGGCAGTATGGGTAAACTCAAACACATTACGGATATATTCATGCTCGGATTCGCTGAAAACGCCGCTTTCGTGGCCTTCGCTGACCATATGCTGCACTTCTTCACGGCTAATGAAGACGCTCTGTTCTCTTTTTATACCCAGGATTCGCTGTACTGCCTTGCTGGAGCTGGTCAGAACCAGTACCACCGGTGCGGTAAGATGTTGCAGAAACAGCATTGGCTTTGCTATCCGCAGGGCAATTATGTCTGCATGTTGCAGGCCAAGAGCTTTGGGAACCAGCTCACCAATGATCAGTGAAGTGTAAGATACAACCGCCACAACTATCAGTGCTGAAAGTGGTTCTGCTATCTGCTGGACAGACTGCCACGGCAAGGCTGCCAATGCCGGACGCAGATGTTGCAGGGCTGTAATACCGCCCAGGGTAGAAGCAGCGGTACCAGCAACGGTTACACCGATCTGAATTACCGCCAAAAGGCTGTGTGGGTCTTTCTGAAAGCTATCAATTACAGCGGCACGGCTGTCACCTTCAGCCACAAGTTGGGCAATGCGGGCTTTGCGGATTGAGATTATGGCAAATTCCGACATGGAAAAAAGACCATTCAGGCAGATCAGCAGAAAGATAACTATCAGTTCAATTAAAAGTGTATCCATAAAAAGGTATTTACCCGTGGTATCAGAAATATTGTAAACAGCACTTGCAGAAATATCGCCTGCCAGGTGGCAAGGCAGGTCGGGGAGTAAATCGTTATATGTTAAAGAGATTTATTTACAAGCGTGATGTCTGTGATCCACATTTGTATAAAGGTTGTATAAATCTCCCCCATTCCAGAAAACTGCCCGTATACATTGAAAGGTGATTATTTCACTTTCCTAAAGATAATGCTAAACAATTTAAAGAATATATTCCACAAAACTACAAAAACAAGTAATATTTTCTGTTTGAAAAGTAGTGGTCTGCCAACAATCCCATTTTCATGTAAACTACATACAAATGATCAAATTTTTACCGGAATTCTGACCTATGAACAAAACTGCCGCCATTTTTCTGATCTGTTTCACTATTTTAATCGTTACCTTCGCCACCTGGCAACTTTTTGCAGGCAACTTTGAGGCAGCCTTCTCTGCCCTGCCCTTTCTGATTATCATCTACTTGTTTCTGGCCCCCTGGAAAAAACATAAACCTGAATAACAGGCCAAAACAGCACTTTCTGGAGTAATCAATGTCTACAAGCCGTTTTTTTGAAGCAATTATCCGCCATCCCCGTACTGTTTTGCTGGTGGCACTGTTTTTATCCGCAGTCTCCATTATCTACACCTGGCAAAAGCTGGAGTTTTTAACAGGTCGTGACGACCTGATGCCGGCCAATGCTGCCTTTCAGCATGATTATCAGGCTTACCGTGCCGCCTTTGGAGATCAGGAAGAGATCGCTGTGGTGGTTGAATCAGATGATCCTGCCCTGGTAAGCAGTTTCAGTGATGCACTTTATCAGCGGTTGAGCGAAGAAAAGCGGCTGTTTCTGGATATACTTTACCCTGGCGGCCTGGATTACTTCCGTCAGAACGGCCTGCTGTTTATGCCTTTGGCTGAACTTGAAACAATGGGTGCCACCATCGCAAAAGTTGCACCAACCTTAGTTGCACTGGCTGAAGACCCGTCCATCAATACACTGTTCATAACACTGACAGAACAGATAGAGGATTATCTGCAACAACCATCGGACAACAAGCTGCAAGGTCTGGCCTTTATGCTGGGACTGCTGGACAAAGGCTTCAGTGATTTTAATGGCCAGGGCAACCTGCTTTCAATGGATGTTCTTTTTTCAGGTAAAACCGATGGGGAACCTTCCATGCTGGAAACTGCTGGTAAGCAGCAGGTGCTGGCCATCAGGCCACTTAAAGAAGAGGACAGCTTTGTTCCGGCTGAACAGGCCATCAAAAAAATCAGGGCTGATTTGCAGATATTGCTGCAAAAAGAGGAATTCAGGACGGTGACAGCAGGAATCACCGGCATACCGGTTCTGGAATATGAAGAGATGTCCACCAGCATGAATGATATGACCAAGGCTTCGGTTCTGTCGCTTTTACTGACTACCTTCCTTTTGCTGGTTGCCTTCCGTGGCATCAAAAACACCCTGGCTGCCATGACATCACTGCTGGTTGCCATCAGCATAGCCTTTGGTATGGCTACCTTGCTGGTGGGGCATCTTAACATACTTTCCATGGCCTTTGCCGTCATGCTGCTGGGGCTGGGGGTGGAGTACGGCATTCAGGTGGTGCTACGTCACCAGGAACTACTGCAACATGGCGACTTCAGGCAGACTCTGCTGGAGGCACTCAGTTCTAACCTGCGTCCGGTGTTACTGGCCTTTATCACCACTGCTCTGGCCTTTCTTACCTTTCTGCTGACCGACTTCCGTGGCATAGCCGAGCTGGGGATTATTGCCGCTGCCGGCCTGCTTATCTGCTTTATCACCACATTTACCGTGTTACCTGCAACACTGGTCCTTGTCCACCGGAAAACCATAAAAATGGATACTCTGCCGGATAATCCCGAAACTCAGGCCGACAGCAAGACCGTACATCCCTGGGTAAGCAGGATCCTGTCCCGCCCTGGACTGATTGTTGCCACTACAGCGGCACTATCCATAACCGGAGCCTTACTTATCACCAGGGTACCATTTGATTTCAACATGCTTAATCTACAGGCCAAGGGGCTGGAATCTGTCCAGTACGCCTATAAGCTGATGAAAAGCAAAGAGAATTCAGGTTATTTTGCCGTATCCCTGGCCAGGGATAATGACCAGGTAGAACAGTTGACCAGGCAGTTTGAGGCTCTGCCAACTGTCAGCCATGTGGTTTCTATGTTGACACTGGTGCCGGATCAGCAAAAGGCAAAACTGGCGGAAATCAGCCGTATGAAACAACTGCTGGCAGAGATGCAACCAGTGGAATATGAAGACAACCTTTATGTAATGGAGTTGCCCGCCACTTTTGAAGAGTTCAGGGATGTAGTGGTACAGTTGTCAGACAGGCTGAAGACAGATGACAAATCAGAGGCAACACTGGTGGCTGCCTTTTTGACAACCCTGGATGGTTTTTTTGCAGAGCTGGAAAAGGAACAGGATGGCAATGCCCTTACCATGCTGCGGGAATTGCAGGAAAGTATGTTTGCACCACTTCCAGCACGTCTGGAGCAGCTAAAAGCCAGTCTGGACGCAAACTATATCAGCGGGGCTGACATCCCTGAACAGCTCAGGCAACGCTTCATTGGAAATGATGGGCAGTTGTTGTTGCAAGTTGTATCAGCTCAGGAGATTTTTGAAGAGGGGCCACTGGCGGAGTTTGTCAACCAGATCAAGTCGGTTGATCCCCATGCAACCGGTGAGCCGGTCAGTGTTTATGAATCCTTCAAAATTTTAAAGAAATCATATTTACAGGCTTTTTTATATGCCTCAGGCGGGATGGTGGTGGTTCTGCTGCTGGCATTCCGCAGTATCCGTCCGGCCCTGCTGGGGATCACTCCACTGGCAGCAGGTCTGCTGTTGATGGTAGGGGGCATGTGGCTTTGCGGGCTTAAATTCAACGTGGCCAATATCATTGTAATGCCGCTTCTGTTGGGTGTGGGGATAGATTCTGCCATCTATATTATCAGTCGGCATTTAAGGGGTGAGGAATCTCCGCTTCAGGTTGCAACCAGCAGTGCTGGCAAAGGGGTTTTTCTGAATGCAATTACCATTCTGTTCAGCTTTGGTGCCTTGATGGTGGCTCATCACCAGGGGGTCTTCAGCATTGGAGCGGTGATGTCCCTGGGAATGACCACCATTGTGCTGGCCTTTCTGCTGCTCCTGCCGGCCCTGCTACTGCTGTCTGACCGTCATCGCAAGCCAGATTCCGATTAGAATAAAGATCAGGTTGGCACCCCAGGCAGCAACAAAGGGAGGCAGCAGACCGCTTTTACCAAAGGACAGGATAATTGCATTGGTTACAAAATAGATAAAACCGATGGCAACACCCGCTGCAACACCTTTGGCAGCACCACTGCTGCGGCCTGTTTTAAGGGCAAATGGGATTCCAAGCACCACCATTACAAAGGCACCGCAGGGCATGGCCAGCTTGGAGTGCATCATGGTACGGTAGCGGCTTGCAGGATAGCCCCCCTTCTCCAGGCTGGTGGCGTAATCACGCAACTTGGCAAAGCTCAGGTTATCAGCACTGTTATCCAGTATCCTCAGGTCATTCACCTTCAATGTAATCGGCAGCACCAGACTGGCAGCATTGCTGACAGTAACCTGCCTGCCAAAACTGCGGATCAGCACCTGTTGAAGCTCCCAGCCGTCCTCAACATGCACAGCCTGTTCAGCATCATAACGTTTAAGCGGCTGCATCTCTGGTGAAAGCTCCCAGATGGTCAATCCTTTCAGAATCTGTGTCTGGGGATCAAAGATCCTGGCTTGCAGAATCAGGTCGTTGGAACGAAACCAGATGTTATTCTTACGGAAAAAAGTATCTATCCCCTGTTTTCTGATCTCAACCTTATCTATGTACTCCATCCGCTGATAGCTGGCCGGAACAAGCAGCTCGGAATTCACCAGCATCAGGCCGCTTAACAAAGCTCCCAGCAGCAGAATCGGACTAACTATCCTGACAATGCTGAAACCGCAGCTACGCATGGCGGTCAGTTCACTGTTACGGGAGAGCAGCCCCAGAGCCAGCAGAGTAGCCATCAAAACAGCAAAGGAAATGGTCTGTACAAGCATTTCCGGCAGCTTATAAATGAAAAAACGGATCACAGAACTTACAGAAGCCCCCAGCCGGTTAAAGCGGCCAAGCTTCTCCATAAAGTCAATCAGCAGATAGATCGTAAGAAAACCGGTCTGGCAGAGCAGAAACAGACTGAGCCAGGTTCTGGCAATATAGCGGGCGGCTACACCTGTCATGATCTGCCCTTTTTAAGCGGTAACAATCTGCCCAGGGCTGTGTTGAGGGTAATCTCCCTGCTGGCCAGACAGAGCAGCACCAAACCCAGTACAAGGAAGAATACATTGGGCAGCCAGACAGCCAGAACAGGCGGAAATTGTCCTTTTTCAGCCATGGTGCGGAGAAATGTCATCATCAGATAGTAACACAGCAGAATTATAATGCTGATGGTGAAGCCGGAACCTTTGCCTGAACGACGGTTGGAAAGCCCTAGCGGAACAGCCAGGATAGCAAACACAAAGGCAGCAAAGGGAAAGGCAAAGCGACTGTGCAACTCTGTAACCAGACTGGCATTATGTTCAGGGTTATCGTGCTCTATCCTGTCCCGTAATTCAGCGATACCAAGATCTTTTTCTGAGTGCTTTGGTTGTGCGGTCACTTCTGGTACCACTGTTAAGAGGTACTCACCAAAGGAGATCAGCCGGTAATCATTTTTATTGGTGGTGTGGATTGTGCCATCCTTCAGGAGAATCCTGAAAGATCCGTCAGGATTATCAGAGGAGATCAGGCCACTTTTTGCAAAGATTGTAAGTGGATTTTCTGCATCACGACTGTCCTGAATCATTACCCGATCCATAACCCGTCTGGTTTCATCAAAATGATCCAGATACAGCACTATCCCAGGTAGATCGTCCCGAAAAATCCGCTCACTGATGGCAGTGGCAGCATATTTGCCGGCAACCTCGGCAGTAAGATTTTTAAATCCGGTATTACCCCAGGGAACAGCAATTACACTGATGAACAGTGTAGTGACGGCAGCCAAAGCAGCCACCAGCAATACAGGGGGCAACAATGCTGTCAGGCTGATGCCGCAGGTTTTAAAGATGGTAATTTCGTTATCACTGGAAAGGCGGCCAAAGGCCAGCAGAACTGCCAGCAGTGTAGCCATGGGGATTGTCATAACCAGAAAGGATGGCATCAGCAGTGCAATCAGGCCCGCTACTGTTACCAGTGGAATGCCATTTGTAACCACCATCTCCATCAGACGCAACATACGCCCCATCAGCAGCACCAGGGTGAAAATGGTCAGGCCAAGTACAAATATTGAGGCTATTTCACGCAAAAGGTAGCGGTTTATGATGGCCTGTTTCATAGTTAGCGATGATACATTATTCCAAATCCATATCAAAGCGTCTTCTTCGTTGGCTCGTTATCGGCTCCTCAACGTACTACGTGTACGCCTTCGTCGCCGATCTCCTCGCCGCCTTGAATCCATATTTGATCTGAAATTGGAATTAAAAGGTTGTGTTGCTGTAAAGAAAGCGGACAGTAAAAAGCGGGAACCGATGGCTCCCGCTTAGTGTTACGGATTATGTTTTAAGCTACTACGTGGTTGAAACACCTCTGGCTGACTAGCCTTCGGTTTTCCACTGACCATGCAGGTTGCAGTACTCACGGGCAATCAACTTGTCTGCTGTTATGTTGAATGTGGCCTGAGGTGCCTGGCCAGGTACCAGATACTGACGATATACCTTGTCATCTGCGATCAGCTCTACCCACTCAATGTAGTGCTTTTCTTCCATCGGGTGATCCACTGCACCTACTTTGACAGTAACAGTACCATTACCACGCTCAATTACAGGTACATGCTTTTCCTGGGATGCATCAACGGTATTTTCAACCAGCAACTGCATGTTCTCGCCACAGCAGACAATGTTGGCACCACCACCGTGCATTACCTCAACAATGTTACCGCAATGCTGACATTTGTAAACTTCAAGACGCTTTGGCATTTAAATCTCCTTTGCTTTGATTTCCAGCCAGGGGCTGTTTTTAATTCTTGACAGTATAACCTGTATTTACTGATTTGGAAAGCAGCAGACTTGCCTTGTCTTGTACTGCTCAGTTGGACTCTCCGTTGCCACCACCAAAAACCGACAACCACTGCTCCTGTGGTGTGCGGCAATCGCCATATTGAACAACAACACCATCTTCCCGCTGGTAAGAGCAACACCAGCCTGGCCAGTCAGCCTTGTGGAAGGTGGGATACTCATGGGGATGTTGACTCGGAAAGTACGGCTCTGAATATTTTGACCAGTCAGTGGGGGCCGGACAGCGTTCATCACCACTGTAATCACCATCAGCCAGGGCAGTACCGGCTACTGCAAGGCTGAATAAAATCCATAAAAACAGTAAAGCAGGCATTGTCTTACCCTGCCCCTTAAACGCTTCTGACAGACAAACCAGACGGTGGCTTTTCATAGCCATATTAAGCATTCAGAATCCTGATCCAACCGTAACGATCTTCCAACTTGCCGGTCTGGATTCCGGTTAGTGTATCATAAAGCTGCTGCGTAATCGGACCCACACCACCATTTCCTACGGTAAGAGCCTCATCTTTATAGCCCAATCTGCCCACTGGCGTTACCACCGCTGCTGTTCCACTGCCAAAGGCTTCTGTCACCTTGCCACTACGCAGATCAGAAAACAGCTCATTAACATCAATCATCCGCTCTTCAACGCTGTAGCCAAGGCCAGCAGCCAGTTTAAGGACAGACTCACGGGTAATGCCAGACAGGATGGAACCGGTCAAGGGAGCAGTCACAATCTGCTTGCCATAGGCAAAGAACATATTCATGGCACCAACTTCTTCTATATAACGCTGCTCGCGACCATCAAGCCAGAGTACCTGATCAAAACCTTTTTCCTTGGCTTCAAGACCAGCTTTAAGAGAAGAGGCATAGTTGCCGCCGGTCTTGGCATCGCCGGTACCCCCTGGTACTGCACGGACATATTTATCCTCCACCAGGATACTGACCGGATTAAAACCTGCGGCATAATAAGCACCAACTGGCGACAGAATGATAAAGAAGTAGTAATGCTCGCCAGGCTTGACACCAAGATAGGGATCAACTGCAATCATGGCCGGACGGATATAAAGTGAGGTGCCAGGTGCAGAGGGTATCCAGTCTTTTTCAAGTGCTACCAACTGTTCCACTGCATTTAAAAACAACTCCTCCGGTACTTCCGGCATACAGATCCTGGCAGCAGAGCGGTTAAAACGACAGGCGTTCATATCAGGACGGAACAGGGCTATCCTGCCATCCTCCCAGCGGTAGGCCTTCAAGCCCTCAAAAATTTCCTGTGCATAATGCAGAACAGCGGTGGCCGGATCCAGCACAAACGGCTCATAGGGCTTGATCCTGGCATTATGCCAGCCCAGACCTGTTTTCCACTCTGCCAGAAACATACGGTCTGTAAATTTCTGTCCAAAGCCAAGTTTACTTTCATCGCTTGTTTTCTGCTTCATCTGCTCTGCTGATAATGGAAGCACTTCAATCTGCATTTTTCATCCTCCAGATAATGTAACGTATAGACAATATTTGCTGTATCAGAACATACTTACTGCCAGGCCAAACCCGTGTCAACAGTTTCTTAGTGCTGCTATTTGTACACTGTCAAACAGCCAAGGCCATAAAAAAATACACGTAAAATAAGTAAAGTAAAATAAAACTGTTGCAACATAAAAAACCGGTGATATTATCCAACCAAAATATGTAACTGGCCTAAGGCCCATGCCCTGGCCTTAAACGAAAAATCCGATTGGTGGATAAAGTGTGAAAAAATCAGATTTTATGTGTTTTAAAATAAAAAATCGGTGATATTATCCAATCACGAATTCAACTGGCTTCAGGTTCTTACCGTGGCCTTAAACAAAAAACAGGGGGTAAGTGGAGTATGAAAAAAGCAGATCTTGTGGCACAAATGGCAACTGATGCCGGAATAACCAAAGCCCAGGCAGAAAAAGCACTGGCATCCTTTATTACTGCAACAGAAACAACCTTGAAGGCTGGTGACAAGCTGACTCTGATCGGCTTTGGCACCTTCAGTACAGTTACACGCAAGGCCCGTAAAGGTCGTAACCCTCAAACCGGCGCTGAAATCAAGATTGCCGCCAGGACATCTGCAAAATTCACTCCTGGAAAAAACCTGAAGGATATTAAGGTAAAAGCCGCCAAGAAGAAGTAACCAAAATAGAAAAGCTATCAAGCATAAAAAGCCCCGCAGTTAATACTGCGGGGCTTTTCTTTATATCAACGGATAGCTTATAACACTGCCATGCAATTGTAGCTATCGGTTATCTGGATTGTTTGATGCTGGATAGTCCTGCCGCAATATCAAGCAGGCTGGTTTGGTGGGATTTTTTACAGATTGCACGGTAATGCTTCAACAGTTCCTGTTCATCCTGGGTTAAGCTATAGGCATTACAGGGATTATTATCAAAAAATACCATTGGCGGAACCTTCAGCACAACTGCCAACTGCTGCAACTTCATAAGGTTAACCTTTGTTACTCCACGCTCATACTTCTGCACCTGCTGGAAGGTAATTCCA
>CAZRKG010000020.1:18394-24307 GCA_964600635.1 uncultured Geobacter sp. | reverse complement strand
CGTTGGGATGATTGTAATTTTGTAGTATAAGTGCTCCAATGATTCTGTAGTGAAACTTTCTGATTATGAATGACTACCGTGTTGCTCCTACTCTCATTACATAGAAGCCCGCAAGGACTTGACTTCCTGGCACAGGATATATGAAATCTAAAATTGCTTTTCCTACTTACAGATGATTCGTATTGCGATCTGTGATGATATGCCGAATGACTTGCGGAGTCTTGTCTCGCTGACCCATCAGTACCTGTCTATCAGCGGTCTTGATGCCGAAGTGACAGGATTCTCCCACCCTGATGCACTGCTGACAGCTATTGAGACAGAGAGCTTTCATCTTTACCTGCTGGACATCGTGATGCCCATGGTCAACGGTCTGGAATTGGGCAAAGAAATCCGCCGCTTTGACCGCGAGGCACAGATCATCTATGCCACCACCGAACCGCAGTTTGCCTTGCAGGCATATGCTTCGAACCCCATCAATTATCTCATTAAACCGATCGACAAGCAGCAACTGTTTGATACTCTGACCCTTGCCATCTCCAAAACAGACACCGCCGATGAGCAGACGTTTACCATAAAAACTGCCGACAGCCTGCGGGTAATCAAGCTGCCGAACATCGCTTGCTGTGAATACCGCAGTCACACGGTCATTTTTAGTATCATACATGGAGAAATTGTGCAAAGCCGTACCTTCAGGGAGAGTTTTTCAGAATACTGCATGCTTATTTTGCAGGACAGGCATTTTCTGCAATGTCACACCTCGTTTATAATCAACATGCGTCGAGTGGAGTGCTTCGCCAAGGACAGCTTTACTCTGTACGGCGGTAAACTTGTTCCCATTGCGGCAAAGCGATACCCCGCCGTGCGGGATGCCTATATGGATTACCTGGCGGCAAAGAGGGGGAACAGATGAGTCAGCACTTTCCAGACCTGCTGCGGGCGGTCGTCACCGATAGTATGCTGATATTGTTACTCTGCACCATGGCAATGCCGAAATATAAAAGTAGAGTTGTTTATGTTTTGGCAACAGCCGTCATACTGGTTGGAAATCTCAGTGCTAACTATTACTTTTATCGTACCGGTAATTACACCGCCGTATTTTACGTTGACCTTGCGATGCTGATTGTTATCGGTATTGTCCTGAAACCTCTCTTTGCCGACAGAATCATGCAGTGGTGCTTCAGCTATATAACTATGCTTAACATATATGCCGCAGTGGTGTTTTTAAGTTACTTCTTTAGAAACATTTTCCCTGACCCTGTGTATGGCAATGTTTATTTACGCCTTATCCTGTTTTCGGTTGTTATCATAGTCTTCCGCAAGTGGGTATCTGGACTGTACCGCAATGTACTTGACTACTGGCATATCTACATACTGCCCATTGCCGCTCTCTTTATGTGCTTTTTAGGGTATTTTTTCGGGGGTGACATCAGAGATACGTTGACCAATAACTACTTACCTCTTTTGCTTCTTATTATTCTGGGTTTATCTGTATATGTTGCCATAATCCACTCTCTTGGAACCATAACAAGACATTATGCAATACGTGCAGAAAATCAGGCTATACAGGCAGAACGGGAATATCTTCAATTAGCGGCTGATGGTATGTCGGAAAGGCTTAAACTAATGGAGGATGTGTCGACCCAGAACAGCCACACCGCCCATGACCGCCGCCATTTCAACAATGTGCTTCTGGATCTTCTGTGGCAGGGACATACCGGAGAGGCTGTTGCGTTGCTGCAACATCAAAATCAGGCTGCTCCCAAAATAAGCAGGATTTACTGTGAGAACCCCGCCGTAAATGCAGCTGTACGCCATTATGCAAGTATTGCGGAGCAGGCAGGCATACCGACGGAAATTACACTGGATATTCCCAGTAACATGGCTGTGGACGCACTGGAGCTTTCCATGGTGGTTTCAAACCTGATGGAAAATGCCATTCAGTCCTGTGAACGTTTGCCGGAAAACAAAGCTCGATATATCCGCTTCACCTGCCGGAGTGCGGGACGGCTGCTGCTGGAAATGGAAAACCCCTGTGCAGGAGAGATCATGCTTGACGAAAGCGGCTATCCGGTCGCCTGCGATGAAGGTCACGGCATCGGCAGCAAGAGCGTGGTTGCCTTTGCAAAAAAATATGACGGAGAGCTGTTGTATAAAATCAAAAACAGTGTTTTTAGGGTGCGTCTTCTGGTGTGAGAGCAGGGACATTTCCGTTTGTCGGGAGTTGTTTAAGTACTATATATTTTTAAGTGTAAAAATGAGTCTTGTAAGTGTATGGGTTCATTTTTCTTTTTGTCTTGATATTATCAGGACTGGAATTTAACCAACAATATTGGGTTATCGGAGGGCCACCATGGATATTTCTCGAAGGAAATTTATTGAAGCTCTTGGTGCAGGTGCATGTTTTGTGGCACTGCACACTGTCGGATGTGGGTCAAATTCAGGTTCCGGTGCCGCACCTTTATGGAAGGCCGGCAGCTCAAGGGACAAAATAGTCATCATAAGCGATCTCCATCTCGGCATCGATGACAGGTATACCGAAACCCTGGAGAACCGTCCGCCGCTCATCAGGTTTTTGCAATGCCTGCAAAATACCAAAGATGTGCGGGAGCTGGTGATTGCCGGAGATTTTCTGGATGAATGGTTCCTGCCTGTCTACTATTACCCCCTTTACAGTGATCAGGATCAGTTCTACCGTGACGTGATTGCTAACAATCAGGAGGTGTTCAACGAACTGAATAAGGTAATCGCCAGCGGAATAAAGCTGGTCTATGTGCCTGGAAATCATGATCTGACGTTGAAGGCAAGCGTACTGCAAGAAGCGATCCCCCGCCTGGTTCAGGCCAGCGGTGATGCCAGTGCTGGGGATCCCCAGGGGCTTGGTGCCTATTATACCGGTGATCGTAACGAGATCGTCATCGAGCATGGCCATCGCTATGATGTTTTTTCCGCACCTGATACCATCAGCAATGAGGAGTTATGCGGAAACCCAGGAAATACCATCCTGCCTGCCGGTTATTTTTATGCCCGCTATGCGGCAACCTGGGTGCTGGAAGGGAAACCGGCGGTTCCACAGAATCTGCCAGAGATTACGGATGCGGATTTCATGGCGATCAACGCAGAGTCCGGCATCGACGATCAACAGGGAGCTTATACATACCACACCATCCTCCGTAACATATCAAACCGGATGACGCCCTACGAGAGTGAGTACTTCGATGCGGAAATGAAGATATTCAAAATGCGAATCTCAGGATTCAATGGCGATTACAGCTACAAGGATTTTTATCCGGCAATACAGACCGACAGTACTGGCAAGAGGTTTATTTCAGCACCAAAGCTGTTCAAGAACATTCAAACTACCTGGGCTGAACGTCAGGTAGTGAACAAAGTAAAGGTTCCCGAATCCCCGTTTTCGACATCGGTTGTCGGAGCTGTCGTCCCCCCTGCGTTCCCCGAATCATATTTTGTCAGGGCCAAGGCTAATTATCTGGAAAATCCATCTGAAGCAAAAGTGGAGGTGGTCGTGTTCGGGCATACCCACGTGCCTTCGCATCGTGAAACCAACGGTGGTAAACGTTACCTGAACTCCGGTACCTGGATAGACCACAACACCGATGCTTCTGCTACCCGCACCTTTGCAGTAGTGACAACAAGCGACACGGCTGGTAAGGACACAACCGCACTGTACCGATTTGAGAAGGAAGGCTCTGTTGTTGATATAACCGCAAGCGTTACCAAGAAAGATGCGTAAATAATCTGTATCATTAAAAACGACAGGAGTTTCGCTCCTTAACAAGTGTAACTTTGGGTTATACCGAGGGAGTCCGCCAGTTCCCGTCCCTGACCCGGAAGTTAAGCCACTCAGGCCAGATGATACAGCACGGGTAGCTGTGTGGGAAAGCAGTACGCTGCCAGAGTTAATAACAAAATGCTCCATCACTAATTATTCGTGGTGGGGCATTTTGCGTTTAAAAACACGAATCAAAAAGCCGACCGTAAAGATTCCATCTTCTCAAAAACATGTTATTATTAGTGCTGAAAGGCTTAAGCACTTTAGAAAATAGATTTTTTCCGAAAAACTAAATCCACTTACACATTTTTGTTTGGTAATATAGAACTTGCTCCGAAAAGTAAATTTCTATCCTTCTTATTCCTTTCTATGGTTCCGGCTTGCCGATTATTCATATTGCGATCTGTGATCGTATGCCGAATAACTTGCTGCGGTATCTTGTCCTGCTGACTCGGCCAGCCTGTCTGCCTGTCACGCACAGGCAGACGGCAATCCCACCCAGGTGCAGGTGGTTGATCCGCTTGATCCCAACAGCATTAAAATAACCCTCTGGCCCAGAGCCTGAAAGGAAAAATCATGCCGACCATCTTTACTAAGGACAACCTCAGAGCGAGCGTAGAGTCTGCCACCGGAGGGAGTTGTACCGTACTTTACACCGCAGGCAAGCATCCGTGCTACATGCACATCATCCCCAGGTTCCAACTGCAAGACATTGATGCCAGTCTGGGAACTGGTACACACCCGGCGTTCATCGTCAACGGTGTTGAGAAGAGCGAGTTATTCATCGGTCAGTTCCAGGGGGCAGATCTGGACGGTTATCTGCTCTCCATTCCCAATGTAAGGCCGACTGTGGAGATAAACTTTGACACATGTCTTGCCAGGGCCGCTAAAAATGGACAGGGTTGGCATATAATGACCAACGCCGAGCGGTCAGCAATTGCACTTTGGTGTTGGAAAAACGGTTTTATGCCACGGGGCAATACCAACTGGGGCAAGTCTGATGCCTGCCCTTGGGAAACCGGTCGGCGTCACGATAATGGTGCCCCGGGAAATACCACCGGCTCCGGGATTACCCTGACCGGATCTGGCCCTGATTCCTGGAATCACAACGGCCATAGTAACGGCATTGCAGATCTCTGCGGCAACACCTGGGAATGGGTCACTGGCCTGCGTCTTAACAACGGTGAGATTCAGATTCTGCCGAACAACGATGCGGCGGATAACACCAAAAACGTCTCAGGCACCAGCCCGCTCTGGCAGGCCATCTCCGCTGCCACTGGGGATTTGGTTGCACCTGGAACTGTTGGTACATTAAAGTATGACTGCTCTACCGCCGCAGGCCCAGGCACCAACACCGCCATCCTGTCAGATACCATCGTCAACACCACTGGCAATGAATACGACACTAAAAACAGTTTCGAGGGGATGGACAAGAAAACAGGGTTGAACGTACCTCCAATCGCTAAAATGCTTTGCCTCTATCCGGTGGTGGCTACGGGACTTGGCGGGGATAACATCTGGATTAAGAACAGCGGCGAGCGTCTCCCGCTTGTCGGGGGTGACTGGAATCACGGTGCCTCTGCGGGGGTTTTGGCAGTTGCCCTGACTAACGAGCGAGCTAATGTTAGCAGTTATGTTTCTGCTCGGCCGGCCTGTATTTTGTAAGATTGTAGGGTAGGGCGGCAGCACTACCATACCTCAACCTGATAACTTGGCCAACCGGATCAGGAACAGTGCCTGTCAGATGTATGATCTGATCATGGCGGGCCAGAAGAAGTACCATAAAAAGATGATGCTTACCACCCTGGATAAGGCCCATTAACAACTGCGGAAGATATATGTGATGGGGCGTTTCGCATTGGGTATAAAGAAAAAATAGTGTATAACTGGCACAGGCTGAGTATAGGCATGGTTTTTTACAAGCAGATGGAGTTGATTATGAAACGGATTATTTTTTATGGTTTATTGGTTTCTTTACTGTCTGTTTTCATTGGAACAGCATCTGCAACACAGCAGATCAACTGGACAACCCAGGCCAATTCATTACGGGGGCAGAATGGTGAACAGATTTCATATTACTGTCCTGCTGGTGGCAGCTATAGTGGCAGGCTTTGGGGTACTGA
>CAZRKG010000020.1:0-18294 GCA_964600635.1 uncultured Geobacter sp. | reverse complement strand
GAAATGGGGTTAAGAGCAACAGTTATGATAAATGGTCTGGCAGCTTTAGTTTTGTGCAAGAACGGTCAACTGGTTACTCCAAAGGTGCTGACAGCCTGGTTGTGCAAAAGGGCCGACAACCTTTTTCAGAGGTGAAAACCATCAACTGGACAACCCAGGCCAATTCATTACGGGGGCAGAATGGTGAACAGGTTTCATATTACTGTCCTGCTGGTGGCAGCTATAGTGGCAGGCTTTGGGGTACTGACCTGTACACAGATGATTCATCCATCTGTCTGGCCGCTGTACATGCTGGTCTGATTACACCTGAGCAGGGTGGCAATGTCACCATTATGATCAGACCAGGTGCTGCTTCATATCAGGCCAGCCAGAGAAATGGGGTTAAGAGCAACAGTTATGATAAATGGTCTGGCAGCTTTAGTTTTGTTACCAGATAATCAACATCTGCATTGACATTGATTACCTGAGAACAATTTAAATTAGTGCATATAACAAAACGCACCATCACAATAAATATGTGATGGTGCGTTTTGCGTTGGGATGATTGAGATTTTACTTTTTACCTGGATGTACAAAGAAAATCGGAGGGTAATTTTACCCTCCGATTTTCTGTTTACTACTTATGTTGTCAGATGATTACTTGCCAGCGTTGATGGCAGTCAGATCATCAGCTACAGTGCCGATTGGCTTGATGTCAAAGTTTTCAACCAGTACCTTGACAACATTGGGTGAGAGGAAGCCTGGCAGTGTGGGACCAAGGCGGATATGCTTGACACCCAGTGAAAGCAGTGCCAGCAGAACAATTACAGCCTTCTGCTCATACCAGGCAATGTCATAGGAAATCGGCAGATCATTAATATCATCAAGGCCAAAGACCTGCTTCAGTTGCAGTGCAATATAAGCCAGGGAGTAGGAGTCGTTACACTGGCCAGCATCCAGTACCCGTGGTATGCCTCCAATGTCACCAAGATCCAGCTTGTTGTAGCGGTACTTGGCACAACCAGCAGTCAGAATTACGGTATCTTTAGGTAAATTCTGGGCTATATCTGTAAAGTAGCTGCGGCTGGCATGGCGACCGTCACATCCGCCCATAACTACAAAACGCTTGATTGCACCTGACTTTACAGCATCAACAACCTTATCAGCCAATGCCATAACCTGATTGTGTGCAAATCCGCCTACGATTTCGCCCTGTTCAATCTGGGTTGGTGGCGGGCAGGTCTTGGCCTGAGCTATGATGGCAGAAAAATCTTTGCGGCCTCCGGCAGGACGATCGGCAATATGTGCCGCACCTGGCCAGCCAGCCATACCGGTGGTGTAGATACGATCTTTGTAAGCATCTTTAACAGGAACAATACAGTTGGTGGTCATCAGTATCGGGCCGTTAAATGATGCAAATTCTTTGTCCTGCATCCACCAGGCATTACCATAGTTGCCTGCAAAGTGTGGGTATTTCTTGAATTTTGGATAGTAGTGGGCTGGCAGCATTTCAGAGTGGGTGTAAACATCCACGCCAGTACCAGCGGTCTGCTCAAGCAGGTCTTCCATGTCACGCAGGTCGTGGCCAGAGATCAGAATACCAGGATTATTGCCTACACCGATGTTGACTTTTGTGATCTCAGGATGACCATAGGTTGTGGTGTTGGCTTCATCAAGCAGTGCCATGGCAGTTACACCCAACTCACCGCATTTCAGTACCTGACCAACCATCTCATCTACAGACAGATTCTTGGTGGTGGATTCCAGGGCAGAGATCATGAATTCGTAAATTTCAGGCTTTTCAAAACCAAGCACAGCAGCATGATCAGTATAGGCTGCCATTCCTTTCAGTCCGTAGATAAGCAGTTCACGCAGGGAGCGAACATCCTCATTCTCCTGGGCCAGGATTCCTACAGATGCGGCCTTGGCTGCAAACTCTGACTCACTGCCGTTCCAGTTTACACAGTCAAGGCTACTGCTGAAGCCAATGGCTTGCTTGAGGGCATCACGTTTGGCTATGGTTTCCTTGATCAAGGTGATGATTCTGCTGTTATCAAAGTTAGCGTTTGTGATGGTGGCAAAAAGTGCCTGGCATATAAACAGTCCGGTGGCTTTATCCAGCTTGCCTTGCTGTTTAGCCTCTGATGCGACAACTGCAAGACCTTTTACAGTATAAATCAGCAGATCCTGAAGGTTGGCAGTGTCTTCTTTTTTACCGCAGACACCTGCTACTGTACAGCCGGTTCCCTTGGCTGTTTCCTGGCATTGGTAACAAAACATACTCATTGTCTGATTCTCCTTTTTTTGTGGTAGTTGCATCCTGAAATGATGCTAAAAGCTCAATTGCCTCGTTGATCTGAAAAGCCATGCTTATTGATAAATCTATATCTATTAAAGCTGCTAAAGGTTGTCAAGGCAGGGTTGCCAAAGATTGACATCAGTCAATAATGATTGTATACAATATGACGTTTTGCAGTTAACAACGTACTTATAAGTACCTATCAAAACAAGGAGGTTGTACGATGATCGAAGCATATTTGGCCCATGAGGCAGAGCGTTCTGCACAGGGTATTCCGGCTTTGCCACTTACACCGGAGCAGACTTCTGCACTTTGTAAACTGCTGGAAGCTCCACCGGCTGGTAAGGAGGATTTTTTACTTAATCTGCTGAAAGAACGTGTTTCTCCAGGTGTTGATCCGGCTGCTGAGGTTAAGGCTGGCTTCCTGGCTGAGATTCTGAAAGGCAGCAAGAAATCCCCGCTTGTTTCCAGACTGGATGCGGTTCGTATTCTTGGTACCATGATTGGCGGATATAACGTGGCACCTCTGATTGAGGCTTTGAAAGATGCTGAACTGGCTGATGAAGCAGCAAAAGCTCTTTCTGGTCTGACACTTGTATATGAAGGCTTTAATCAGGTTGTAGAGCTTGCAGGCTCCAACGCATCTGCAAAAAAGGTTCTGCAATCCTGGGCTGATGCTGAGTGGTTTACCAAACGTCCAGGTGTGGCTGAGAACATCAAGGTCAAGGTTTTCAAGGTAGAGGGTGAAATTAACACCGATGATTTTTCCCCTGCTGGTGACGCCTGGAGCCGTCCAGACATTCCGTTACATGCCCTGGCTATGGGTAAAACCCGCTTCCCCAACCGCCTGAAGGATATAGCTGACTGGCGTGCTGCCGGCAATCAGGTTGCCTTTGTGGGTGATGTTGTAGGTACTGGCTCTTCCCGTAAATCAGCCTGTAACTCTGTACTTTGGCATATGGGCCAGGATATTCCTGCTGTACCAAACAAAAAAACCGCTGGCGTGATTATTGGTGGAGTTATCGCACCGATCTTCTTCAACACTGCCCAGGATTCAGGTGCCCTGCCGATCAAGGCCGATGTTACCAGGATGAACGACGGCGATATTATCACCATAAACACTGTTAAAGGTGAAATCAGCAATGACAAGGGAGAGGTGATCTCCACCTTCAGCCTTGCTCCCAATACAATTGCCGATGAGTTCCGTGCTGGTGGCCGGATTCCGCTGATCATTGGTCGCTCTGTGACTGATAAGGCACGTAAAGCCCTTGGTCTGGGTGAGACCGATGTATTTACTAAGCCGGTCAACCCACAGCCAAAGGCAGATCAGGGCTACTCCCTGGCACAGAAGATGGTTGGTAAAGCCTGCGGTGTCACCGGTGTTCTGCCTGGTACAGCCTGTGAACCAAAGATGACCACTGTTGGTTCACAGGATACCACTGGCCCAATGACTGCTGATGAACTTAAAGAGCTGGCCTGTCTCAAATTCCTCTCCCCAATGTTCATGCAGTCCTTCTGCCACACCGCAGCCTACCCCAAGCCTGCGGATGTTAAAATGCACAAGAACCTGCCAAGCTTCATCATAGAGCGTGGCGGCGTACCACTCAAGCCAGGTGATGGTGTTATCCACAGTTGGCTGAACCGTCTGCTGTTGCCCGATACCGTTGGTACTGGTGGCGATTCACACACCCGTTTCCCGATCGGTATCTCCTTCCCCGCTGGCTCTGGCCTGGTGGCATTTGCAGGGGCAATGGGCTTCATGCCGCTTGACATGCCGGAATCAGTCCTTGTCCGTTTTAAAGGCAAGCTGAACCCTGGTATCACACTGCGTGATGTTGTAAACGCCATTCCTTACTGGGCCATCAAGCAAGGCAAGCTGACAGTACCTAAGAAGAACAAGATCAACGTGTTTAACGGTCGTATCCTTGAGATGGAAGGTCTGCCGGACCTGACCGTTGAACAGGCCTTTGAGCTGACCGATGCCGCTGCCGAGCGTTCCGCCGCTGCTGGTTGCATACAGCTTTCAAAGGAATCTGTTGCCACATACCTCCGTTCAAACGTGGCATTGATGAAAAAGATGATTGCCGATGGTTATCAGGATGCCAATACCCTGCAAAACCGGATTGATGCGGTTAACGCATGGCTGGCCAAGCCGGAACTGCTTGAGGCAGACAAAAATGCCGTTGAAACCGGTGCCTATGCCGATGTAATTGAGATTGATCTGGCTGAAATCACAGAGCCGATCCTGGCCTGCCCCAATGACCCTGATGATGTCAAGCTGCTCTCCGATGTTGCCGGTACAGCCATTAACGACATCTTCCTTGGTTCATGTATGACTAACATCGGTCACTTCCGTGCAGCAGCCGAGATCTGGCGTGGTTCCAAATTTAATCCATGCGTGCGTACCTGGATCTGTCCGCCAACCCGTATGGATCAGAACAAGCTGAAGGATGAGTCTTACTTCTCTGTCTACAGTGCATTTGGAGCCAGAATTGAAATTGCAGGTTGCTCACTCTGCATGGGTAACCAGGCCAGGGTGCCAGATGGTGTCAATGTATTCTCCACCTCAACCCGCAACTTTGATGACCGTATAGGGGATGGTGCCAAGGTGTTCCTGGGATCTGCTGAGCTGGGTGCCATTGCAGCCACCATGGGTAAACTACCAACACCTGCTGAGTACATGGCTGTTTTCAAGGAGAAAGTTGAGCCTAAGAAGGAGCTGATTTATCAGTATCTTCAGTTTGATGAGATGCCAGAGTACAAGTAGAACTATAAACTCTGAATATTAGTGGAATCAGAATTAAAAGCACCCCTGCTGGTTTAAGGCAGGGGTGCTTTTATCCAGATTTAATGTTTGCAAACCAGGCGGTTAGTAAGTTCTGCGGGTGATTTAAAAGTGGGTTGCAGCATATCTGCTGCTATGTTATAGAATGATGATTGAAAAAACAGACTTTAAGTTGCTTGCTTGTTTTATTTATGGAGTGTTTTTATGACCAAGGCAGATATTGTAGAGCGTATTCATCAGAACATTGGGCTTTCTAAAAAAGAATCAGCCGAAATGGTGGAGCAGGTCTTTGAAATCATGAAAAACACTCTGGAAACAGGTGATAAGATCAAGATAGCTGGTTTTGGGAATTTTATTGTCAAGCAGAAAGCAGATCGCCGCGGTCGCAACCCTCAAACCGGTGATGCAATTACCATTTCAGCCCGTCGTATTCTCACCTTTAAGCCCAGCCAGGTGCTTAAGAGCAGTATAAATGGTGAAGAATAAGCAAGATTTCATGATTTAATGCAACTGAATATTCCGGATAAAACCTACTTTAAAATAGGTGAAGTGGCACGGCTTGCAGGAGTTAATACCTCTGTCCTCAGGTACTGGGAGACAGAGTTCTCTTTTCTGACTCCAGAGAAAAGCTCTTCTGGCCAACGGCTGTATACCCGTACTGACATAGAGCTGATCTGCCAGATAAAACAGTTCCTGTACCATGAAAAATACACCATAGAGGGTGTCAGAAAAAAACTGGCAACTGGCAGACGTAAGCATTTTATTGATTCAGAAGACGCTGCTGTAGATAATAACAAACAGCTTCTAAGTCAGATCAGAGAAGAACTACTGGAAATAAGTTATTCATTGAAATCAGGCATGTAAAATATTAAAACTTGACTAAAGCCCATAATAGGTGTATAAATTCAAAATTCATCTGTAAATTTCAACACAGCAGTACACGCCTACCTGTATATCTCATTATATCTTAATATGGTGGCCATGGTGAAGCGGTCAACACATACGACTGTGACTCGTACATTCGAGGGTTCGAATCCCTCTGGCCACCCCAATTTTCCCGCTACAGACTGATTTGCCTGAATATTGTCCACTCCCTCCCATGTCATACGTTTAAAAGTTGGTTTCATGTGTCATATAATTCCGACCCTTATGCAGCTAACTCACAATTAAATCAGTGATTCAATCAAAGGGGGCTTCAATGCTTCAGCTGGAAATGATTGAGTGTTTCAAAAAAGCTTGTCAAAGGAAAACGCAAATTGTCGCAGCATTAATGTTCGGTTCGTTTGCTATCGGAGAGGGTGACACGTTTTCTGATATTGAATTTGCTGTGTTCATTGAGGATGGTTTGTTAGAGCGTTTCGATCAGCGTACATGGCTTAATGCATTCAGTCCGGTTGCTGCTTACTTTGCGGATGACTTTGGCCATTACACAGCACTCTTTGAAAACGGCATTCGTGGTGAATTCCATTTTATGCACAGATCAGATATACCGATCATTGCCACCTGGCAAGGCTACGGATGGTTTCCATCGCTTGATGCGGCTGTTTTGCTGGATCGATCCGGCGAGTTGTCGCAATATGCCAGTCTGCTTGTGGGTGGGCCTCCGATACGTCAAGGTGCATCACTTGTGGAAGGGCTGTCACTTAACCTCATCAGTCTGATGCTGTTTGGTGCCAATCTTCTCCAGCGGGGAGAGTATGCTCGTGCCTGGGCTTTGCTAAGTAAGGTCCATGAAAATCTTCTGAAGCTGGTCCGTATTCTCGAAGGAGCAACAGATCATTGGCCAACACCCTCGCGTGCATTGGAAAAGGATATTTCAACATCTGCATACAAACGCTATATGACATGCACAGCCGGTATCAATCCTGATCAGCTATGTTCCGCATATTATGAGTCCTGGAAATGGAGTCTCGAATTATTCATTAATGTTGCGGAACCTTTGAATATCAAGCTTCCAGGAACCACAATTGCACAGGTACAAAGGCTGCTCAATGCGTCTGTAAAACCCCAGCATGGCAAGTAGTTTCGCCCTGCAAGACTGCGGACAGCCTTTTAATTTTTACTACTTAAGATTTTATTCAGCGAAGCTTTTACTGATAACCATGTTTCAGCTTGACAAAGCTGATTATTTTCCCTTTATGTAGATACCCATGTTGAGTTTTCTGCTTCATAACAGTTTTATCAGGGTACAGCTTCTTTGTTGTGCCCTTTTGCTGTTGCCGGGCCTTTCAATTCCAAAGGCGGTTGATGCGGATATATACCGCTATGAAGATGAAGAGGGTGTGCTGCATTTTACAGATACCCCGACCCACAAGAAGTTCAAAATCTTTATGAGGGATCTGAAGCGTGATAAACAGTTACGTACCAGTTTTAAGGCTGCCTATGGGAATCCGGCTGAGTTTGAACCGCTGATTGCAGCAGCATCTGCCAAGTACGGTGTCAGTGCTCCCCTGATCAGGGCAGTTATCCGTGCCGAGTCCGGTTACAATCCCAAAGCTGTTTCACGGGCCGGTGCCGGTGGTTTAATGCAGCTTATGCCAGCAACCGCAAAGGATCTTCAGGTTGCTGACCGTTTTGATCCTGGCCAGAATGTTGATGGTGGTGTACGCTACCTGAAATTTCTGCTGGATACTTTTAAGGGAGATGTCTCCCTTGCGTTGGCTGCCTATAATGCCGGATTATCCAATGTTGCCAAATATGGCGGTATACCGCCTTTTGAAGAGACCCGTACCTATGTCAGTCGGGTTTTGTCCTATATGTGATGAACATGACCAAGAAATATCATCCTGTTTTTAATCCCCCCAATCTGCTCACCATGTTCAGGGTGGCCTGCATCCCGATCATGATGTTCTTTATGCTGTCACCCACCTATGAAAACGGTTTCTGGGCAGCCTGGTTCTTTGCACTGGCCTCGGCAACAGACTGGTTTGATGGTCACCTGGCCCGCAGGATGGGGATTGAGACCATCTTTGGCAAATTCCTTGATCCACTGGCCGATAAGCTGATTGTTACCGCTGCCCTGGTGATGATGCTGCCCTTTGACCGTGTTCCGGCCTGGTCTGTGTTTATCATCCTGGCCCGCGAGATCATCATAACCGGCCTGCGTAGCATTGCCTCAACAGAAGGGATTGTGATCCAGGCTTCAGACTTGGGTAAGTACAAAACCATCTTCCAGCTTACCGCCATTATCGGGCTGTTACTGCACTATGATTACAACTGGCTGTTTGGTATTGCCCATCCTCTGCTGACCGTAAATATGCATAATGCCGGTCTGTTTTTCTACTGGATCGCCTTTGTGCTGACGGTCTGGTCTGGTCTTGACTACCTGGCCAGGTTCATTAAGGTGATTGCCCGTTGATTCATTTTCCCACCGTTTCTCTGCAAGAGCTTGCTGAACGTTTTCAATACAACCTGACCTTGCTTGAGGAAACTGCCAGTCAGTACCCCTTCAGAATCAGCAGCTATTATGCCGGCCTGATTAAAGATCCCCATGATCCGATCTGGTTGCAGGCAGTTCCATCCCAGGCAGAGCTGAATGATGCCGCACAGTTGCCTGATCCACTGGATGAGGAACGTTTAAGCCCCGTACCTGGCCTGATTCACCGTTACCCTGATCGTGCTGTGCTGCTCGTTTCCAACCATTGCTCGGTATACTGCCGTTTCTGTATGCGTAAGCGTCAGGTGGGTAAAACTGCCTGTAACTTTGATCCTGATCTTGCCATAGAGTATATCTCTGCCAACCCGGCTTTGAATGATATTCTGCTGTCCGGCGGTGATCCGCTGCTGTTGCCAGATGATGCACTGCACGGGATATTGTCACGACTGCGTAAAATCTCCCATGTAGAGGTGATCAGAATTGGCAGCAGGATGCCGGTTACAGAGCCAGCACGGATTACACCTTCATTATGTCGTATGCTGGCAGAACACCACCCGCTGTACCTGAATACTCACTTTAATCATCCACAAGAGCTGACCAAGCAGTCTGCCAGGGCGTGCAGTATGCTGGCAGATGCAGGGATTCAACTGGGCAATCAGACGGTGTTGTTAAGGGGGGTGAATGACCAGCCAGAGCTGTTGCAGGAGCTGTTCAGGGGGCTGTTGAAGATGAGGGTACGGCCCTATTATCTGCATCAGATGGATCTGGTGCAGGGAACTGCCCATTTTCGCACTCCGCTTGAACAGGGGCGGGAGCTGATCGGCTCTTTAAGGGGCCGGCTGTCTGGTCTGGCTATTCCGCATTTTGTGATTGATATGCCTGAGGGAAGGGGCAAGGTGCCGGTTTTGCCGGACACCTTGCGTAGATCAGGTCAGGGGTGGGAAGTCTGCTGTAATGATGGCCGGTGGACAGGTTATCAGGATCCGTAGCAGTTTGGCGGCTTAACCGCACTTCTGAGATCTTTACGCATTTCCAGCACATTGCCGCCTTGCACCGGACGGTATACCACAGAATCCATCAAAGCCCGCATAATCTGTACTCCACGACCATGACATTCAAGCTCTGTGGCTTGTTCCAGCAGATCATCGGTGATACTTGCCAGATCAAATCCTTTTCCATGATCAAAGACCTGTAACAGCATGTCATCATCGGTAAGGGTGATTCTGATTTTGACCTCTTCATCGGGATCACTGGCATTGGCATGACGGATGGCATTTACAGTGGCCTCGGTCAGAACAAGATTTATGTTGCTGGCCAGAGCCTCACGGTCGCCCTGATACTGCTGCAACTGCTTTGCAAGCTCTTCACCAATGCGGCCTATCAGACTTAAATAACGGGTCTGGTTGGGCACGATAAGCTGCAACTCTATCTGTGTTTTGTACATTGGCAATCTCCTGCTCTCTGGCTGATCAAGCAAAGATCAGAATGCGTCTGTTGCTTCCTGTATGGTTTCGTAAGTATCAAATACACGGTGTAGTCTGGTCAGTTCAAACATGGATTTTACCTGGCTTTGCAGGCCGGACAGCTTTAGGGAAGCCTGACGGGATGATGCGTTTTTAAAGCCGGAAACCAATGCCCCCAGACCAGAGCTGTCAATAAAGCGTACTGGTTGCAGATCCACCAGCACCTTTGCCTTACCTTCTGCAAACAGCCTGGCCAGTTCTTGCTTTAGTGTCTCTGAATTGTGGGCATCAAGACGTTCTTCATCCACCTGCAACACAACCACTTGTCCTTTTTCTTCCATTTTAAGATTCATTGCAGCCTCCTTTAAGTGTTGGTTTCCGCTTTGGAAAGAGTGGCTTTTTTTCTTCTGGCAAGGAAATCAAGGTATTATGCGGAGGCGTACATTAAGTACGCCGCACAAACAAAACCGAAGATTGACATAGCCAGGGGGGAAAAGCCCCTTTTCCAGATGGAAACTAGGTTGTTATTTTCATAACCACCATAGATAGATCATCCTGCAAAACATCACTCTGGGTATACCATTTTACCAGCTCAAAAAATGAATCAGCTATTTCATCAACTGTCAAGCTACTGTAACCGGACAACTGCTGACAGACTCTTTCGGTGCCAAGCAGGTTGCCGCTTTTATCAGATGCCTCAGGAATACCATCTGTGTAAAACAGCAGCGTATCACCATCCAGAAGATTGATGGAACGCTCTTCGTAAAAGACTTCAGGTAAAATTCCAAGAATCATACCATCGGTATCCAGTTCTATGCAGCTTTCCTCGCCTTTTCTGTGGACAAGCGGCTTGTTATGGCCGGCATTGGAGTAGGTCAGGCGACCGGTTGCAGCATTATAACGGGCATAGAACATAGTGATGAACAGTTCTGATCTGGTCAGGTCATCATAAAGCTGATTGTTGAGAATCTCAAGTATGCTGGCCGGGCTGACCGCCAGACTGGATTTTGCCCGCAACAGAGTACGCATTTCAGCCATAATCAGTGCGGCACCAACGCTATGGCCGGACACATCTGAAATCAGCAGATCAATTGTATTTTCATCCCGCTGTAAGAAATCATAATAATCACCACCAACATGGGCAGCCGGATAACAACGTCCGGCCAGCTCAATCCCAAAAATCTGCGGCGGCTTGTCTGGCAGCAGCGAAAGCTGGATCTGTTCTGCAATCTCCATATCCCGCTTAACCCTGGCATTGGCCAGTAATGCCGCTTCCTTGCCTTTTCGTTCCCGCTCTTTGGCCTGGATTTCACTTACCAGACGGGCGGCCTGGGCCAGTTGTCCGGTAAGGCTGGAAAGCAGGTTTACAAACTCCTCTGTAAACAGCCCCACTATGGAAGTGGAGTAAACCGACAATACCCCCAGGCTTTCCTCGCCTGCACGGTAGATCGGGATATGGGCAAAGGACAGAATACCTTCTGCCTCAGTTTCAGGCATGGTTACGATTTCGTCCAGATGCTTAATATCATTTACAAAGTGTGGGGTCTGGTAGATCATTGCCATCTTAAAGTAGGGATCACTCTCCCAGAACCAGTGGCCGGGATTTATGGGGCGACGGTTGCTGCCCTGGTAGCTCTGGATCTTCAGAGGTTCATCGCTGCTGGTACGGATCTGGATCAGGGCTATATCCAGCTTGAACTCCTTCAGCAACAGTTGCAGCAGTTCGTTCATGATGATCTGGAGATCAAGGGTGCGGCTGATGATTTCCGATGCTTTCAGACGGACGTACAATGCTTCACGGCTTTGATCCAGTGATGTTTTAACTGTGCTGAAGATGTCGTAAACCGGCTCCATTGTATTGCCCATATCATACAGGTAGCTGTCCATAATGGCACCGGCGGCGGCAGCACCAACCGAGCCAGCCAGGGTGCGTTCCACAAAACGTTTCATGGCTGGCAGTTCAAATTCCGGTACAGCTTCATCGTGGTTCAGGTGGTGATCTCGCAGGTAGATTTCCATGGCATGTTCAGCTTCCCTTGGCCCGATGAATTTACCCAGCAATTCAACGAACTGTGGGATGGTGACCGGTTTGGACAGCCGCTTTTCCGCACTCCGTTCCTGCAATCTTTCCTTTTCAAATTTGCCGATAAAGCGGTAAACCTGTTCTTTTTCCTGCTCATCCTGTCCACCCAGCAGGGAGCAGGCCAGGTAGGCACCAATGTTGAAGAGCATGCTCCAGAACAGGGCATGGCTCCACATATCCATGCCAGACAGGCCGAACAGGGCAGTGGGTTTCAGGATGCCCAATCCAAACAGGCCGTTCTGTATCAGGGCATTATCAGTAGCACCATTGTAGAATGAGGGGATTAACAGGGTGTAAAACCAGATTATAAAGCCCAGTAACATGCCGGTAATGGCACCGACACGGTTGCCCCTGGGCCAGTAAAGTCCACCCAGCAGGGCCGGCAGAAACTGTAGTGCGGCCAGGAAGGAGATCAGCCCCATATTGACCAGCATGAAGGCATCACCTACAGCCTGGTAATAGAAGTAGCCCAGAAAGACCACCATAAATATGGCCAGCCGTTTCAGGTTGATCAGCAGGACCGGGAACCATTGTTTGGGGGTGATGCGGACAATGATCGGCATGAACAGGTTGTTAAGCAACATGGTGGAGATGGCGACTGACTCCACCATCACCATTCCGGCAGCAGCGGAAAGCCCACCCAGAAAGGCCAGCATGGCAATGGTGTTGTTACCGGCTCCAAGTGGCAGGCTGAGTACAAAGTAATCTGCACCGGCGGTACCACCAAAGTACAGAATGCCGCCCAGGGCAATCGGCATAATAAACAGATTGATGGCAAACATATAAACAGGGAAAAGCCACATTGCCGTGCCGATATGTCGCTGGTCGGCATTTTCCACCACCATGACATGGAACTGTCTTGGCAGCAGCATGATCGCCCCCATGGAGAGTATCAGCATTGTGGATGAAGGGATAAAACCCTGATCGCCGCTTTTGTGTAATGTAAACAGGCTGGTGAAAAGCCCTGGCTGTTGCTGGCTAAAACGTTCCAGGATGTCGCCGAAGCCATCAAACATAAACCAGGTTACATAGATTCCGACGGCCAGCAGGCTGACCAGTTTGATGATTGATTCAAAGGCAACGGCAGCAATCAGCCCTTCATGCCGTTCTGCCGAGGTGAGACGACGGGCACCAAAGATAACACCAAATACAGAGAGTATGATTGTAAGGGTCAGTCCGGTGGGGGCTGCCAGGGCTGCCTCAGCCCCTGGTAACAGTACAGTGTTTTTGGTAATGCCACTTATGATACCAAATGATACCACCACCGCCTTAATCTGAAGGGCAATGTATGGCATGGTGCCCAAAAGGGCTACCAGGGTCACCAGTGAGCCTAAAAGTTGCGAGTTGCCGTAACGCATACTGATGAAGTCAGCAATGGATGAGATGTTGTTTTCTTTGCTGATTCTTATGATTCTACGCAGGATGTAAAACCAGGAAAAGGCTGTCAGTGACGGCCCCAGATAGATCATCAGAAAGTCAAGACCGCTGGTGGCGGCCTTGCCAACGCTGCCGTAGAAAGTCCATGATGTGCAGTAAACAGCAATGGAGAGGCTGTATATATACGGGTTGCTTACAATACTGCGGCCCTGGTCATAGCGTTTGCGGGCATACCAAGCCACAAGGAACAGCAGCAGAGCATATCCGATTGCAATTATGGAGGCATATCCCTTATCCAGCATTATTTTTCAGGCCCGCCATGGTCAGTATGATGCCCATTTGCATCGGCATCAGAGGCAATCACAAACAGGTAGATTACGCCGATGGAGATGGCCCAGCCGATGGTGAAATAAAGGTAGGATAAAGGGAACCCCCAGAATGTTGTGGGCTGGTTGAAGATCTTGATAAATGGGAAGTTGATCATAATATTACCCAACACAAAGAAAATCACCCAGGATTCACGCAGATTTATCTGTTTTAGTATACGTTGGAGTCTGGATATTCGCATGATCTGTCCGCCATTTCTATTAATTCCAATTTCATATCAAAGCGTCTTCTTCGTTGGCTCGTCATCGGCTCCTCAAAGTACTTAGTGTACGCCTTCGTCGCCGATCTCCTCACCGCCTTGAATCCATCTTTAGTCTGGAATTGGAATAACGCATGTTTGTATCATTTAAGCTGCATAACTTCAATAAGCTGTGTTGTTTGATGAGTTTGTCAGCTAATGCAATCCGTTTGACGCTAAATATCCGGTGTGATAGAGTATCTGACTTATTGGCTGCTTACAATGTGCTACCCACCAAATTCAACCACTCCTGGATGGTATCCCGATGTCAAAAAATCTGCTTTTAAGCCTGATCATTGCTGGTCTTCTGGCTGGTTGCGGTGCTGTTAAGTCTGCGGAACCACAGCATGATTCTGTTGTCTACAACTATGACGGACTTGGCAGCTATGCCCAGGCCCGTATGGCATGGAATAATGGTCATGGTGAGCAGGCTCTGGCTCTGGCACGACAAGCCAGGGTTGCAGACAGTAACAGCCCTTATCCAGTTATGCTGGAGGCAGAAATACTGGCCAGATCAGGGCAGATACAGGAAGCACTGAATGAACTGGACAGGGCCATTGAGCTGGCACCTGATTACCGCGACCCATACCTGTTGGGGGGCAGTATCATGACCACCCTTGGCAAGCCCAAAGAGGCATCGGATTACCTGCGTAATGCAGTCAGGCTTGATCCTGGCAGGGAAGATGCAGTGCTGCACCTGATTACCAACCTGATGCAGCTATTTGAGTATGAAGAATCTGTTAATGCACTGAAGGGATTGGTTAACGCCAGACCAGAATCTGCTGTGGGTAACTTTTATCTTGGCAAGGTCTACAGCCAGATGAAATTGCACCGTGAATCAATCGTCTATTATAAAAGGGCGTTGGAACTTCGCCCTGATTTTACCCAGGCCAGAATCGATCTGGCTGTTTCTTATGAGGCATTGTCAGAATATGATCTGGCCATTGATAGCTATAAGCTGGCCCTTGAAGAAGCTGAAAACAGATCACCCCTGATTCTGCATCTTGTGCAGCTTTTTATCCAGAACCGCCGTTATGAGGATGCCCTGGAATACCTGCAACGCCTGGATAATATGGGACTTGGCACAACGGAGAACAGTCGCAAGACCGGCCTGATATACATGGAACTAGGCCGCTATGATGATGCGATCAGGCTGTTTCAGAACATGCTGGAAGCAGATCCAGAAGCCCACAATATCAGGTTTTACCTGGGCAGTGCCTATGAAGAAAAAGGGCAGCTTGATCAGGCGGTGGCAGAGTTTCTGAAAATACCGGATGATGCCGGGGCCTATCCAGAGACAGTAGCTCATCTGGCCTTTATCTACAAAGAACAGGGTAATTCTGAGCAGGCACTTAGTCTTCTGGACCAGGCCATCGGTCTGTATCCCGATAAGCTGGAGCTGCATCTTTCCAGGGCAGCCCTGCTTGATCTTCTGGGGCGTACCAACACAGGATTGAAACAACTGCTGGCAATAGAGCCACGTTTTGCTGATGAACCCAGACTGCATTTCAGGTTGGGGGTGCTGTATGACAAGCTGGGCAAGCAGAAAGAGTCCATCCGCCAGATGCAGAGGGTGGTGGAGCTGAACCCTGATGATGCCCAGGCCCATAACTATCTGGGTTACACCTATGCCGAGATGGGGATAAATCTGGATCAGGCCCTGGCCCATATCAGGAAGGCGTTGGAATCAAATCCTGATGATGGTTTTTTTATCGACAGTCTGGGCTGGGTTTATTATCAGATGAAACGTTATGAACATGCTGTCCGGTATCTTGAACAGGCTGCAAAACTTGTACCCGATGACCCCACCATTGTTGAACACCTGGGGGATGCCCATCTGGGTCGCAAGGACAGCAAAAAAGCCCTTAAATATTACAAGCGTGCAAAACATCTGGACCCCCAGAAAAAAGGTCTTGATGAAAAAATAAAACGGATTTTGCAGGAAGAGCAGAAAGAAAAAGAGCTTAAAGAGCAACAGATGAAGGAACAGCAGCTTAAAGAGCAGCAGGAAAAAGAGTTGAAGGAACAGCAGGAGAAAGAAGAAAAATGATCCGACTGTGCCGGATACACTGCCTTTGCAGCCTTCTGGCAGCAGCTCTGATCAGCATCTTCTGTTTTGCATGTACTCCCCGAAACCAGGCTGACAGTCAGGCCGGCAAGGCTGCTCCGGCTGATGCCAGGCCCGAATATGGCGACAGTCTTGTGGAGGGGACTATTGGTGATGCATCTACCTTGATCCCGATTCTGGCCACTGACAGTGCATCCCATTCAGTGGCCAGTCTGATTTACAACGGCCTGGTTAAGTATGACAAAGACCTGAAACTGGTGGGTGATCTGGCCGAGTCATACACCATCTCAGCGGATGGGCTTGAGATCAGCTTCAAACTACGCCGTAATGTCCGCTGGCATGATGGCAAGCCATTTACCGCCCGTGATGTACTTTACACCTACCGCGTAATTATTGACCCAGCCACACCAACCGCCTATTCAGAAGATTTCAAACAGGTTGCCTCGGTTTCTGCACCGGATGATTATACAGTTAAAGTCCGCTACAACCAGCAGTTTGCACCGGCACTCTCCTCCTGGGGGGTGGCGATTCTGCCCAGCCATCTGCTGAAAGGGCAGGATATTACCCAAAGTCCGCTGGCCCGTAAACCGGTTGGCACAGGCCCGTTCTGTTTTAAAGAGTGGGTATCAGGACAGAAGATTGTACTGGAGGCCAACCAGGATTATTTTGAGGGCCGTCCCTTCATAAACCGTTACATCTTCCGTCTGATCCCTGATACATCCACCATGTACATGGAACTCAAGGCCGGAGGCATTGATCAGATGGGCCTGACACCGGTTCAGTTTGCCAGGCAGACCGAAAATCCCCGTTTCAAGGCAGACTTTAACAAGTATCGCTACCCTTCCGGTACTTACCTCTATCTGGGGTATAACCTGCGTCATCCGCTATTTCAGGATGTCCGCCTGCGTCGGGCCATGACAGCGGCAATCAATAAGGATGAGCTGATTCAGGGGGTGCTGTTTGGTATGGGCCAAAAGGCCAATGGCCCCATGATTCCAGGTCGTTGGGCACATAATCCAGACCTGAAGGATATTGAGTTTGATCCTGATTACGCCCGTAAGCTGTTGGCTGAGGCAGGCTGGAAGCCAGGTCAGGACGGAATCCTGCAAAGGGATGGTAAGCCGCTTAAATTTACGATACTGACCAATCAGGGGAACCAGCAACGGCTGATGACTGCCCAGATTATCCAGCAGCGATTGGGGCAGATCGGTATTGATGTTAAAATCAGGGTGGTGGAATGGGCAGCTTTTTTGAAGGAGTTTATTGATAAAGGCAATTTTGAGGCAGTATTGCTGGCCTGGATGACAGCCCAGGACCCTGACCTGTACGATGTATGGCATTCCAGCAAGGATAACCCTGGCGAGCTGAACTTCATCGGTTATAAAAATCAGGAGGTGGATCGACTGCTGGTGGAGGGGCGTAACACATTTGATATTGAGAAGCGGAAGAAAGCCTATTTCAGGATTCAGGAGATTCTGGCGGAGGAGCAACCATATACCTTTTTATATGTGCCCGATGCCCTGCCGGTGGTTTCAGCCCGCTTCCGCGGCATAGAACCGGCAGCAGCCGGTATTGGGCATAACCTGATTAAATGGTATGTGCCGTTAATGGAGCAACGTTATCCATGAAACTATCCGCTGACTAACCTTCCCGCAATCCCCCTGTCTGACGCAGTGCCTCATACAACACAACCGCCACAGCATTAGACAGGTTCAGGCTGCGTACCCTGCCTGGCATCGGGATGGTCAGGCACTGTTCCTGATGTGCGGCCAGCAGCTCTTCTGGCAACCCTGCTGTTTCCCTGCCAAACACCAGAAAATCTCCACTCTGGTACAGCCCCGCTTCATAACAGCTTTTATCAGCCTTTGTACTGAGGTACCAGAATCTCCCTTCTGGATATGCAGCCTGTAGCTGTTCCAGGCTATCCCAGAGTTTAAGACTTACTTTATCCCAGTAATCCAGCCCGGCCCGCTTCAGGTAGCGGTCTTCAATGGAAAATCCAAGTTTGCCCACCAGGTGCAGGTTGGCAGCAGTGGCGGCGGATAAACGGGCAATATTTCCGGTGTTGGGCGGAATTTCCGGCTCCACAAGTACAATGTTGAAGATTTGCATAGGCCACGTATACCATATCAGACCTTTTAAAAACTACTGCGGAGGCCATCTACGGCGTTGTGCGGTGCTCGCTTCCTCGCCTAACTGCGTGTTATGTCTCGGTCGCTGTGCTCCGTACGCCTGGTAT
>CAZRKG010000019.1:12367-24625 GCA_964600635.1 uncultured Geobacter sp. | reverse complement strand
GATGGCTGGTGTCAGCACATAACGCCCGATTATGGCCAGGTCTGATGGAGCTTCGGCCTGTAGCGGCTTTTCCACCATATCCACCACCTCTACCACCTGTTCTGAGATAGGATTGGCAGCAACACAGCCGTAGGAGGAGATCTGCTCCATCGGAACCTGTTCCAGGGCCAGCACACTGCCTTTATAATGTTCGTAAACCCTGATCAGTTGTCCCATGCAGGGTTTTGCGGGTGAATCAATAATGTCATCGCCCAGCAGTACGGCAAACGGCTCATTACCTATGAAGTCCTTTGCACAGAGGATGGCATGACCCAGGCCCAGTGCTTTTTTCTGACGGACGTAGTAGATCTCCACCATATCGGCAATGTCCCGCACCTCTTGCAGGGTGTCATCCTTACCCTTTTCTTCCAGATGGTGTTCCAGTTCCGGTGAGCTGTCAAAATGGTCTTCAATGGCCCGCTTGGTACGGCCGGTCACAAAGATAATCTGCTCTATGCCGGCTGCAACCGCCTCTTCCACCACATACTGCACCAGCGGTTTATCAATCAGCGGCAGCATCTCTTTTGGGGATGATTTGGTGGCAGGCAGGAAGCGGGTACCAAGCCCGGCCACCGGAAATATAGCCTTACGTACTTTCATCACCTTGATTCCAACCTGAGTTGTGCTGATTCCAGGGTGTTCTGCAACAGCATGGCAATGGTCATCGGGCCAACACCACCCGGTACAGGTGTGATGGCAGAAGCTCTTTCTACAGCAGTTGCAAATTCAACATCACCCACCAGTTTCTTTTCACCCACACGGTTGATACCCACATCAATCACCACGGCACCTGGTTTAATCCAGTCACCCTTGACCATTTCAGCTTTGCCCACAGCGGCAATGACAACATCGGCCCGGCGGACAACATCTGCAAGATCCTTTGTGCGGGAGTGGCAGATGGTAACAGTGGCATGGCGGGCCAGGCACATCAGGGCCACAGGCTTGCCAACAATGTTTGAGCGGCCCACTACCACAACCTCTTTACCTTGCAGGTCATAGCCGATTTCGTCCAGCATCACCATTACCCCGTATGGTGTGCAGGGCTGGAAAGTGGGCTTGCCAATGGCCAGCCGTCCCATGTTAAAGGGGTGGAACCCATCGGCATCCTTGTTTGGAGAGATCGCCTCAAGTACCTTGTCTGTATCAATATGGTCCGGTAAGGGCAGTTGCACCAGAATGCCGTGAACCCTGTCATCACTATTAAGCTGGTCTATCAGTTTCAGCAGCTCTGCCTCGGTTGTTGTGGCTGGCAGTTCGTGGTCGGCGGAATACATGCCAAGCTCAATGCACATCTTTTTTTTCATACCGACATAAACACGGCTGGCCGGATCATCACCCACCAGAACCACAGCCAGACCAGGGGTGATCCCCTGCTGCTTCAGGGTTTCCACTTTGCCACCTATCCTGGCCCTTACTTTTGCTGCGATCGCTTTGCCATCAATAATCTTTGCGGACATAGATTGCTCCCTCTCTTTGGTTTAGTGCCTTTTCGCAAAACTGTAGCTGATATGATACGTAGCTGTAGACCAGATGTAAAGCCTGAGCCATTGCTGCTGCCGGAATGCAAATAAAAAAAGCCTGCCAGAACATTGTCTGGCAGGCTTTTGGTAATTACATTTAACCAGAAACTACTACTTGTCTTCCTGCTTGGCCTCGTCAGCGGCTGCATTATCAGCAGGTGCAGCTTCATCAGTTGCTGCATTATCAGCAGGTGCAGCTTCTTCAGCAGCTTGTTCTTCAGCAGCAGGAGCTTGAGGCTCTTCTACAGGAGCAGCTGGGGCAGGTGCAGTCTCTTGTTTTTTGCAGCCAGCAGCTACGCCAAGGGACAGTGCGATTACCAGGGAAAGGGAGAGCAACTTTTTCATTTTCTTTTCACCTCTTCTTTTGTGTTGACCCTGAATATGCAGGGATATTGAAAAACGTAATGAAGTATCATACGCTGAGTTATGCTATTGTCAACTGCTTTTTCTAGTGACCGTGGTGATAGCTGCCTTTACGGCCCTTGTGGGTTTCATTTGGTGCTTTATGGCATTCAAAACAGTAGCTGTCCTCGGTCTTCTGTAGTTCCAGTGCTGATGCTGGCTGGTCTTCACGGCGTGGGGCGTTGTATTGAGGTGTCTGAAATGCCAGACGGCCACGCTCATCGGCTATATCAGATGCCTGGTATCTTGTCTGCCAGTTGGCAGTCAGTTCTACGGAATGACACTGATCACAGCCGCCTGGTGGCGGGATGCTTTTCCAGGCTGTAAACATGCTACAAGCTGTCAGTCCCAGGCTGAAGATTAGTGTTGTTGGCAGTAGTAATTTTTTCAACATGGCCGCTCCTTTAGTTGAGGAATAACACCCATAACATTTAATGTTGTTGTTTGCATGATTTCTGCCGGTTCCAGCCCTTTCAGATCTGCCAGACACCGAGCTGTCTCCAGCATCCAGGCTGGTTGGTTTTTCTGGCCCTGATGTGGGGCTGGGGTCATGTCAGGTGCATCACTTTCCAGAACCAGGTGTTCCATCGGCAGATCAGCCACTATTTTACGCAATCTGGTGGAATTTGGCCAGGTAATTGCCCCACAGAGGGAGATGGCAAAGCCAAGTTCTGCAAACTGTCTGGCAGTTTCCACTGAACCGCTGAAGGCGTGGATAATACCGCCCTGAGCACCGGCAAATTCCTGTTTAAGGATAGAGATTACACGTCCTGTAGCTTTCCTGCAATGTATCAGAACCGGAAGATTACATTCTTTTGCAATCTGCAACTGCTCTTTGAACAGCTTTTCCTGTAGTTCCTGTCCTCCATAAGTACCATCCAGGCCGATCTCGCCAATGGCAACACCCTGTCTGGCAATCGCCCTTAAACTTCGCAGATCAACATCTGTCACAGATTCTGCCTGAGCAGGATGTATGCCATAGGCTGGCAGAACCAGGGTATGCTCTGCTGCAATTCTGGACATAACCGGCCAATCATGCGGTCTGGTGGCCGGCATGATGATTCTGCTGATTCCGGCTTTGGTTGCCTCTGTCAGTACCTGATCCAACCGCTCCAACAACGGCGTCAGATACAGATGACAGTGAGTATCAATCAATGTCTGCCTGTTCATTGCCTGGTATTTCGTCTTGGGTGCTTTCTTCCATCACAGGCCCATTATCCTCATTTTCAGGCAGAGTGCCTGCTGCACCATCTGGCACAAACTCATCATTGCTTGTCTCCTGCTGCTCCTGATCTGACTCAAATGGCGATTCCACCTCAACCGCTGGCTGCTCAAGCACCTTATCAACCTTCTGCTGCAACCCGGCAATATTCAGGCTACTGGCCAGTGCCTGTTCCAACTGCCTGTGGTTAATGATGCCGGCACTACGCATCCGTTTCAGAATCATGTTGGAGCGGTTCAGGACTTTACGCAGATTGCGGTACGGATTATAGGCAATGCGGGGGCCAGGCAGCATGGATGCCAGAAAGGCTGATTCCCGTGGTGTCAGTGCGGCTGGAGATTTGCCAAAGTAGTATCTGGAACCATGCCCAACACCGTGTACCATCGGGCCAAGCTCCACCACATTCAGGTACAGTTCCATAATTCTGTCTTTGCTTAAAGTCTGTTCCAGCCGTTTCGTCAGATAAATCTCTTTTAGTTTGCGGGTAATGGTCTTCTCCCGCGAAAGGAACAGGTTTTTGGCCAGTTGCTGGGTTATGGTGGAGGCACCGCGGGCCATCCGTCGCTGTTCCAGGTTGTATTTAAATGCCTCTTTGATGGCATCAACATCCATACCGCCATGTTCGTAGAAGTTGGCATCTTCTGCAATGATCACTGACCAGACCATCTCCTTTGGAATCCGGTTAATTGGGGTCCAGTGGCGGTTTTTCGGCCCAATCAGAAAAGGATGTTCCTTCCCCTGCCAATCCCTGACGGTAATTGTCAGCTCTAAATCCTTATCCGCCAAGCTGTTGACAGGCAGCAGCATCAAAGGCACAAAGACCCATGCCAAGGCAGACAGAACAAGCAGAGTGGCTATGATCATCAGTTTTTTCATACGGGCTGTTACTTTCATAGTTTTGTAATCAACTTGTGGAGTTCCTTCCGTAAAAGTCATGGCAGATGAAAGCCGGTTGACAGAAATAGCAATACAGGGGTATGGCTGTCAAATCCGTAGTTTCCAGATGGAAACAAACTAAACATAAACCAAGGAGCACTGACGATGATAACCCATATCGTGTTTTTCAGATTAAAGGAGTTCAGCCCGGAAAAAGCTGCTGAGGCCAGGGCGATGCTGCTATCAATGGATGGCAAGGTGGAGATGTTGCGGCATCTGGAGGTGGGGGTTGATCTTGTCCGTTCTGAGCGTTCCTATGACCTGGCACTGGTGACAAAGTTTGATTCAATGGCTGATCTGGATGCCTACCAGGTTCATCCCCACCATGCCGGTGAGGTGATCCCCTATATGAGGGCCAACTGTTCTTCCATTGTGGCGGTGGATTACGAGTTTTAATCCAGCAGTACCTTCAGTGGTCTGGTGAGCCGGATCTGTTCCGGCTGCACCTCTGCACGATAGGCCAGCAGCTCCACCCCTGCCTTTGCTGCCTCCCGCAGTAAGATACCATATTCCGGGTCAATCCTGTCAGCCGGAGTAACAGCAGCACCATCACCACGCTGCACAGTAAACAGCAGGGTACTGCGGTTGCCCTGCTGTACCATCTGCATCAGCTCCCGCAGATGCTTCTGCCCCCGTGTTGTAACTGCATCGGGAAACAGTGCAACGCCATCCTCCACCAGGGTTACGTTTTTAACCTCAACATAGCAACGCCCCTGCTCTCCCTCCAACAGAATATCAATCCGGCTGCGTTCACTACCGTAGGGTACTTCCCGCCGCAATGTTGTGTATCCTTGCAGCTCTGACACGGTGCCATTAAGAATGCCCTCTTCTGCCAGGCGGTTGGGCAGCATGGTATTAAGCCCTACCCAGTGGCCATCTGCCTGTACCAGTTCCCAGGTGTAAGCCAGCTTGCGGCCAGGGTTGTCACTTCGGGAGATCATAACCCTGCTGCCAGGGATGTTGCAGCCAAGCATACTGCCAGAGTTGGGGCAGTGGGCAGTGACAATGGAGCCGTCTTCAAGCTGTATATCTGCCATAAAACGTTTGTAGCGTTTGATAAGTGTACCGTTGATAAGTTCAGGAAGTTTCACTGTTGTACCGCCAGTCTTGTAGCTGTTTTAATTGCTGCCTTAATGCTGCTGCTTGATGCAGTATTGGTTCCGGCCAGGTTGTAGGCTGTACCATGATCCACCGAAGTGCGTATAATCGGCAGCCCCAGGGTGATGTTGATCCCATCATCAAAATGCCGCATCTTGAGTGGTATCAAGCCCTGATCGTGGTACATCGCCACCACAGCATCATAGGGTGGCGGCTCCTGCACTGCAAAATAAAAGAAGGTGTCGGCAGAAAAGGGGCCGCTGACATCAAGCCCCTCATCCCTTGCGGCTGCTATGGCAGGGATGATTGCACTCTGTTCTTCTGTACCAAAAGCACCACCTTCGCCACAATGGGGATTAAGCCCCAGTACCGCTATCCTTGGCCGGCTGTTATTGCAGAGCGGGGCAACACCACTGGCAGTTACACGAATTGTCTTTAAGACCTGCTCCCTTGTAATCAGGCAGGGAACATTACTGATCGATTCATGGATAGTTACCAGGGCGACCCGCAGAACATCGCCAGCCAGCATCATCACAAACTGGTCGGTGCGGCATAAATCAGCCAGCAGTTCGGTATGTCCAGGGTAGTTATGTCCCGCACGGTGCATGGCTTCTTTGTTGATGGGGGCGGTGGCTATGGCACTGGCCTGGCCGGTCAGACAGAGTTCTGCCCCCAGGCGGATATAGTGATAGACCGCATCACCGGCCTTTTCAGATGGATTGCCATATCTGATGTCGTCCTCTGCCAGCTGTGAGACTGCCAGCAGAGGCAGTTGATGTGGATTCAAGCCAGTCAGCTCCTCCAGCCTGTCCGAGGTAACAAGCTCCAGTCTGCTGTTGCAGACCGCAATTGCCCGCTGCATGGCCAGTTTGTCACCCAGCACCACCGGTTGACAGATATTGCGGATTTCAGGATCAGACAGGGCAGTGATTATAATTTCCGGCCCGACTCCAGATGGATCTCCCATTGTGATGGCTATGACAGGTTTTTGCATAAACAGGGCGTCCTATTTCAAGATCAGAAAAAATAATGCCAAAGGTAATCCAGTCTGCCCCGCATAATCATCCTGCGGCCAGACCAGGCCATAATCTTTTTAACTAAGGCCCGTTGCTCTGGGGCATAGCAATGTATGCGGCAATGTTTGCAGCTTGGTTTTTCTGCCTCTAACGGGCATTTGTAGCGTTTCTGAATGGCATACTGTATGAATCTGCTGCAATCCGGGCATAATTCAACCGGTTTCAGGTTGCCAGGCAAAAGCTGCAAACTGCGTTGCTGGTGTCTGTGTCCGCCACACCAGACCTGTGTGAAACGGGCAATTACGTTAATATCCTTCAGTTGTGCTTTTGTCTTCAGTTGTGCTTTTGTAAGTTCTGTTTGCATGGTAAAATTATTGACTTAATTGATATGTTAATTAGTATGACAAAAGGCAATTCTATCAGAAAAAAAACCTTAACAGGAGCTTATAAATGGGGTTGGTAGCTGTTAACAATCTTGAGGCAGGCATGGTGACCGCCTGTAACATTAAAGATCGTAATGGCCGGATGTTGCTGCCGGCAGGCACAGAGCTTACTTCAAAGCATATGCTGATCTTCCGCACCTGGGGCGTGGCAGAGGTGGCAATTGTAGAGCCTGAGCATGACCAGGCTGCCAGAACACAGGATGAGCTGGATGATGATGAGTTGGCAGTAGCTGAAGAATCTTTAAAACCATACTACAGTATTTGTGGTCTCAAACATCCGATTCTGCGTGAACTGTTGCATCAGGCAGCCTTGAGGAGGTTGAAGCATGGCCTTCTCTGATGTTACCCGTTACAGTCTGTCTGAGTTGGTGTCTAATACCAGTACCGTTTATTCCCTGCCTCTTTTTTACCAACGCCTGAATGAGGCAATTAACCACCCTCGCACATCTGTAAATGATATTGCCAACATTATCACAGAAGATCAGGGTCTGACAGTCCGCCTGCTTAAACTGGCCAACAGCCCGATGTTTGGCTATTTTGGCAACGTGGATTCAATCAACCGTGCAGTAACAATCATCGGAACACAGCAGTTACGTGATCTGGCCCTGGCTGTGTCGGTGATGGGGGTCTTCAAAGGCATACCGGATGAGCTGCTTTCCATGCCGCAGTTCTGGAGGCATTCCATTGCCTGCGGTATAGTTTCCCGTTCTTTGGCGATCTGGCGGAGGGAAGCCAATGTGGAGCGGTTTTTTCTGGCCGGGATGCTGCATGATATTGGGCAACTTGTAATGGCCACCGCCATGCCGGTAATGGTACGGCAGATGATAGAACAAGCCCGCCGTGAAACCAGAAGCTATTTTGATGTTGAAAAAGAACAGCTTGGCTACAACCATGCTGAAGCAGGCAGCGAGCTGTTGAAGGAATGGAAGATTCCATCTAATATTGCCGAACCTGTTGGTTATCACCACCATCCTGGCAAATCAGAAAAGTTTCCTATGGAATCAGCCATGATCCACTGTAGTGATGTTATCTGTCAGGGGCTGCTGCTGGGTAGAAGTTGCAGCCGGTTTGTGCCGCCCCTTGATCTTGATGCCTGGGAATATCTGGATATGTCACCGGCAGAGCTGGCGTCACTTATTCAGCAGATTGAACCCCAGCTTGAAGAAACCTTTGAGATACTGAACACCACGTCATGAGCCATACTTCATCTGAAATTCCAGTTTCATATTGGCGAGAGCGGGTTAATTACCTTGAAGAGGCCAATCGCCGCTATGTTGCCATTCTTGAGCAACTGGCATCCAGCAGTGACTTTCAGGCTGACCTGGCCGGAGCTTCCGGGGCCACAGGGATTTTTCGGATTACCCTTGATCAGATCTCCCGTCTGGTGAAATTTGACCTGGCCGGCATGATGGCAGCCATAGATGATGGCAGTTTTGACCTGGTTTCTGTCAGCGACGAAGAACGGGAACCAGAGCTGCATGCTGCCATTGACCAGGCGATTACCGATGGAAACTTTGCCTGGGCACTTAACCGTAACCAGGCTGTTATGGTGCCGGTTGAAGGTAACCAGACGCTGTTTCTGCAATCGGTCACAACCCGTTCCCGCATACATGGCATGTTTACCGGCCTGATGCCAGGCCATGCTGCCCATATTGACGCACCATCCCTGAATGCGTTCTCCATCATGCTTAATGCGGCAGCCTATGCCATTGACAGCGTTACCCTGCGTCATCTGCTGCGTGAACATATGGCCACACTGGAACAGAGGGTTGAAGAACGTACCCACGAGCTTGCCGCAGCCCGTGAAAAGGCCGAAGCTGCCAGCCGTGCCAAGGGAGATTTCCTTGCCAATATGTCACATGAACTGCGTACACCGATGAATGGCGTGATCGGAATGGCAGAGCTGTTGCTGGAGGGTGGGCTTACCCCTGCACAGCAATGTAAATACCTGACCGCAATTCTTAACTCAGCCGAGAACCTGACCGGCATAATCAATGATATTCTTGATCTGTCCAAGGCCGAAGCTGGCAAGTTTGATCTGATTCACGCACCATTTCTGTTCCGTAAAGGTCTTGAGCAGGGTCTTTATCCGCTACAGATCAAGATTGAGCAAAAAGGGCTGACCTTTAAAATCCTTGTGGCTGATGATGTCCCTGACCGGCTGATTGGTGACAATTGCAAATTGCGTCAGATTCTGATCAACCTGGTGGGCAATGCCCTTAAATTCAGCTCCCAAGGGCAGATTACAGTTATGGTCAGGGTGGAAAGTAAAAGTCCGCAGGGTTACATGCTGCACTTCTGTGTGGCGGATCAGGGTGTTGGGATTCCTCCAGAAGCACTGGATCGGATCTTTGACACCTTTGAGCAGGCTGACCAGACCACCACTAAAAAATTTGGCGGTACCGGTCTGGGACTTGCAATATGCCGCAAGCTGTCAGAGCTGATGGGAGGCAGGATCTGGGTTGAGAGCAAGGCCAATGTTGGCAGCAGATTCCATTTTACAGCCCTGTTTACAGAGGCATCGGCTGATATTGTTATTAAGGATGAGAGTTCAGCCAAGCCTTCACAAGCTGACATTACCCTGCCGGACGAGCTTAAAGTCCTGCTGGTGGATGATGTTGAGGTGAACCGTGAGCTGGTCAAGGCAATTCTGGGCCGTTACAATTATGAGGTTACAGAAGTGGAAAACGGACAGGAAGCGGTGGCGGCCTTTGCTGCTGACCGCTTTGATATTGTGCTGATGGATGTCCAGATGCCAGAGATGGATGGCTATCAGGCTACGGCAGCACTAAGGAAACTTGAGCAGGAATCTGGGCTGGAAGCAACACCGATAGTTGCCATGACAGCCTATGCCGGAGCAGATGACCGTGACAGGTGTCTGGCTTCCGGTATGGATAATTATCTTTCCAAACCGGTTAAGCCTGCCCAGTTGCTGGAGATGATTCATCAATACTATCCTGGTGACACAACTACAGGTCAGCAGGTTTACTCTGGCAGCTCCATAGCCGAGTCGGCTTTTGAGTCAACCGTACCTGATGCGTCTGATGCTGACCTATCGGATGAATTACCAGATGAAATCCCGATTTATGCCAAGGACGATCTGTTGGAGCGTCTGGGTGGATCCGCTGAGTTGATCCCGCGTTTCATGCAGTTGTTCCATGATGGTCTTGCCAAGAGCCTGCCCGCCCTGGAAGAAGCCATTACCTCTGGAGAGCCGGACAAGATAAGGGTGGCGGCCCATGCTATTAAAGGTTCCGCCGCCAACATAGGTGCAATGCAGGTACGGGAAGTGGCGGCAGCCATTGAACTGGCAGCAAGATCTGGTGTTACAGACAATTCAGCGGCTGATTTACAAGAGCTGAAAAAGCGGCTGGAGGAGTTCAGGAAAGTTGTGGCTACCTGATTTGTGTGTGGCAAACTTTTACAAGGGGTGTACCAGGTAAGTATGATTGCCCTCAATTTCCTGGTTTGTATTGAGATTTGTGCAATTTGGCAGCAAAAGTAAAAGGATTTAAGTTTAAAGATGAGGACAGGCTTCAGTAATATATACATTAAACTGGCTTTGCTAACTGTAGTACTTACCATCATAACTGGCTGCACCACCATGGTACCCCGCAAGAACCTGCCCCTGGTTACCGATGAATCCTGCGGTGAGCAGGTCAAGGTGGTCTCTGTTTCCCTGCCGGTCATCGCATCGTCCCCTAATGAAGGGGTTACATCCGGTGCCCTGACCGCATTTCTGATCCATAACCAGCAGGATGAGGTCTATTCCCTGCTGGCTCCGCAGATCAACTATAACAAGAACTTCGGGGTAACCGGCACTATCTACGGAGCGGTTAACCCTGGTACAGACCGATCCCTGGAGTTTAATCTCTCCCAATCCCAGCGAAAGAACTTTGATTACGAATTTGAATACCGTGACAGCGGGCTGATGGATGGTGACCTGGAGCTGAAGGTATTTCTTAGCTGGTTTGCCGATGGTTCATCACGGTTCTTCGGATTCCAGTCCAAGACTTCCAGACAGATGGAGACCAACTATACTGACAGGGAAATCAGCTATGACATCTCTGCAACCTGGTTTCTGGGGCGTAAATATTATCTTGAGCTTGGCCATCGCTTCCGTTCTGTATCAATTGGCCGTGGTGCCATCTCTGGTCTGCCGTTTATTACAGACCGTTTTTCGGCAGATGAAATCATGGGTGTAAATGGTTTCACCACCCATGCCCCCAGGATCTCCCTGATCTACAGCTCACTTAATGACAAGATTCTGCCTACATACGGAGGCTATGCCAGAATTACCTTTGAGCCGACCATTAAATCATTGGGGGGTGCAGAGGATTATCGCCACTATGAGATTGAGGCCAAAGGCTTTATTCCCCATGACCAGGGTAGGCGGTTCATTACCGCCTTTCGTCTGTTGTACAACCAGACCCTGGGGAGGACTGATAACAGTAAGGTGCCATTTCTTGAGCAAAGTATACTGGGTGGGGAAAACACGCTGCGGGGTTATGGGCGAAACCGCTTTATTGATAACAGCTTTCTTCTGCTTAATATAGAAGAGCGGATCAGGCTGTTCCGCTGGGAAATATTTAATGTGACCGCTGATTGGGAGCTGGCACCATTCGTAGACCTGGGTGCTGTGATGGAGAGGTTTGACAAGGCAGAGCCAGACAGCTTTGAGTTTAACCCGGGTATCGGCTTCCGTGCCACTGTACGGCCAAACATCGTTGGGCGGGTTGATGTTGGTTTTGGCAAGGACGGCCCGGCGGTTTACGTTGGCCTGGGCTACCCGTTCTGATCTCTGCCTTGGTCAATCTCTGGTCAGCAGAATGCCGAATTCCACCACATCCGGTTCAGCCAGCAAGCTGTCACGCAGCTTCTCAAAACTTCGTTTGTCCTTGGTTCTGATGGTCATGCGGCACTCCAGGTGTTCTCCCTGTTCCTTAAGGTTGTAGCTGATGTTGATGACAGAAAATCCATTGTTTTTAAGCATCTGACTGATCTGCCCATAGCTCCAGGCATTGCTTCGGCTGAACAGTAGGGTATGGGTGGCAAATATCTGGGATGTAACCAGATTTTCCAGCTTGCGGAAGAAAGACAGTACCCCCAGCGTAATTACAGTACCCAATATTGCAGGGGTATAGAAACCTATTCCACATAGAATACCAATTGCAGAAGTAGTCCAGATTGAGGCGGCAGTGGTCAGCCCTCGCACCGTCAGACCTTCCCGCATGATTACACCTGCACCAAGGAAACCGATACCGGTCATCACCCCCTGGGCCATCCTGGTGGGGTCCATCCTGATGGTTTCTGCAACAGCACCGGCGTTCCAGCGGGACTCGTAGAGCGTAACCAGCATCAACAGGCTTGAAGCCAGACAGACTATTGTATGGGTACGAAAGCCAGCCGGACGGCCATGGTAGCTTCGTTCCAATCCGATCAGTCCGCCAGCAACTGTTGCGGCAGCCAGGTGTGGCAGCATTTCAAGCCATTCATTGTGCATAGTATGGTACCTTTGTATTTGATCTTCAACACAACAGAGTATGAACCTCGCCCAAACAAAGGTCAATGAGTACAGATGG
>CAZRKG010000019.1:1902-12267 GCA_964600635.1 uncultured Geobacter sp. | reverse complement strand
GTTGAATTTTTGCTTGACAACAAGCAGTAAGAAAAGCAATAAATGAACGTTCATTCATTACTGCTGATTGAGGTTAAAGTGTCAAAAGAAGTTAAAAGAGATGCCATATTACAGGCTGCACTGGAACTGGTGGCAGAAAAAGGGTTTCATGATGCCCCCTGTTCCATGATTGCAGAGCAGGCTGGCGTTGCTGCCGGCACAATCTATCGTTATTTTGAAAGCAAAGATTCTCTGATTCTTGAGCTGTATATTGAGATTGAAGGCCGGATTACAACTGTCCTGCTACAGGACTACCTGCCAGAACAGCAGATTAAAGAGCGTTTTCTGCATCTTGTGATCGGTATTCTCAAATATTTCATCAACAATCCCCTTGAGTTCAAATATGTTGAGCAGTTCCACCACTCGCCATACGGAACCGCCTTCAGGCGTGACCGTCTGCTGGGCAACCTGGAAAATGGCAACAATCACAGTGACTCCAGCCGGAAATGCGACATCTACAAACAACTGTTTATGGAAGGGCTGGAGAAGCAGATTATCAAGAATCTACCGTTGCCGATACTGTTTGATCTGGCCTTTGGGCCGATTACATCAGTGGCCCGTAACCATATCCTTGGCTTTGTTAAACTTCATGATGACCTTATCCAGCAAATTGCCACAGCCTGCTGGGATTCACTTAAAAGATAGAAATTCCCGTTTGGAAGAAGCGGACAACCTGACAAGAGAGGTAAATTTATGTTTTTAAGACATGGTAAAAAACTGGCAGCATCTGCCATGATTGTGGCCTTTTGCCTGCTATCCCTGACCGGCTGCAATAAGAAACAGGACCAGCAGCAACAGATGATGGGACAGGCTGGCCCGCCGGAGGTCAGTGTCCTGACCATCCAGCTACAACGGGTGGCACTAACCACAGAACTGCCTGGTCGTACCGTATCTGCCCTGGTTTCAGAGGTTCGTCCCCAGGTTGGTGGGATCATAAAGAAGCGTCAGTTCAGTGAAGGTAGTGAAGTCAAGGCTGGTCAGGTGTTGTATCAGATAGATCCTGCCAGCTATGAGGCGGCACTGGCCAGTGCCGTGGCTAACAAGGCCAGGGCAGAAGCCACCATGGGCAGTACAAGGCTGCGGGCAGAACGTTATTCCGAGCTGGTTACCATCCGTGCGGTCAGCCAGCAGGATAATGACGATGCCCAGGCCGCCCTGAAACAGGCTGAGGCAGAACTGGCAGCAGCCAGTGCGGCTGTAGTCAATGCAAAGATTAACCTGGCTTACACAAAAATCACAGCTCCGATTTCTGGCCGGATTGGCCGTTCTTCCATTACAGATGGTGCCCTGGTGACAGCTAATCAGGCAGAACCGCTGGCTACAATCCAGCAGCTTGGTACTATTTATGTTGATGTTACCCAGTCCAGTTCAGAATTGCTTCGCCTGAAACGCAGTCTGGCCGACGGCACCCTCAAGCGTGATGGTGGCGGCCATGCCAGGGTTAAGCTGTTGCTGGAGGATGGCACTGCCTATCCACAATCTGGCACCCTTGGTTTTTCTGAGGTGACAGTTGAAGAAAGTACCGGATCCATCACCCTGCGGGCGGTGTTCCCAAACCCGCAGCAGGTGCTGTTACCTGGTATGTTTGTCAGGGCAATTCTTGAAGAAGGTGTGCAGGATCAGGCTATACTGGTACCCCAGCAGGCTGTCAGCCGAAACCCCAAGGGTGAAGCGGTGGTAATGCTGGTGGATGCCGAAGAGAAGGTGGTGCCAACACCGATCAGGGTTGTCCGTACAGTTGGTAATGACTGGCTGGTGGCTGGTGGTATAAATGCGGGTGACCGGGTGATTATGGAAGGTATCCAGCGTACAAGACCAGGTTCCCCTGTTAAGGCGGTGCCGTTTGGTGCTGCTCCAGAGCAACAGGCAAAGAATCCAGAGCCGGTACAACAGCCAGAAAAAGATCAACAGTCTGACAAAGAAGACGTAAAATAATAAAGGAGCCGCTTCATGGCCAAGTTTTTTATAGACAGACCTATTTTTGCCTGGGTTATTGCCATTATGGTAATGCTGATCGGTCTTCTGGCATTAAAGACCCTGCCGGTTTCCCAGTATCCGCCAATTGCACCGCCGCAGATTTCCATCATAGCAACCTATCCCGGTGCATCGGCCCAGACCATACAGGATACTGTCACCCAGGTGATTGAGCAGAAACTGAACGGTATTGACCATCTGTTGTATATGTCATCCACCAGTGACTCGGCTGGTGCAGCATCAATTAACCTGACCTTCCAGGCCGGTACGGATCCAAACATCGCCCAGGTGCAGGTGCAGAACAAACTGCAATTGGCCATGCCTTTACTGCCGCAGGCGGTTCAGAAGCAGGGGGTACAGGTGGTTAAATCCACCAAAAACTTCCTGCTGATTGTGGGGCTTATATCTGAAGATGGTTCCATGGACCGTTATCAGTTGACAGACTACATGGTTTCCAACTTGCAGGATGTAGTCAGCCGGTTGGAGGGGGTTGGTGAGGTACAGCAGTTTGGTTCCCAGAATGCCATGCGGATCTGGCTTGATCCGGCCAAACTGCATAACTACCGCCTGACTGCCAATGATGTGATAGCTGCTATACAGGCCCAGAATGCCCAGGTTTCTGCCGGTCAGCTTGGTGGTCTGCCTGCCATTGAAGGGCAACAGTTGAATGCCACCATCACCGCCAGAACCCTTTTGAAGACACCTGAAGAGTTTGATGCCATTATCCTGCGTACAAATCAGGATGGTTCTACAGTACATCTGAAGGATGTGGCTGAATGTAAAGTAGGCACAGAAAACTACGATATTGTTGCCAGATATAAAGGGATGCCACTGGCTGGTATGGCGATCCGCCTTGCTTCCGGTGCCAATGCACTGGATACGGCTGATCGTATCAAAGACAAGATGGATGAACTTTCCCAGTATTTCCCCAGCAGCGTTAAGACGGTCTATCCCTATGACTCCACTCCGTTTGTAAAAATCTCCATCAAAGGTGTTGTGCATACATTGCTGGAGGCTGTCTGCCTGGTATTTATCATCATCTTCCTGTTCCTTCAGAACATGCGGGCTACCCTGATTCCCACCATTGCCGTCCCTGTTGTTTTACTGGGGACGATGGGGGTGCTGTCGGCCAGCGGTTTCTCAATTAACACTTTAACCATGTTTGCCCTGGTTATTGTAATCGGCCTGCTGGTTGATGACGCCATTGTTGTTGTGGAGAACGTGGAGCGGATCATGTCAGAGGAGGGGCTATCCCCCTATGATGCCACGGTGAAGTCCATGAAGCAGATCACCGGTGCCCTGGTGGGTATCTCCACTGTGCTTTCTGCTGTGTTTCTGCCAATGGCCTTCTTTGGTGGTTCAACCGGAGTTATCTACCGCCAGTTTTCTGTTACAATTATTTCAGCCATGATTCTGTCGCTGATGGTGGCTTTGATTCTGACACCGGCTCTTTGTGCAACTATCCTCAAGCCGGTTCATAAGGGTGGTGACAGCATCGGCAGTGGCCCGCTGGGACGATTCTTCAGAATGTTTAACCGCCGCTTTGAATGGGGTCGTGGCAAGTATGAGAAAATAGTTGGTAAATCCTTTGTCCAGCCAATACGTTATCTGCTGCTGTATGCAGGTCTGGTGGCGGTGATGGCCCTGCTGTTTGTACGATTGCCCACAGCGTTTTTGCCTGATGAGGATCAGGGCTTCCTGATCTGCCAGGTGCAATTACCTGCCGGTGCTGCTGAAGAACGGACTCTTGGGGTGCTTCAACAGCTTGAACATCACTTCCTTGAAGAGGAAAAGGATGTGGTGGAAAGTATCATCACCGTGGCTGGCTTCAGCTTTGCAGGCAGGGGCCAGAACATGGGTCTGGCCTTTGTAAAGTTGAAGGATTGGGATCTGAGACATGCCGCACATATGAAGGCACCGGCAATTGCTGGCCGTGCCATGGCGAGCTTCTCCCATATCAAAGATGGACTTGCCTTTGCATTTTCACCACCTGCGGTAATGGAGTTGGGTCAGGCCAATGGTTTTGACTTCCAGTTGCAGGACAGGGCTGGACTGGGGCATGAAAAGCTGATGGAAGCCAGAAACATGATGCTGGGTATGGCTATGCAGAACCCCAAGCTGGTGGCTGTGCGTCCCAACGGGCAGGAAGATTCGTCCCAGTTACGGATTGATATTGATGATGTCAGGGCCGGTGCCCTGGGTGTATCTTTACAGGATGTAAATGCGTTGCTTTCCACAGCCTGGGGTAGTTCCTATGTGAATGACTTTATTGAAAATGGTCGGGTCAAAAAGGTTTATATCCAGGCAAAATCAGATTCACGGATGTTACCGGAGGATATAAGCAAATGGTATGTGCGTAACAACAAGGGTGAGATGGTCTCTTTCGCAGCCTTTGCAACCTCCTACTGGCAATATGGCTCTCCACGCCTTGAACGTTACAACGGTCTGCCATCGGTGGAGATTATGGGACAGGCAGCACCAGGCATAAGTTCTGGTGAGGCTATGGCCGAGCTGGAGAAGATGGCAGCACAACTGCCGGTTGGTTTTGGATATGAATGGACCGGTCTTTCCTATGAAGAGAAGCAGGCCGGAGCACAGGCACCGGCACTTTATGCCATATCCCTGCTGGTGGTTTTTCTGGCAGTGGCAGCCCTTTATGAAAGCTGGACAATACCATTTGTAAACATGCTGATGCTTCCCCTTGGTCTGGTGGGTGCTGTGACAGCGGTTACTCTGCGGGTGCTGCCCAATGACGTTTATTTGCAGATCGGTCTGCTGACCACGGTTGGCCTTTCCACCAAAAACGCCATTCTGATCATCCAGTTCATCAAGGATCAGTTACATCAGGGCAAAGAGCTGGTGGATGCCACCCTGAGTGCAGTCAAGATAAGGTTACGTCCGGTTATCATGACCTCGCTGGCCTTCTTCTTTGGTACGTTACCGCTGGCACTTACCATGGGGGCCGGAGCAGCAGCCCAGAACGCAATCGGTACTGCGGTCACTGGTGGCTTGCTGTCAGCAACCTTTATTGATCTGATCTTTATCCCGTTTTTCTTTGTATTTGTGTCAAAGCATCTGGGCCGCAAGAAGTACCATGAAGGCCAGACTGATGATCAGGCTGTTACAACGGAGGGACATTAAAATGAAACAGATGATCAGTTTGCAGACAAATAAAAATGCTTCCGGTAATGTCGGCCTTTCTTTCAGGCAGAAAACATGCAGCCTGCTGGTTGCAACCGCCCTTGGCCTGACCCTGGGAGGCTGTACCATGGCCCCCCAATATACTCGCCCTGATCTGCCGGAGGTGGCCCAGAACTGGCCCACTGGCGAGGCATATCAGGCCAGTCTGGCTGATCAGGAGCAAAAGCAGTTGGCGGATCTTGGATGGCAGGAGTTTTTTGTTGATCCAGCCCTCAAGCAGGTTCTGGAGCTGGCCCTCAGCAATAATACAGATCTGAGACTGGCTGCCCTGAATATAGAGAAAACCCAGGCCCAGTACCGGATTCAGCGGGCTGACCTGCTGCCCACAATCAATGCGAATGCTGGTGCCAATATCCAGCGGATACCTGGTGATCTGTCATCAAGCGGACGTTCCATGACCAGTGAACAGTACAGTGTGGGGCTGGGTGTCAGCAGTTATGAGCTTGATCTGTTTGGCAGGATTCAGAGTCTGAAGGATCAGGCTCTGGAACAGTATCTGGCTACGGAGCAGGCCAGAAACAGTGTGCAGATCAGCCTGATTGCTGAAACAGCCAATACCTGGCTGACCCTGGCGGCTGATCAGGAGCGTCTGGAGCTGGCCCGTCAGACCCTGGCAAGCCAGCAGGAGTATTTTGACATCATCAAGCATCGCTATGATGCCGGTATTACCTCAGCCCTTGATCTGCATCAGGCCCAGACCGCAGTTGATACAGCCAGGGTGGATATTGCCCGCTATAAAGCCCTGGTGGCACAGGACATAAATGCCCTGAGCCTGCTGGTGGGCAAGCCGGTACCGGCAGAGCTGATGCCAGTTAAGCTGGATGAGGTGACAATGCTGAAGGAGCTTCCTTTGGCAGCACCCTCTGAACTGCTTTTGCGGAGGCCGGATATTATGGCTGCCGAGCATCGTCTGAAGGCTGCCAATGCCAATATTGGTGCTGCACGGGCAGCATTCTTCCCCCGCATCGGGCTTAGTGCATCATTTGGGACAGCCAGTGCTGACCTATCCGGTCTGTTCCAGTCTGGTTCCTTTGCCTGGAACTTTGTACCCCAGATCAGCGTGCCTATATTTGATACTGGTCGTAACATAGCCGGGTTGGATGTCAGCAAGGCCGAGCGTGAGATTGCTGTTACTGAATATGAAAAGGCGATCCAGACCGCCTTCAGGGAGGTGGCGGATACACTGGCACAGCGTGGCACCATCAATGACCAACTGACGGCCCAGCAATCACTGACCAAGGCTACAGATGACAGCTACCAGTTGTCCCAGATCCGCTATGATAAAGGGGTGGACAGCTACCTGAGTGTTATTGTTGCCCAACGGCAGTTGTATGCTGCCCAGCAGAACCTGATTACAGTACAACTGGCCAGGCTGGTGAACCAGACTGTGACCTACAAGGTGTTGGGTGGAGGTGCTGGCGGGTAGACCCTGACCAGTTGCTCCACCACACAGGCTGGTTTGTCCTGCCCCATGATTTCTATGGACAACAGATAGGTAATTTCAACGCCGTTTCCGGCAGGAGTGGCATCCATTATGCTGGAACGGGCACGGATTCTGTCACCAGGTTTGACCGGTGCCGGAAAACGTACTTTGTTAAGGCCATAGTTGACACGCATTGCCATGCCGGGATAGTTATTTTCAAACTGCCCGGCAGCATTGGCCTGGGTCAGGAATGGCAGTAGTGAAAGGGTTAGAAAGCCGTGGGCAATGGTGCTTTTGTAGGGGGATTCGGTTGCTGCCCTGGCAGGATCAATATGGATCCATTGCAGGTCGCCGGTGGCCTGGGCAAAGGCATCAATCCTGGCCTGATCCAGCTCAAGCCAGTCACCAACACTGACTTCCTGCCCCTTTAAAGTCTGATACTTTGCTAAAAGCTGCTTGACTGCTGACATGCTTACACCTCCAATAAATCTTCAGGAGAACATAAATGAACCTGCACGAAGGTCTTAAAAGCCTTGGACAGAGCAAAGGTACTGATTACAGATATGACCAGCCGGATGCTGGTCTGCTGGAGTGCTTTCAATCCCCCTATGCCAGCCAGGAGCTTAACCCCTGTGGCTGTACTGGTACACTACTGATTACCTGTCCTGAATTTACCTGTCTCTGCCCCATGACCGGCCAGCCTGATTTTGGTACGATTGTGATTGAATATCAGCCGGATCAGCTCTGTGTTGAGAGCAAAAGTTTAAAGCTGTATCTGGGTTCCTTCAGAATGCATGGTGAGTTCCATGAAGCAGGAGTAAACCGGATCTGCAATGATCTGGTGAAGCTGCTGAATCCGGTCTGGCTGAAGGTGCGGGGTGAGTTCACACCACGGGGCGGTATACCGTTCTGGCCTACTGCCGAGTATCGTCGCAAGTAGCCATCCCCTTTATTCCAGTTCCATATCAAAGCGTCTTCTTCGTTGGCTCGTTATCGGCTTCCTCAACGTACTTCGTGTACGCCTTCGTCGCCGATCTCCTTGCCGCCTTGAATCCATCTTTGATCTGAAATTGGAATTACAACTTCTCTTGCCAACTGCTCCAATGCCCTGTCATGGGCCTCCACCAGCCCCTGAATCCCGTCAGCCTGTAATGTTTCCCTGATTCGGCTCTGTTGGATTAAAAGCAGCTTGCCTGAGCTGCTTTCCAACAGTTGCCAGGTTACATCAAGATGTAGGTTGCCTCCCACCTGTTCCATCCGTTGCAGATCAAGCAGCAGACGGTAATCTGCCCTGGTAGCAGCATGTTGGGGCCAGGCTGTAACCAGCCCATTTTCCTGTTTTTTCCCAAGCAAGCGGGTCATGTTTTCTGCCAGCGTGCGGGGCAGGGCGGTTTTAAGTGGCTCGGCCCAGCGGTGACTTTCCAGAAGCTGAACCTGTGAACCTGATTGATTGATCACAATCTGGGGCCGATCAAGCAGCTCTGGCAGTGTTATCGGTGCAATCGAGACAATGGGTGCAGCCTGGCTGGCTGTTACTGTTGTTTCTTCTGCCAGCGGTGTAAGAGTATACAGGGTTACGCGGGGCGATCTGCTACATCCGGCGGTAATCATCAGGCTGATCAACAGCAGCCCCAGGCTTGATGGTATAATTCTTGTTCCCATATCTTAATCTCCTCTTTTACCCCTCAGCAAAGCCTCGGGATTCTGCTCCAGATAATCCCCCAGTAACCGCAATGACTGGGCTGCACGGCCAAGTTCCCGCAGGGTTTCCCGCAGATCAGTCTGTAGTGGAGATCCTTCGTTCATGGACAGTCTTACCTCTTGCAGGGTGTTGTCTGCACTGTCCAGTGTTTTACGTATATCCTGCAACATAATTTTTGCCTCTGGTACCAGATTGGCATCCAGATTCTGCATCAGGCTGTTGGCACTTGTTAAAGCAGCATCCAGAGAGTTAAGGCTGCGGTGCAGATCAGTCCCCAGGTTTTCAAGGGGCAGCTTTTCCAGTTTCTGCACGATTTTCATCAAAGTGGCCTGTAATTGGGCCATATTGCCGCTGATTGTTGGCAGTTCCGGCGGATTATCCTGCCAGATAATCCTGGCTGGCGGTGCATTGGGAAAGAAGTCCAGAGCAACAAACAGTTGTCCGGTAAGCAGACTGCCGCTTTGGAGCTGTGCCCGGAATCCGTTGGCCACCAGTCTGTCCAGCAGTTTGCGATGGTCGTCAATGTCACTGGGCAGATTCTTGTCAGCAGAGATATACTTCAGCCGGTCAGGGTAAAAGCGAATCCTGACAGCCATCCTGATTTTTCTGCCAGCATGATCCAGCATTGCCCTGATACGGGTTACTTCACCCACCACAATTCCACGCAGTTCTACAGTTGCCCCGACAGTCAGGCCACGGACTGACTCATTAAAAATAAGCTGGTAGTTTTCCACCAGGTTATCCGGCTCTTTAAGGGCTGCATCTTTACTGTTGTAGAGTTTGAAGTTGTGGCCCTGCTCTGCCTGGGCTGTTTCATCGGTGTTGTCCCTGGGTTGAAAGGCGATGCCGCCCATTACTATGGACAGAAGTGATTCTGTATTTATGGTCATGCCACCGGCATCCATTCTGAAGTCAATACCGCTGGCATGCCAGAACACACTGTTTTTTCTGACATACTTATCATAAGGCTCACGTACAAAGGCTTGCAGCAGTATGGCTTCACCATTCTGATCCAGCTCCACTGCCACCACTTCTCCCACTTGGATATGACGGTAAAAAAGAGGTGACCCCACGTTCAGAGAACCAAGGTCAGTAGCATGGAGGGTAAATTGCTGTCCAGGCACATCCATTGTCACCACCGGAGGAGTGTCCAGTCCGGTAAATTCGAGACAGTTTTCCTGTGAGCTGCCAACATCCATGCCAATATAGCTGCCACCGGTTAAGGTGCCCAGGCCGGTGATGCTGCTGCCGGTAATTCTGGCCCGCACCACCCAGAAGCTGGTATCTTTTGTAAGAAAACGGGCAGCATCACGTGAAATATCGGCTGTTACCAGCACGCTGCTGTTATCTTTGGCGATAGTGATTGATCTGACCAGGCCGATCTGTACATTTTTGTACCTGATCTTGGTTTTGCCAGCCTCAATCCCCTCTCCGCTTTTAAAGCTGATGGTAACCACCGGCCCCTTTTCCAGATAAAAACGGACCGCCAGAAAAAGCCCGATCAGCAAAGCAATCAGCGGAACCAGCCAGATCAATTGGGAAGATCGGGGCCGCCTGGCATAATCAACTGCATCGGGAATATCCTGTTCTGATCCTGATCCGGTATTATATTGGGTAGCGTCTTCACTCATATATTTTCTTTCTCAATTAAGTGCTGTGTCACTTTTCTGAAGTTATCTGCATGATGAACTTTTCTGTGCCGTGCCTGTAAACTATGCTATTCTTAACCAAGTTGTGCAGCTAACATAGTGGTTTTACTATTTTTTTGTTTTGCACTGGAGACAATCAGGATGTCTGATAAAAACATGCAGTTACCGCAGGTTGCAAGTTATCTGCTTCTGGCTTGCCTTGTGTTCAGTTTTGTACTGGCTTACATGCTTCCCCAGAGAATGGCCTGGGAAAACGGCCTGCTGGAAAACATGCAGACTTTAGTTTTACTACTTGGCTTTTTTACAGCACTGATTGCAGCATGGCAACAGGCAACAGGCAACAGGCAACAGGCCGCCGCACCTTTATATTGGATCGC
>CAZRKG010000019.1:0-1802 GCA_964600635.1 uncultured Geobacter sp. | reverse complement strand
GGCAACAGGCAACAGGCAACAGGCAACAGGCCGCCGCACCTTTATATTGGATCGCCGCTGTTTTCTGGTTGGTGCTTGCAGGACGCGAACTAGCCTGGGGTGCTGCATTTCTGCCACCAATCGGGTTTAGTGAAGATGGTGGGCCTGTCGTAAGTTCAAGAATGCTCTGGTATAAGCCTGCTGTGCCCTATATTGTTGCCGTGTTGTTTCTTGTCTGCATCTATTGGGCGTTTCGTTATAAAATTTTCAGCCATGGTATCTTACGTATTTATAAGGAAAAAGCATTCCCCTGGTTTGATTTAATGGTGTTTATACTGGCCATGATTGTATCAAGCGATGCCGAAGGTCACGGTTTTATAAGTTTACACGAATTGTACCGGTCAAAGGCGATGGTGCTGGAGGAGCTGGCCGAGCTGATTGGATACCTGGCATTGTTAAACGTACAATGGAGGTTTATGCGGCAAACTGGCAGATGGCAGCTTCAGCCTGAACCGGCTGTATATTCAGAAGAAACATAGCGGATAAAGAACGCTGGCCCTTAAATTACGTAAATTGTAAGTGCTACTTGTATTTTTCCTTCCTTGTATTATCCCACATAAGCCTTGGGTCAAACTCCATTGCCGCAAACATGGTCAGTACCACCACTGCACCAAAGGCGATGGAGGCATTACCGGCCCGCACCACAGCCATTGCCTGTAACTGCACAAGGGCTGCCAGCAGCGTCAACACAAAAATATCCAGCATTGACCAACGGCCAATCAATTCCACAATCCGGTATAGCTTCATACGGGTGCTTAACTGCCAGGTGGATCCGCTGCGGACTGACAGTAATAACAGGGTAAGCACCAGCAGTTTGAAAAGCGGCACCAGTATACTGGCTGTAAAGACAATGGCTGCAATGGTCTTATTGTTGCCTTCCCATAAATGTACCACACCGCTCATAATTGTATCTTTTCTGTAACTGATCAGTGTGCCAGTTTCCATCATTACCATCATGTTTGCCGGTATATAAAGTATGTAGGATGCGATTAGGTAGGACCAGCAGCGTTTCAGGCTGTCTGGCCGTCTGTAATGGATGGCGGCATCGCAACGGGGGCAGCGGCCAGAGCTTTGTCCTGGCAGAAAGCGGGATACCAGACCGCAGACATGGCAGGAACAATAACCCTTGCTGGCAGCAGATGAGCCACTCCATAGCATCAGTCTATCACTCCATCACGGTCTTTATCCAGTTGCAGCCATATATCACGGGGGTTAAAGGTGGTTGCCAGGGCTGCCAGCAGCAGGGTCAGTACACCAAAGGACCAGAGTGCCACACCGGGAATAACCCTGAAATCCTGCACCAGCTTAACCAGTGAAACCAGAACACCCAGCATAAAAACCTCCACCATGCACCAGGGCTGTACCGCAACCCGCAGCTTCATGGCAAGACCGGCCCTGACCGGTATTTTTCTGAAGTAAAGTGGTGTCAGCAGGTAGAGTGTAAGCCCTAGTTCCAGGGCAGGTGCCAGAATGGTAGTTACAAAGGTAAGGCTGGCAACCAGGTGCATCTTCTGATTCCAGAGATCGCAGATGGCCTCCAGCAGAGTGACCTGGTTGGCACTGCCTTGCAGGTTGATGCCTATAATCGGGAAGCTGTTGGCAATCAGATAAAAGATTGCCGCTGTTATTGCCAGGGCCAGGCTGCGGTTGATGCTGTCCGGCTTGTTTTGGTACAGGGTGGCACCACAACAGCGGCAACTGGCCGTACCTTTGGGGGGCAGATCAATCTCCCGCTGTATCAGATCGCACTGGGGGCAGGCTAT
>CAZRKG010000018.1:0-26087 GCA_964600635.1 uncultured Geobacter sp. | reverse complement strand
ATGCCATTCAAAACAACACTTAAAGAGCTGGTTGACAGCATACCTCATGCCATTGGTGCCATTATGGTGGATTGGGAAGGTGAGTCAGTGCAGGAATACTGCCACTGTGATCCCGATGAAATGCGTATTGTTGGAGCACACAAGGGAATTTTGCTTGCACGGTTGCGGGAAACCAGCACTGATAAATCTGGGGGAGAAATTGAGGATGTTGTGGTTACAACCCGCAAGCAGACCTTGCTAATCGGGGTGGTTGATCAGGATTATTCACTGGTTTTGCAGTTTGAACGTGTCTGTCCGGTGGAGCTGGCCCGGTATCACTTTAACCATGCCATTAACCGCCTTAAAAAGGAGCTTTGATGTCTGAGCAGAAAAAAGGGTTCTTCCGTAACATGTTTGATCGGGTAACCGGTGCTGTTTCAATACCTGTTGAGGAGGAAACTCCACAACAGGGACAGGAAGTTGAAGCAGAACAGCCATCAGAAAAGCAGCAAGGACCTCCTTCTGCCAGGCAAGAGGAACAGGCTACAGTGCAACCCTCTGCACCACAGCCGGAACCGGTTAAACCAGCAGAACTGATTGTAACCCCTGTTGAAGAACCCGCTGAAAAACCAGGTTTTTTTAACCGCCTGAAGGCTGGACTTAAAAAGACCACCGATGGACTTGTGGGCCGGATTGATGCTCTGGTACTTGGCAAGAAGGAAATTGATGCCGACACACTGGAGGAGCTGGAAGAGATTCTGATCACTTCAGATATTGGTGTTAAAACCACAATGGAGCTGGTGCGTAACCTGGAGCAACGGCTGTCCCGTAATGAGCTTAAAGACGGGGCAGCATTGCGGAATGCCCTGAAGGAAGAGCTGCTTAAACGCCTGAAAGTACACCACTTTGCCCTTGATACCAGCAAAGCCAGGCCATTCACAATTCTGGTGGTTGGTGTCAATGGCGTTGGCAAAACAACCACAATTGGCAAACTGGCTGCCAGGTACACAGCAGAAGGCAAGAAAGTCCTACTGGCCGCTGCCGACACCTTCAGGGCTGCTGCTGCAGAGCAGCTTGAGGTCTGGGGCGAGCGGGCTGGTGTCCAGGTTGTACGGCACAAGGAAGGGGCTGACCCCTCTGCTGTTGCTTTTGATGCCTGTAAAGCAGCCGTCAGCCGCGGGGCAGACATACTGATTATTGATACAGCGGGCCGGCTGCATACTAAAATCAATCTGATGGAAGAGATGAAAAAGATACATCGCGTGATTGGCCGTGAAATACCAGGGGCACCCCACGAAACCCTGCTGATTCTGGATGGGGCTACAGGGCAAAATGCACTTTCCCAGGCCCGTCTGTTTAAGGAATCCGCCGCAGTTACCGGGCTGGTGCTGACCAAACTGGATGGCACTGCCAAAGGCGGGATTGTGGTGGCAGTTTCCCATGAATACAGTCTGCCGGTCAGGTTTATAGGTGTTGGCGAAGGTGCGGATGACCTGCGGGAATTTGATCCGCAAGAGTTTGTTGATGCACTTTTCCAGACCAGATAACAGGTTGCAGCAAGGAGGCCCAAATGCAGTTGGGACTTGACTTTGCACAGGAAAATCAATATATTATCGAACCTTTATCAGGAGGAGAAAACATGGATAATGAAATTTTTGAATGTCTGGAAGACCGCATATCAAACCTGCTTAATAACTACAACGCACTTAAAGAGGAAAACCGTAACCTGCACGAGGAACTAAACAACCTTCGGCAGGAAAAAGAAGGGTTACGAAACCGGATTGATTCAATCATAGGACGATTGGAAGGTCTGTAAGATGGCCAAGCCCCACCTGGTTACAGTGCTGGGACGGGAAATACCTGTCCGCAGTGCAGCATCCGAAGAAAAGGTTCGGGAGGTGGAGGCATTTGTAAATGGAAGGATTGAAATACTGAGACAACGCCTGACCATTGCTGATCCCCAACTGATAATATCCCTGGCAATGCTGAATCTTGCAGAAGAATTTCTGGCCCTGCAAGCCAACCAGGTAGGTACAACCAAGCTGGAAAATCGGCTTTCAAATATACTTGACAGACTTGACCAGGCACTTTGATTCTGTGCCGAATCTGCTCCCTAACCTGTGTTTATACGGGAATGGTTGCAGATATTGAACAAAGGTCTCTACAGGGAGACTTTGATATATAATTAATAACATGAAATTGCAGGAAACTGTTTTATCAGTACGTTAAACCTGCATTGTCTGCTTCGATTTTCTTTCAGCCGGGAAAATCACGAATATTGCCCTGCTGACCGGTTTCAGCCCTGTTCTACCAAACATCTGATCAGCCTGGATATAGCCGGGCCACAAGAAAATCTGGTTATATATCCCCATACCATGCTGCCATGCAATGCCGGAATCCACCGGCCAGGGCAGCCCTGCCCTGTAGATTCCATAACTTAATAGCACATGAACTTAAAAACCAAGTATGAACTGCGTCAGAAGATGCTGCAACTACGCAGCAACCTGTCCTATGGCACCTGGCAGGCTATCAGCCTTGCGGCCCAGAGACACCTGACAAGTCTGCAACAGTTTGCTGATGCAGGCTGTATCGCCCTGTATATGCCGATCAGAAATGAGGTGGATACCCGGCTGGCTCTGGATACCTGCCTGCATAACGGGCAAAGGGTACTCTTGCCAAGGGTAACAGGAAAAGATCTGCTCTTTTGTAATGTTGATAACCCTGGGCAGTTGACCAGAGGTTGTTACGGTATTCCCGAGCCTGGCATAAGCTGTCCGCCTGTGCCTCTATCAGCAGCAGATCTTGTAGTGGTGCCTGGTGTGGCCTTTGACAGGCAAGGGCACAGAATCGGATTTGGGCAGGGCTTTTATGACCGCTGTCTGGCAGAACTGGATAAAAAAATCACCCTGATCGGGCTTTGTCACGATTTTCAGATAGTGGGGGAACTTCCGACAGAACAGCATGATATAAGCATGGATCTGTTAGTATCGGAACAGCAGGTAATAGATTTGAAGTCGGACCGGTAAAAGATAAGGCAGCTCTGTAAAATCTCATCGAGACACTTGGCGGCTGCTGAAACCGGATTTATATAGAGGAGAGATTCAACATGATAACCAGCATCATTATGGCACTGGTAATTGTAGCAGCTGCCGGAATTGCCTACTTTGCGGGCAACCGTTTTGGGCAGAAAAGCACCGAAGGTCTTGTGGCCCAGGCCGAGGAAATGGCAGCACGGGTTCTGGAAGATGCCCGCCGTGAAGCAGATAACATCACCAAAGAGGCTGAACTTAAGACAAAAAATGCTGCCCTTGAGGCTAAAGAGGCGGCAGAAGCAGAGTTGAAGGAGAAAAAACGGGAGATTCAGTCACAGGAAAAAAGGATTCAGCAGAAGGAAGAACATCTGGATAAAAAGGCCGAGCTGGTAGACCAGCGTGAAATGGAGCTGTTTAAAAAAGAACAGGCTGTAACCGGCAAGGAACAGGCTCTGTCATCCAGAGAAGAATCAGTCAACATGATTGTGGCGGAACAACAGGCCAGACTGGAGCAGATTGCCGGCATGTCATCGGAAGAGGCCAAGCAGAAGCTGATCGACACAATGGAGAGCGAGGCACGCCATGATGCAGCCAAGCGGATCAAACTGATTGAGGATGAGGCCCGTGAAACTGCTGAGAAAAAATCCAAGGAGATCATCTCCTCCGCTATACAGCGTTATGCCGGAGAATACGTCTCAGAAAAATGCGTCTCTGTGGTTCCGCTTCCCTCCGATGAGATGAAAGGCCGGATCATTGGTCGTGAAGGTCGCAACATACGTGCCCTGGAGGCTGCCACCGGTATTGACCTGATTATTGATGATACGCCAGAGGCAGTAATCCTTTCAGGCTTTAACCCTGTGCGGCGTGAAGTGGCCCGCCTGGCACTTGAGAAACTACTGGCAGATGGCAGGATTCATCCCGGACGGATAGAAGAGGTGGTTTCCAAATCAGAAGAAGAGGTGGAAAAGGCGATCAAGGAAGCAGGTGAACAGGCAGCCTTTGACCTTGGGGTGCATGGCATCCATCCTGAAGTACTGAAGTTGATCGGCAGGCTTAAATACCGTACCTCCTACACCCAGAATGTCTACCAGCATGCACTGGAGGTGGCATTTCTGTGTGGCATCATGGCAGCAGAACTGGGGATTAACGTCAAGCAGGCCAAGCGGGCCGGACTGCTGCATGACCTGGGCAAGGCGGTTGATCATGAAGTGGAAGGTTCACATGCCCTGATTGGTGCTGATCTGGCTCGTAAATATGGCGAATCCCCCAAGATTGTCCATGCCATTGCCGCCCACCATGAAGATGAAAAGCCCTCCACAATCCTGGCGGTACTGGTACAGGCAGCCGATGCCCTGTCCGGTGCCAGACCTGGTGCCAGACGTGAGATGATGGAGTCCTATGTCAAACGACTGGAAGACCTGGAACGGATCGCCACTTCCTTTGACGGAGTGCAGGGTTCCTTTGCCATTCAGGCCGGCCGTGAGATCAGGGTCATGGTCTCCAGCGAAAAGGTATCAGATGAGCAGTCAATTATGCTGGCCCGTGATATTGCCAAGAAGATCGAGGGGGAGATGACATATCCTGGCATGATCAAGGTAAATGTTATCAGGGAAACCCGTGCCACAGAGTACGCCAAGTAGATGGAAACCAGACTACTCTTCATAGGTGATATTGTAGGTAAACCCGGCCGTACAGCCATTATCCGTGAGCTGCATCGGCTGGTGGACCAGTACAGGATCGACCTGGCAATCGCCAATGGTGAAAACGCTGCCGGTGGTTTTGGAATAACCCCTGATACCGCCAATGAGCTTTTCAGCCAGGGCATCCACCTGCTGACCAGTGGTAATCATATCTGGGACAAAAAGGAAACCTCCAGATACCTGGAAGAAGAGACAAGGCTATTACGACCAGCCAACTACCCTCCTGGTAATGCTGGCAGCGGGTCAGTTGTGATAGAAACCTCTGCAGGGATTAAGGTTGGTGTGTTGAACCTGGAAGGCCGCGTCTACATGAAAAACCTGGACTGCCCTTTCCGTGTAGCAGACGCAGAGCTGGAGCAACTGAAACAGCAGACACCGATTATTCTGGTGGATATACATGCTGAGGCCACCTCTGAAAAGGCTGCCCTGGGCTGGTACCTGGATGGTCGCATTTCTGCCATTGTGGGGACACACACCCATGTTCAGACTGCTGATGAACGAATTTTACCTGGTGGCACCGCCTATATCAGTGATGTGGGGATGACCGGTTCATTTGACTCAATAATCGGTATGGACAAAAACCAGGCCATACAACGTTTCCTGACCCAGCAATCTGTTAAGTTTGACCTGCCCAAGAAAAACATCAGGTTGAATGCAGTTGTAATCACAGTGGAAACCGCCAGCGGCAAAGCGATTAAGATAGAAAGAATCAACATTCCAGTAGAAAAATAGTTGTTTCCGATTTAGAAAGCGGGGACTTCTTCTTATGGCAATAAAAGCAAGGGATTGTGTGTAGGCATACTATAAGTACGCCGTACAGATAAGACCGGAGCTTGATAAGCCAGGGAAAAAGCACCCTTTATAGACGGAACAGTCAGGAGCAGATGATGAATATACCTGTCAGTGAACAGATGGCAATTATAAAGCGTGGAGTTGTGGAGCTGCTGGTGGAAAAGGAGCTGGAGGAAAAGCTGACTAAAGGCCAGCCCCTTACCATTAAGGCCGGTTTTGACCCAACTGCACCGGATCTGCACCTGGGCCATACGGTTCTGATCCAGAAAATGCGTCAGTTTCAGCAATTGGGCCACACCATCAACTTTCTGATTGGTGATTTTACTGGAATGATCGGTGATCCTTCCGGCAAATCAGAAACCCGCAAGGTGCTGACCAGGGAAGATGTTCTGCGTAATGCCGAAACCTATAAAGAGCAGGTTTTCAAGATCCTTGATCCTGAAAAAACCAGGGTAGTCTTCAACTCAAGCTGGCTGAATGACCTTGGTTGCGGTGGCATGATCGGCCTGGCATCCAAATACACCGTTGCCCGGATGCTTGAACGGGATGACTTCCATAAACGGTACAACACACAGCAGCCGATTGCGATTCATGAATTCCTGTATCCGTTGATTCAGGGCTATGACTCTGTTGCAATGAAGGCTGATCTGGAACTGGGTGGCACAGACCAGAAATTTAACCTGCTGATGGGGCGTGAGCTGCAACGGGAGTGGGGGCAATCTCCACAATGCGTACTGACCATGCCGCTGCTGGAAGGGCTGGACGGTGTAAACAAAATGTCCAAATCCCTGGGCAACTATATCGGTATCAGCGAATCAGCCGATGAGATCTTTGGCAAACTGATGTCAGTCTCCGATGAACTGATGATCCGCTATTACGAACTGCTTTCGGACATGAACCTGACCGAGTTTGAAAAGCTCAAGACCAGCCTGGCAGACGGATCACTCCATCCAATGGCAGCCAAAAAGGCTCTGGGGCGAGAGCTGGTTGACCGTTATCATGGTGTTGGACAGGGCCAGCTCGCGGAAGACAACTTTGTTAAACGCTTCCGTGAGAATGAAGTTCCAGAAGAGATGCCACAGATCAGCTACAACACTGTTGATTGCCCCCTGTTGCTTGCCAAAGCCCTGACCGAGGCCGGACTTACCAAATCCAATGGTGAGGCCCGCCGCTCCATAGACCAGGGTGGTGTCAAAATAAATGGCGAGAAGGTAAGTGATACAAACCTGGAGCTTACCGCAACCGGCGAATATATTGTTCAGATCGGTAAACGTCGCTTTGTAAGGATAGTAATCGTCTGATTTTCAGCTATCCGCTGTAATTTCAGTTCTTTCAGATGCTGGATTGCCACGCTGTTAAAAGGTAATCCAGCTTTTTTAATCTGTACGTATATTGCGAATGCTTTTACTGCAAAAGGAAACAGATCCAAATGGGCATCTACTCAAATACCATCAGTTTTTCCCAATATCGCGTAATCGGAAACCTGCCAGCAAAAGGAGAGCTTTTTGATTGGCTTGCTGCATCGTTAGAGGGGCGAGCCTTCAGCTCCATAGAACAGTCCGCAGAAGAACTGTCCGAGGGCTGGACCTGCACCGACCGGCCCGATGAGCCGGTTTTTGATGCACCTGCCAGTTTCTGGCGGGACCGTTATATATTCTTCACCCAACGCCGTGATCAGCGACGTATTCCTGCTGCCCTGCTTAAATCCCACCTGGGCCGTGCTGAGGGGGACGAGCTTTCCAAACGTCCTGAACTCAAGCGGCTGCCAAAGCAGTTAAGGGAAGATCTGACCGAGCGGGTAAAACTGGGGCTGTTTGCCAGAACACTGCCGGCACCAGCCACTGTGGATCTGGTCTGGCAGTATGAACAGGGGCTGCTTAGTCTGCTCTCCACCTCACCCAAGGTAATGGAGCGGTTTGAAGAGCTGTTTGCCAAGAGCTTTGAAAACCTGCGTCTACAACTGATCTACCCCTACAGCCGTGCTCTGTCGTTAATGGATGAGCCTGGACAGGAACAGTTGGCAGCCCTGAACCAGGCCAGTACAGAATCCGCCCTGGATCAGATTCAAAGCAACCGCTGGCTGGGGGAGGAATTCCTGCTCTGGCTGCTGCATGGCGGCTTGCAGGGAGAGCAGTTCCAGATCTGCACCCAGGGCCGCTACAATGCCAAAGAACCGTTCAGTGCCTGGATTGATGACAAACTTCAACTGCTGGGGGGTAGTGAGGCAGGGCTTCAGAAGGTAACAGTATCCGGCTCACAGGACAGCTATCTGGAAGCCCGTACAGCCATCAGAAACGGTAAATCCATCAACAGTGCCACCATTTACCTTGAAAAAGATGAGCATCAATGGCGTTTCACCCTGAACTGCGAGCTGTTCACCTTTGGCTCCTTCAGGGCACCTTCGGTCAGGATTGAACGGGACGGAATTGAGGAGCTGCCAGAACTTGAAGCGGTTTTCTATGAGCGTAACTACCTGCTGGAAGCTGGCATGCAGATGTTTGACAGCCTGCTTCTGACCTGGCTGAAGCAACGGCTAAGCCCTGGCTGGAGTAACAGGCTGGAACAGATCAGCCAGTGGCTGGAGGAGGTTTAAGTTTGAAGTTCATTGATGAAGTCACCCTATATTGTGCTTCCGGTCATGGTGGTGCTGGCTGTGTCTCCTTCCGCAGGGAAAAGTTCATCCCATTTGGTGGCCCTGATGGCGGTGATGGCGGACGTGGCGGAGATATTTACTTCCAGGCCACTTCGTCACTTTCAACCTTGCTGGAGCTGAGGCATCGTCCTCACCAGAAAGCAGAGCGTGGCAGGCACGGCATGGGTAAAAACCGTCATGGAGCTGCCGGTTCCGGCCTGACCATAAAAGTTCCGGTAGGCACTGTTATAAAAGATGCTGACAGTGGGGAAGAATTGGCTGATCTGACTGAAGATGGTCAACAGGTAATACTGCTAAAGGGTGGTCGCGGTGGCCAGGGTAATGCCCGTTTTACAACATCCATCAACCGAGCACCCAAATTTGCCCAACCAGGCGAGGAAGGCGAAGAACGCAAGTTGCGGCTGGAACTGAAACTGATGGCTGATGTCGGACTGCTGGGGCTGCCCAATGCTGGCAAATCTTCCCTTATTTCAGCGATTTCAGCAGCCAGGCCCAAGGTTGCAGACTATCCCTTTACCACCCTGGCACCATCCCTTGGTGTTGTGGAGTACAAGAACTTCCGCAGCTTTGTAATGGCAGATATTCCTGGTATTATCGAGGGTGCCCATTCTGGTGCTGGCCTGGGCCACCGTTTCTTAAAGCATCTGGAGCGTTCTGGCATTCTGGTACACCTGCTGGATATTTCCGGCCTGCCAGAAAGCGACCCGATCGGTGATTACCAGACTGTTTGCAATGAGCTGGCCCTGTTTGGTGATGAACTGGCTGCAAAAGCAAGAATCATTGTGCTGACCAAGCTGGATCTGACAACAACCAAGGAGCATCTGGACGAGATTAGCAACTGGTTCAGCCAACAGGGTATCAAGGTTTACCCGATCTCCTCTGCAACAGGGGAAGGTGTTCCAGAACTGCTGGATGCCATTGCAGGTCTGCTCTGGAGTAATCAGGGGGAGGTCTGGTAATGCGTAATCAGCATCTGAAACAGGTACGCCGGATTGTGGTCAAGATCGGCAGCAGGGTGCTGACCAATGACAGTGGCGGACTTGACTTCAAGGTGATCAATCGGCTCTGTGAAGATCTGGCCAGACTGCGTAATGAAGGCTATCAACTGATCCTGGTTTCCTCTGGTGCCGTGGCGGCTGGCAGGGATTTCATAGGTAACATCAACCAGACCTTGACCATCCCCCAGAAACAGGCAGCAGCAGCAACCGGCCAGCCGCTTTTGATGCGGGTCTGGCAAAAGGGCTGCACCCCCCACAATATCATCACCTCCCAGATCCTGCTGACTGCGGAAGACCTGGCTAACCGCCACCGTTTCCTGAATGCCAGAACAACCCTGGAGGCCCTGCTTTCAGCCAACCTGCTGCCGATTATCAACGAGAATGACTCTGTGGCTGTGGCAGAAATCAAGTTTGGTGATAATGACAACCTATCGGCCTTGGTAACCAGCCTGGCGGAGGCTGATCTGCTACTGATACTGACTGATATTGACGGCCTTTACACTGCCAACCCTAACCAGAATCCCCAGGCAGAACTAATCCACCTGGTGGAAAGCATTACAAAAGAAATTGAGGCTATGGCTGGTGGTACTGATTCCAGAGTTGGCACCGGCGGCATGGCAACCAAACTGGCGGCAGCAAAAAAAGCTGCCCGTTATGGTGTGCCCACCATCATGGCCTCGGGCAAACAGCCTGGCGTAATCTGCGATGCAGTTAAGGGAGAGCAGATCGGCACCCTGTTTTTACCGGCCACCAGCGGCCTGAACCGTCGCAAACACTGGATCGCCTACACCATGCGGCCAAGGGGCAGGCTGTTTGTAGATGCCGGAGCAAAAAAGGCCCTGCTGGAAAAGGGGACCAGCCTGCTGTCATCCGGCATTACAGCGGTTGAGGGCAGGTTTGAACGTGGTTGCAGCGTACGGGTCTGCGATCTTGATGGTAATGAGCTGGCAAGGGGGCTGTCAGATTATTCCAGCATTGAGATCAGCCAATTGGCAGGCCATAAATCCGCCGAAATTGAAGCGATTCTGGGCTACCGTTATGGCGATGAGGTAATCCACCGTGATAACCTGGTGCTGATGCACCAGAGTGAGGAATGAAGATTGCATATTTTACTGGCCATAACCGGTGCATCCGGCTCTGTTTACGGAATCAGGCTGCTGGAAGAGCTGCTGAAGGGCGGGCATACCGTAACCCTGGTGGCAAGCACAAGCGGCCAGCAGGTCTGTAAATATGAGCTGGGGCCTGATCCGACAGATAAGGGTGAACTGGAAACATATTTTGGACAGCCGCTGCCAAACCTGACCATCCGTAAGGCTGATGACCTGTTTGCCCCGGAAGCCAGCGGCTCTGCTGCCCCAGATGCCATGTTGATTGCCCCATGCAGCATGGGCACGGCAGCACGGATTGCCACCGGAATATCAGGCAACCTGATTGAGCGGGCCGCAGATGTTATGATTAAGGAAAAACGCCCCTTGATTCTGCTGCCACGGGAAACCCCCCTGTCAACAATTCACCTGCAAAACCTGCTGGAGCTTTCAAAACTGGGGGTAAGGATTGTTCCGGCAATGCCGGGCTTTTACCATCAGCCGCAAACAATGGCAGAACTGGTTGATTTTATGGTGGGCAAACTGCTGGACCAGTTGGGGCTGGAACATAGTCTGTATCAACGCTGGGGGCAGTAGTAGCCATCAGATGGATAGATTAAGAATAGGAATATTTGGGTCTTGTATCTTATGAGTACACATAAGGACACTATTATTACAGCGATAACTTGGGACAACAACAACCAGCTTTAGGTACTTGCAATATGGCGGGGACGTACTCCTTCAACCCTGATAAGCTTGCCCTCCCTCATTAAAAGCCCGATTATACTATAGGAAAGGTAATCCTTCTGTTTTCCTCGATAGTCACTGCGTAGCCCCAGTAAACTGGCTGCATCAGAGTTGAGAATCCCATCAGGGTTGGCTGTAGCCAGTTCAAGGATGGAAGTTTTCAGCAACTCTAGTCCTAGCTGGGCTCTCTCTACAGAGCCTTGCGGAACCACAATTCCATCACGTTGCTTCCCTCCAAGACCTGAAGGGACTACAGAGTTAGTTAGAATTCCACCTGTTTCTTCTGTACCAAAAGCCGCTATAAGCTCAGATTCAATTTTTAACGCCTGCGCCTCTGTAAGATCATCTACTAAAACATCAACAAGTGGAGTAAATCCAGATTCTTGTATATTTTTGATGCGGGCATACTTTCTTGTACTATCAGGGCTAACCAGATGATCAAAGGCCCGGCTTCCCGTACCTTTGCCAATATAGAATGGCTTCGCAGGGTTAGATCGCGGATCTTTTAATGAGTACACATAATAAAAATTTGTTGGCACAATCTCTCCTCGAAAATCTAGAAGATTCTTTTCCCTATAAAACTACACCCTTAAACAGTCAATTCTTTTAAAATCATACTTAGTAACCACACTATACCACATGCACAAAATGCTACAATCAACTCCCCCCCCACTACGTTGCGACCGCTGCGATCTCCCCCAACATCCGCGAGGCGATGTAAAGATAGATCACCACACCAGCCACATCACAGACCGATGTAATCAGCGGGGCACTGGCACTGGCCGGGTCCAGCCCGAATTTATTCAATATAAATGGCAGGCTCATCCCGATCAGGCAGCCCACCATCACTATAGTAACCATGCTTAACGCCAGTACCACCGCCACCATCATATCACCACGGATATAACCTAAAAGCGATACAGCCGCTGCCAGCGTAGAACCCAGCATCAATGCCAGCAGGGATTCCCTGCCCAGCAGTTTAAGCCAGTCCTTCATAACCACCTCACCGGTGGCCAGGGCACGCACCATCAGGGTTGATGACTGGGAACCAGCATTGCCACCACTACCCACCAGCAGCGGCAAAAAGAACACCAGCACCAGGTTTGCTGCAATAATATCTTCAAAATGGGCAATTCCCAACCCGGAGAACAGGTTTCCAAACACCAGCAACACCAGCCAGAAGATCCGCTTGCGGTACAACAGCCCGATGGTGGCATCTTTAATATTACCAATCGTTGCAATCACACCGGCAGATTTATGGAAGTCAGCGGTGGCCTCTTCACTGGCAACATCCATAGCATCATCATAGGTAACAATACCAACCAGGTGGCTCTGTTCATCCAGAATCGGCAGTGCTATCAGGTCGTAACGGGTAATCCTGTTGGCAATTTCCTCCTGATCTTCATCAACCCGACCAGTAACAACTTCAGAAACCATCAGGTTGGCAATCAGTGCATCCTTGTTTGCCAGGATCAGATCCCGCAGTGAGATAACCCCCACCAGCTTACGCTCATTATCAATTACATAGGACTGATAGATGGTCTCGGCATCAGGGGCTTCATGGCGTAGCGACTCCAATGCCTCAGCCACATTCATATTAGCCTTGAGGGTGGCATAGTCAGAGGTCATCAGGGCACCGGCTGTCTCCTCACTATAGGCAGCCAGTTTGCGTATATCCTCACGCTCTGCCTGGGCCAAAGCGGGCAGCAGGGTATCCTTCTGATCCTGATCCAGGCGCTTGTAAAGGTCAGCCCGCTCATCAGCAGGCATCTCACTTACCAGTCTGGCCAGGGTGGCCCTGGGCATCTGATAGGCATACAGCATCTGCCTGTCAGGTTCAAAATTGGCATAGACTTCCGCCCGATCTGGAACAACTGCCAGCAATTGCCAGGCTGTTTCCGGCTCCAGAAACTCGAAGATGTCTGCCACATCCACCGGACGCAGCCCTCTGAGTGCCTTCAAGGCTCTGCCCAACTGCTTCTGGTGCAGATGCTTGTTCAGGCTGTGTGCAATCTGCTCATGGGTGATGGTTTCCATAGCTTGCCCCCATCAGATTTCAACAAAACAGCCAGGGTGACTTATGCCACACTGGCTGTTGGTTACATTCCAATTACAACAACTAAGCGACTTTTAACCAGGAATTAACATCATAAATCAATGCAAAATCCGGCTGCAATGCTGACTTACACTCAAGGTCTGGCAGCGACTGTTTCAGAGACTGCACAGCCCAACTGTCGGCACTGCTCCAGCACCTCTTCAGTTGGCTTGAACATAGCCCTGACCGGCTCACCAATCAGCTTGAAACCCATTCCCTTCAGGCGGTCTTCCACCAGTTTGCAGGCCTCACCGCTCCAGCCATAGCTGCCGAACACTGCCGCCATGTTCGTCTTCATCTTTACGGTGCTGAATAGTGCCAGCAGATCCCAGATCGGCTTGGGTACATCACGGTTTATGGTGGGTACGCCAAATACCAGGGCATCGCCGGTCTCCAGCAGGTCCCGCAGCTCACGCTCAGACAATCTGGCCACAGACTGGCAGATTACCTCCAGCCCGTCTTTTCTGGCACCTTCCAGCAGGGCGTTTGCCATTTTTTCGGTATTGCCGTGGGGGGAGATATAAAGTAGCACAATCCGTTTGCCGGTCTGGGCAGGCTTGCTCCAGTTCTCATACTGCTCAATCACACGCCAGGGATCTTTACGGATAATCGGGCCATGACTGGGGCAGATCATGTCAATCACATCATGGCGGACCTTTTCAATGGCGGTCAGAACCTTGTCCTTGAAAGGACGTACCAGACAATCAAAGTAGAACTGGCGGGCAGAGCTGAAATCTTCTATTTCATCATTAAAGATGCTTTTTGTATTGCAGTAATGGGCACCAAAGGCATCACATGTAAACATGATGTTTTCCTCTTCCAGCCGGGTGAACATGGTATCCGGCCAGTGCAGGAAAGGGGCAAGTATGAAACGCAGGGTACGACCACCCAGGTCAATGGTCTCATTGTCTTTTACAACATGGGCAGGAAACGGAACTCGCATAATGTTGGAAAGGAAGTTTTTGGCAGCCTGGGTACAGACCACAGTGGCATTGGGGCAGTTTTCAAGCAGGTGGGCCAAGGCTCCTGAATGGTCAGGCTCTGAGTGGTTGACAATGACATAATCAATTTTTGCAGGATCAATCAATGTGCGGAGCTTATCCATGAACTGGCCTGTAAACTTGCCTTTTACCGCATCAATCAATGCGATTTTATCAGTTCCCTGCACCAGATAACTGTTATAGGTAGTGCCATGCTCGGTTGGAAACAGGTCATCAAACATCCGCAAATCAGGGTGCAATGCACCCAGCCAGTGCAGTCCCTGTTTAATCTCAATAATCTCTTCCATAATATCTTCTCCTTTTATCTGTAACCTTTAACCTGATATATATACCAGAGCCTCTGAAATGATACAAGACATCACAACATCACGGACTTATTCCAAGCCCAGAGTAAAATGTATTTTTTGAAAGGAATCCGAAATGACCAGCACCATCTCCCATAAATCTGCCGAAGTTCTGATCAGGTTACGCCAACAACAACCCCTTGTTCATAACATTACCAACTATGTTGTGATGAACTTTACCGCCAACATTCTGCTTGCAATCGGGGCATCGCCGGTTATGGCCCATGCTGAAAACGAGATGACAGAGATGGCAAGTATTGCAAGTGCCGTTGTAATCAACATCGGCACCCTTGAAGATAGTTGGGTGCAATCCATGCTTGTTGCTGCCAAAGCTGCAAACAGGAAGGGGATTCCCGTTATACTTGACCCTGTGGGGGCCGGTGCCACCAGGCTGCGGACAGACACCGCCAGGCAACTGCTGGAGGAGACCAGAATCAGCCTTGTAAGGGGCAATGCTTCTGAAATCAATGCACTGGCAGGTGCCAGCGATGGTGCCAAGGGTGTTGATTCAATTGCCACCGTTGATCAGGCCAGAGAACAGGCGATGCAGCTTGCAGACAGATACCGGCTGCCGGTGGTGGTGACTGGCTCACAGGATCTGATTACCGATGGCAGACAGACCCTGCTGGTTGATAATGGCCATCCCATGATGGGGCGTGTAACCGGCACCGGCTGCGGAGCAACGGCACTGATTGCCGCCTTTGCAGCGGTTGAACAGAACCTGCCCCTTGCAGCAGCTTCTGCCCTGGCCTGTTATGGTCTGGCCGGTGAACAGGCCGCTGCCAGATCAGCCGGCCCTGGTAGTTTTATAGCCAATTTTCTTGACTGTCTTTACAATATCAGCCCGGAGGAGCTTGCCAGCAATGCCCGTATCAGCCAGTAAGCATCCTTACCTGTTATATCTGGTGACTGACCGTGACCTGAGCCTGGGGCGGCCTTTGGTGGAGGTGGTAGCGGCCGCTGTCCGTGGTGGTGTAACCTGTGTTCAGTTACGAGAGAAGAACTGCACAGGACGGGAGTTCCTGCAACAGGCCATAAAGTTGAAAACATTGCTTGCTCCATTAAAAATCCCGCTGATTATAAATGACCGTATTGATATTGCCCTGGCTGTGGACGCAGATGGAGTACATCTGGGACAGCATGATCTGCCACTGGCCGATGCCCGCCGTCTGCTGGGGCCAGAGCGGCTGATCGGCATCTCTGCCGAAACACTGCAAGATGCACTGGAAGCAGAACAGAACGGGGCAGACTACATCGGCATCAGCCCTGTTTTCAGCACCCCCACCAAGACCGATACTGCCCAGGCACTGGGGCTGGAAGGTATCCGTAAAATCAGGCAACAGACCAGCATACCGCTGGTGGCCATCGGCGGAATTAACAATGGCAATGCTGCCCAGATTATCCAGGCCGGTGCCGATGGCATAGCGGTTGTCTCTGCAATCATGTCCGCCGTTGTACCGGATCAGGCTGCAAAGGAGCTGCTACAGATTATCAAGCAGGGCTGAACTTGTTCCTTTTACTTCAGCATAAGGTCGCTGTAAGGGAGAAAGAATACACCAAGCCAGAGCAGGCATCGTCAGCATCTGTAGTAAACAACCTTTACTCACGCACTTAATCCCATTATTTAGGTTGACCAATCCTGGCTGAATTGATATATCAATATTTCTTGATTTAATAACCTTGAAAAGCTGATTTATGATACTTGAAACCCTTAAAGCACTTGCCGATTCCTGCCGTTTACGTCTGACCTCCATCCTGCTGCGGGGGGAGTTCACGGTTCAGGAACTGACCCATATTCTTGATATGGGCCAGTCCCGTATCTCGCGGCATCTTAAAATACTATCCGATGCCGGTATTTTGTGCGTCAAGCGTCAAGGCACCTGGAGCTATTACCGTGCCGGTGGCAACAACGCTTTTTTTAACGGTTTGCGTCCGACACTGGAAAAAGAGCTGGCTACCCTGCCTGAACATGAACAAGATCTGGCGGCTGTGGCCCAGGTGCTGGAAGAGCGTCGTCAACGCAGCCGTAATTTCTTTGATCACCATGCCCGCCAGTGGGATGAACTTGTAAAGACCCTGCTGCCTGTGCCGGATTACCTGCCAGAGCTGTTGGCAATGGTGCCTGAAAGCAGCACACTGGTGGAAATTGGAGTTGGTACCGGATGGCTGCTGGCTCGGTTGGCCGACAGGGCCGAAAGCGTGATCGGAGTGGATCATTCGCCAGCCATGCTGGATGAAGCCAGATTAAGGCTGGCGGAAGCAGGTATCAGCAACATTGATCTGCGGTTGGGGGAGATGACCCACCTGCCACTGCCGGACAGCTCTGTGGATTGCCTTTTATTTAACATGGTGCTGCACCATGCACCTGACCCATCGGCGGTTCTTCAGGAAACCGCTCGGGTGCTGCAACCTGGCGGCTTGTTGATAATTGCAGACCTGGCCCGCCACGAACGTGAGCTGGCCCGTGAACAACTGGCTGATCAATGGCTGGGCTTTGAAGAGACAGAACTGACCAGATGGCTGCAACAGGCTGGCTTCAGCAAAATCATCTGCCAGCGTATGGATGGCAATCAGGAGCAGGAAAGCGTGTTATTAGTGCAGGCATTAAAGGCATAGAATGTGCCGTTTAACTGAAAAAACGAGTTATTTATAACCAGATTTACTCACAAAAAGGAGAATTGAATGTCACAGGATTTTGTAGTAGCCGACCTTGCACTGGCTGAATGGGGCCGTAAAGAGATTAAGATTGCTGAAACCGAAATGCCCGGCCTTATGGCTATTCGTGAGGAGTATTCAGGCAGCAAGCCGCTGAAAGGTGCCCGTATTACCGGATCGTTGCACATGACTATCCAGACTGCGGTACTGATCGAGACCCTGACCGCCCTTGGTGCAGAGGTACGCTGGGCTTCCTGCAATATCTTTTCCACCCAGGATCATGCAGCAGCAGCCATTGCCGCCACCGGTGTACCGGTTTTTGCAATAAAGGGTGAAAGCCTCAGCGATTACTGGGCGTACACCCACAGGATCTTTGAATGGCCCGATGGTGGTTTTTCCAACATGATTCTTGATGATGGTGGTGATGCAACACTGCTGCTCCACCTGGGTGCCAGGGCGGAAAAGGATCAGGCAGTACTGAATAACCCAGCGTCAGAGGAAGAAACTATACTGTTTGCCGCCATCAAACAGAAGCTGTCCCAAGACCCTGCCTGGTACTCCACCCGTTTAAAGCAGATTAAAGGGGTAACTGAGGAGACCACCACCGGCGTACATCGTCTCTACCAGATGCACGAACGGGGTGAGCTGGCCTTCCCGGCCATTAACGTCAATGACTCGGTTACAAAGAGCAAGTTTGACAACCTCTACGGTTGCCGCGAATCACTGGTGGACGGCATTAAAAGGGCCACCGATGTAATGGTGGCTGGTAAAATTGCCGTGGTCTGTGGCTATGGTGATGTGGGTAAAGGCTCGGCCCAGGCTTTGCGGGCACTTTCTGCCCAGGTCTGGGTAACAGAGGTTGACCCGATCTGTGCCCTGCAAGCTGCCATGGAGGGCTACCGTGTAGTAACTATGGATTACGCTGCTGACAAGGCTGACATCTTTGTTACCGCCACCGGCAACTACCATGTCATTACCCATGACCATCTGGTGAAGATGAAGGATCAGGCCATTGTCTGCAATATCGGCCACTTTGATAATGAGATTGAGGTGGCGGCACTGGAGCAGTATGAGTGGGAGGAGATCAAACCTCAGGTGGATCATATCATCCTGCCCTCCGGCAACCGGATCATCCTGCTGGCCCAGGGCCGTCTGGTGAACCTGGGTTGTGCCACCGGTCACCCCAGTTACGTTATGTCATCTTCATTTGCCAACCAGACCATCGCCCAGATTGAGATCTTCTGTAATCCTGAGCGGTACTCGGTTGGGGTCTACACCCTGCCCAAGCATCTGGATGAAAAGGTGGCCAGGTTGCAGCTTAAAAACCTGAATGTGCAGATGACCAGACTGACAAAGCAACAGGCCGATTATATCGGTGTACCGGTGGATGGCCCGTACAAGGCAGATCATTATCGTTACTGATCCCTTTGCAAAGGTGCAATGCAGGCCAGGCTGTGCTGCCTGCTGTATTGCACCATCCATCAGCTCACCGATTCCGGGAATGCCTGAAGGAAAACCTGCTGCCATCCGCTGCATACAGTTGACGCAGGATGGCCTCTGCCGTATCTTTGGCAGATCAGAAAGACCTGCTGTTTGCAGAAACCTTGTTCCATGCCATGAAATGTGCGGCAACAATGCAGAAGAGGCACTGCAACAGCTTAAGGAGTGGGAACAAAAGACCTGCCCGGACAAAGGAGCCTGACCCAGAATGGCAAAAGAACTTTATGTTGGGCATCTGCCCTTTGAGACAACCACCGATGATCTGCGAAAGCTGTTCAGCGTAGCTGGCACAGTTACCTCGGTGCATATCATCACCGACCCGGTCAGTGGCAGATCAAAAGGTTGCGGATATGTGCGGATGGCAGAGGAAGCACAACTGAAAGAGGCCATTGACTGCCTGGATGGTGCCCTGATTGGTGATATGATCATCACCGTCAGTATTGCCAATCCGCCCAAACAACAGAACATGCCGACCAGCCGTAACAGAGATAATACCAAGCCCGGTTCACGGCGGGACAGGGCACGCAGAAAACCGCCCTCACAAGCCTGAAAAGATTTTATCACAGTGGCAGAACACAGATGAATATATAGAAAGGAGCTGTGTCATGGAGATGATTCAAAAATTTCTGGAAACTGTAGAAGAAACCGTAAACCCTGCCACCCAGGTGGTGGGTGTCAACCTGATCCGTGACACTGCCCTGCTGGAAGGTAAAAAGATCAGGGTCAGAGGCAAGCGGCTGGCCATCTGCCAGCAGATCGCCTATGGCCGGATGTATGGCTGGTCAACAGTAACAGACAAAAGCACTGCCCATTGTGTGCTGGGGGCCGCCTGTGCCGGCCTGATTGTACCACCCGAACGCCTGCTGGACGGAACCGTCAACAACAAGGTCTACCAGAAGGATCAGGCAGCAGCCAGTACCATGCAGCGGGCCATGCCCCGCCTGCCAGCAGATGTTAAAGCTGTGCTGACCCACCCCATTGCCCGTCCGGTGGATGGCTTCATACCAGAGCTGGTAGTACTCTACTGTAACTCAGCCCAGGCCATGCGGCTGATTCAGGCCTTCCTGTACCATGAAGGGGGCGAGTTTGTGATGAAAAGCAGCGGTGATGCCGGTGTCTGCTCCCGTGCCGTGGCCCAGGTTATATTGACAGACCAGCCTGCTGTGGAGGTTCCCTGTCTGGGAGATCGACGTTTTGCCATGACCCAGGATCATGAGCTATGTATCGGCATACCGTTTTCCTGGCTGGAGCGGGTAACCGAAGCTCTGGCAGCAACCCATAGGGCAGGTATCCGCTATCCGGTGCCTTATCAACTGCCCGATGAATGCCACCTGCCCCACGATTACATCACCTGTGAGGCGGACTGATGCCAGAGCTGGATTCCATGCTGCTGCCCTGCTTTGTATTCAACTTTCTGTTGATCCTGGTGGATGCTTCCATCGGCTATCACCTGGCCCCGACCCTGTTCAGTATCAGCGGTGGTGATCCTGAAAATACAGAAGGCGGTGTCCGCAGTATCCGCAGGATGCTGACAGTCATGGTGGTGCTGTATATGTTCTTTAACTGCCTGGCATTTTTCAGATATAGTCTTACGTTATTGCTGATTGTAACAGCACTGGTACTGTTTGACCTGGGTGGGCAGCTTTATGTACGTCACCGTTTCCGGCAGCAGAACAATGATCTGACAGACCATCATAATGAAACCTGAAAACCTGCTGATCCGGCAGGTCATTCCAATTTCAGATCAGAGATGGATTCAAGGCGGCGAGGAGATCGGCGACGAAGGCGTACACGAAGTACGTTGAGGAGCCGATAACGAGCCAACGAAGAAGACGCTTTGATATGGAATTGGAATTACAAAATAAATTACATTAAAGGAGCAATAAACAACATGGCAGAAAAATTCATTTTTACCTCTGAATCAGTCTCAGAAGGCCATCCTGACAAGGTTGCAGACCAGATTTCCGATGCTGTTCTTGATGCTATCCTGGCTCAGGATCCTGGGGCAAGGGTTGCCTGTGAAACAATGATCACCACCGGCATGGTGGTACTTGCTGGTGAAGTCACCACCACGGCAACGGTTAACTATGCCGAGGTGGTACGTAATACCATCAAAGAGATCGGGTATTGCGGTTCTGACACAGGCTTTGACTGGGAAACCTGTGCCGTGCTGGTATCGCTTGATCGCCAGTCCCCTGATATTTCCCAGGGTGTAACCGAAGGTGAAGGTCTTTTCAAAGAGCAGGGTGCCGGTGACCAGGGGCTTATGTTTGGCTATGCCTGCAATGAGACCGAAAGCCTGATGCCGATGCCGATCCTGCTGGCACACCAACTGGTGGAGCGACTGGCAGCGGTTCGCAAATCCGGTCTGCTCAAGTTTCTGCGTCCAGACTCCAAATCACAGGTTTCTGTAGAGTATGACAATGGCCGTCCGGTACGGGTTGATACCGTGGTTATCTCCACCCAGCATACTCCTGATGTCTCCCACGAGACCATTACAGAAGGGGTGATGGATGAGGTTGTCCGCAAGGTAATTCCAGCCGGTCTGATTGATGACAAGACCCGCTTCTTCATCAACCCCACTGGTCGCTTTGTGGTTGGTGGGCCGATGGGAGACTGCGGTCTGACCGGACGCAAGATAATTGTGGATACCTATGGTGGTATGGGCCGCCACGGAGGAGGTGCCTTCTCTGGAAAAGATCCCTCCAAGGTGGATCGTTCTGCTGCCTACATGGGCCGTTATGTTGCCAAAAACCTGGTGGCAGCCGGATTGTGCGAGCGTTGCGAAGTGCAGGTGGCCTACGCCATTGGTGTGGCAGAGCCTGTTTCTGTAATGGTCAATACCTTTGGTACCGGTGTCCTGGCAGAGCATCGTCTGTCTGAACTGGTGCGGGAAGTGTTTGATATGCGTCCCCGTGCCATTACAGAACAGCTTGATCTGCTGCGTCCCGTTTATCAGAAAACCGCCGCCTACGGTCACTTTGGCCGCAACCTGCCGGGATTCAGTTGGGAAAAAACCGATAAAATCGAACTCCTGAAGCAAAAAGCAGGCTTATAACAGGTTTAAGTTGTGCTAAAGTCAGAAGGCGGCTTGCAAAGGCCGCCTTTTTTCGTCTTTATTTACAAATATACAAGAGGAGCTGCCTATGTCCTGGATAATCCTGAGTATAGCCGGTCTGTTTGAAATGGGCTGGGCCATTGGCCTTAAATATACAGAGGGATTCACACGGCTCTGGCCCACCATCGCCACCATAGTTTCAATGATAATCAGTCTCTGGCTGTTGGGTCTTGCCATGAAAGACCTGCCGGTTGGCACTGCCTATCCGGTCTGGGTCGGTGTTGGTGCTGTTGGAACTGCCATACTGGGGGTTATCCTGTTTGGAGAGCCGGTCAACCTGGGCCGCGTCATCAGTATAGCCCTGATTGTAGCCGGTATTGTTGGCCTTAAACTCAGTACGACAGCTTGAACATAACAGGCAGTTAGGTGAGGAAGCTGCTACCCTCGCAACGCCGTAGATGACCTCCGCAATAGCTTTTCAAAAACCTGATTGATAGAAGGGATACCCATGCAAGATCACATCGCCCGTGCCATGGCAAGTAACGGAAAAATAAGGGCTGTTGCCTGTATAACCACCAGGCTATCCAATGACATCAGCTTTCTGCAAGGAGCCTCCCCTGCTGTAACTATCGCTCTGGGGCGTGCCCTTTCCGGCACTGCCCTGTTGGCCAGCATCCTTAAACAGGGGCAGCGGATTGCCATAAAATTTGAAGGCAATGGCCCGATACGCAAGCTGGTTACAGAGGCTGACTGGAACGGCACACTAAGGGCAACGGTGGCAGAACCTTTGGCAATGGCTGAAAGTATCCCTTTGCTGCTGGGTCGGGCCGGTTTTCTTACAGTCAGCAAAGACCTGGGGTTGAAGGAGCCGTACAGCGGCACTGTACAGCTTGTCAGCAGCGAGATCGGTGAAGACCTTGCCTGGTATCTGACTGAATCAGAGCAGATCCCCTCTGCCATCGGCCTTGCCGCCAGCCTCTCTGAAGATGGACAACTAGCGGTGAGTGGCGGTTTTATGATCCAGTCCCTGCCCCCTTCCGATGAGGCTGCCGTAGATCAGATCATGGACACCATAAGCAGTCTGCCCTCACTGACAACCCTGCTTAAAGAGGGTAAAACACCGCAACAGTTGCTTGATATGCTGCTGGCAGGTGTTGACCATCACCCACTGGAAAGTACAGACCTGTTCTTTAAATGCAGTTGCTCCAGAGAGAAGGTGGAGCGTGCCCTGCTGTCCCTTGGGCCGGATGAGCTTCAAAAGATGGTCAGGGAACAAGGATGTGGAGAGGTTGTCTGTGAATTTTGTAAGCAACAGTACTGTTTTGATAAAGGCGAGCTGGAGCAACTGGCCGGGCAGATCACATAATGACAACAAACCAGAACACCAATAAACCTGAGCTTTTGGCCCCTTGTGGCTCGTTGGAGGCGTTTTTTGCTGCAATGGAATCCGGGGCTGATGCGGTTTATATCGGGCTACGGGAATTTTCTGCCCGTGCCAGGGCCAAAAACTTCACCCTGGGGCAACTTGGCAGAATGCTGACCATTGCCCGCCAAAAGGGGCGAAGGATCTATATCACCCTGAACACTCTTATCAAGGAGCAGGAGCTGCCTCAACTGATTGAAACCCTTGCAGAACTGTCGCAACTGCGGGTGGATGGAGTGATTGTTCAGGATATGGCCGTGGCACGTATTGCACGCAAATATTTCCCTGCCTTGCCGCTGCATGCCTCAACCCAGATGACCATCCACAACCTGCCAGGTGTTAAGCTGCTGGAAGAACTTGGCTTTGAACGGGTAGTGCTGGCCCGTGAGCTGCAACTGGCTGATATAGCCTCAATAGCCTCACAATGCAGTGCAGAGCTGGAGGTTTTTGTTCATGGTGCACTCTGCTTCTGTGTTTCCGGCCAATGCCACTTCTCATCCTTTATGGGAGGGCATAGCGGAAACCGTGGCCGCTGTGCCCAGCCCTGCCGCCGCCTGTACAGCCAACGGGGTAAAGAAGGCTACTATTTTTCACCCAATGATCTTTCAGCCATAGAGCTTGTGCCGGAACTTGCCGCAGCAGGGGTAAAATCCCTGAAAATTGAAGGCCGGATGAAATCCGCCGATTATGTTGCCAAGGTTGTTAAAGCCTATCGCCTGATGCTGGATAGCAGCAATTCAGACCAGAAACAGGCCCTGGCAACCGCCAAAGAGCTGTTGAAAGACTCCTTTGGCCGGACACCCACCAAAGGCTTTCTGGCCTCTGCCAATCCTGCTGATATTGCCAACCCCTGGCTGCGGGGCGGTACTGGCCGTTATATCGGCGAGGTAAGGCAGTTTCGCCAGGGCAGAATCCTTTTTGAATGCCGTGACACCTTGCAGGTTGGTGACAGGCTCAGGTTACAGCCTAAAAGTGACAAGGCAGGTCAGTCCTGGACTCTGAGGGAGATTTACCAGCACCGCAAGTCTGTACATACAGCCAGGGCCGGTACACTGCTGGAGGTGGCCTGTCCTTTCAGCCCCCAAACCGGTGATGCCCTTTTTAAAGTTGGTGCTGCCGATGCCTTTGGAATAAGTGATGAAGCAGCTAACCGTCGGCTGTTGGCCGCTGGCCCTGATAAACAACTGGTATTGTTGAGGTTTGCCTGTGTTCAGGACAAGGGGAACGGACACTGGGCCTTGCAGATTTCAGCTAAGGTTAACAGCAACAGCTTTGATTACCAGTTTCCTCTGGGGTTGCTGGAAGCATCCAGATCATCTGACATGGTGGCCGTGCTGTCTGCCCGATTCAGCGAGACCGGTGAAACCCCATTCAGTCTTAGGCAACTGGAAGCAGTTGATTTCCCGGCCATATTCATCCCGCCGGCCATGCTTAAACAGATCCGGCGGGAGCTATATAGTAAATTGGAACAGGATCTGACCTCGGTTGCAAAGCAGCAGACTGGGGCTGCCAGACAGCTTGCCCTGGCCGAACTGAAGCAGACCGGCAATGCCAGAAAGGAAAAAACCAGGCAGGAGGAGCTGCTGCTGCAAGTGGCAACACCAGGTGACATCCGCTGGGCCTTTTCCCAGGGAGCAGATCAGGCAATTGTGCAGCTTACCCGTGCCAACATACATAGCTTGAACCGCTACATCACACGGCTGCGTCCTGATAGCGGCAAGATAATCTGGCAACTGCCATTTATGCTGTTTGATCATGAGCTGGATCTGATGCAACAGACATTGCAGATGCTCCACCAGGCCGGTTTCCGTAATTTTGAGCTGACCAATCCGGGGCAGTTTAAGCTGATGGAACAGTTTGATGATTTAAGGCTTTCAGGTGGTTATCGCCTGTTTTCACTCAACAGCCAGGCCCTGGCCCAATGGTTTGAGCTGGGGCTGACCAGGGCTACCCATTATATTGAAGATGGGCGGGATAATCTGGTTGAACTGCTTACACTGCCCTATCCTTTGTCTGTGCTGGTTTACAGTCCGGTGGAGATGATGGTTACAAGGATCAGGATCAAGGATGTTAAAGGTGGTGCAGAGCTGGTTTCTGACCGTGATGATCGCTACACAGTAAAAAGCCGCGATGGCCTGGATCAGATCAGCTCCAATACGCCATTTTCACTGACCGGACGGATCAATGAACTCAGGCAACTTGGTTGCAGCTCATTCCGCCTTGATCTGTCGGAAACCCCTGTTAAAGAGTGCGAGAATGTTTTACAGGCGTTCCGGGCAGATCGGCCATTGCAGGGTACAACTGAATTTAACTATGAAAGGGGATTGGTATGAAACATGGTCTTAAATCCGTTATGCTATCCATCTGTGTCTGTCTGCTGCTGGCCTGTAGTGTAACAGCCGAGACGCTGGAAGGGGTTGTCAAGACGGTTCATGATGGTGATACCGTTGTCATTGTGGGACGCAACACCGGCCGGGTTACAATCAGGCTGTACGGTGTTGATGCACCGGAAACCCGCAAGCCTGACGTGCCGGGTCAGCCCTACGGAGCAATGTCCGGCAGGGTGCTTAAGAACAAGGTATTTGGCAAGCAGGTCAAGGCAGAAGTGCAGGACAGGGATCAGTATGGCCGTGTTGTGGCGGTCATTAGACTGGGGGCTCGTGATATAAATGCCGAGATGGTGGCGGAAGGACTGGCCTGGGCCTATCGTCATCATCTGGAAGGGGCCTATGCCTCACAATATATCAAACTTGAAGAACAGGCCCGCAAAGAACGGCTGGGTCTCTGGCAGGATAACAACCCCACACCACCCTGGGATTTCCGCTATAAAAACCGCCGTAGCAAGAACTGAATAGCTAAAAGGCAGTTAAATAACACGGAGGCACGGAGCACACGGAGACAATCAGGGGTAGGGGCGAACCTGCGTGTTCGCCCTTTGCCATTGGCTTACATGTTATAAGGGCAGACACATCGGTCTGCCCCTACGCATTTGATAAGATTTTATAGATTTGTGAAATTTACAGGG
>CAZRKG010000017.1:0-26685 GCA_964600635.1 uncultured Geobacter sp. | reverse complement strand
TACGCAGAGCATGGGAACCAGAAATACCAACCAGTTATCACACCCGCTCCCCCTACCCAAACAGTTCATCAAAAATAGCCTGTACTGTTGTAATCCGGTCTGCCTTCCAGGCGTTGGTGCCGCAGAAAATCAGGCCGGTGTCCGTGTCTCCCTGTTGGGCACGGTCAAGGGCGGTTACAATGCAGAACCGTTCGCCTGCTTCTTTGTAGGAGCATTTTTTAAGGCAGCCCATCCGGCAGACGGTTTTATGATCCAGATCATACTGACGGATGTTGGGGGTGTTGGTCAGAATTGCACGGCCAGGCAATCCGGCTGGTGACATGATCAGGCCAATATCTTCCTTGCTGCAATCCAGATAAGCCTGCTTGAACTCATCGGCTGCATCACATTCCTCTGTGCAGACAAAGCGGGAGGCCATCTGAACACCATCGGCCCCTTCGGCCAGGGCATGTTCAAGATCAGCCCTGTCCCAGATACCACCGGCTGCTATAATCGGCAGGTCAGTGTGGTACTCATCCAGGAAGAATTTCTTGACGGCCCTGATGGTGCCATACTGGTCATATTCGCCAGTGCCGATGTTTTCCAGCTTTTCTCCAAGGTGTCCTCCGGCGGTGTCAGGATCTTCCACCACCACTGCATCCGGCAGGCGGTGGTAACGCTTTTCCCAGGTGCGGGCAATCAGTTGGGCTGCCCGTAACGATGAGGCGATCGGTATTAAGGCGACATCCGGTGCATGGGCGGTAAGTTCCGGCAGGGACAGTGGTAGTCCGGCACCACAGACTATCACCTGGGCACCGGCCTCAATTGCTGCTTTTACAAGCGGTTCAAAATCTGACAGTGCCACCATTACGTTAACACCTATAATCCCATCGGGGGAGATGGCCCGTGCCTTTTTTATTTCAGTCTGGAAGGCTTGCAGTTCAGCCTGAAAGTAGTTGCTGCCGGTGTAATGGTTGCTGTTAAGGGCAATGCCTGCTGCTGCCACCAGGCCGATACCACCAGCCCTGGCAACATGACCAGCCAGGTTGCCACCAGAAATTCTGACCCCCATGCCACCCTGAATAACCGGAAAGCGTGCTGTATATTTACCGATTTTAAATGGTTTATCCATTTGCAAAAACCTCCATGTCAGGCAAAAATAGTACAAATTCTGTATACACGCCTGCCCTGTATAGTGGTTGTAATAGTTCTGTAAAAAAGATATTGTTGACTAATAAGGTTGAAAATACACAAGATAAATAAACGCTAATAAGGGGGAAAGACTTATGGACAAAAGCTGGAAGTTGGAGACATTGGCTATTCAGGGTGGGTATCAGCCCAAGGCGGGGGATGCAAGGATTCCGCCGATTGTGCAGAGTACAACATTCAAGTATGACAATGCCGATCATGTGGCCAAGCTGTTTGATCTGGAGGCAGCGGGTTATTTCTACACCCGTCTGGCCAATCCCACCAACGATGCCTTTGAGCAGAAGATAGCCCAGATGGAGGGTGGTGTGGCAGCACTGGCAACATCTTCTGGTCAGTCGGCCATTGCACTGGCTATTATGAACATCTGCCAGGCTGGTCAGCATATTGTTTCTGCCAGTACGCTATATGGTGGTACCTACAATCTGTTTTCAGCTACCTTGCCTAAATTTGGGATAGAGGCCACTTTCGTTGATCCTGAAGCATCTGCCGAGGAGATAGCCAAGGCATTCCGTCCTGAAACCCGTGCCATATATGCTGAAACCATCGGCAACCCTGGTATGAACGTGCTGGATCTTGAAAAATTTGCAACTGTGGCAAAGCAGCAACAGGTGCCATTTATTGTGGATAATACACTGGCTACGCCGTATCTCTGTCGCCCCTTTGAATTTGGTGCCAACCTGGTGGTGCATTCAGCCACAAAATATATTGATGGACATGCCACCAGCCTTGGTGGTGTGATTGTGGATGGTGGTAACTTCAATTGGGATAATGGCAAGTTTCCAGAACTGGTGGAGCCAGATACCAGCTATCACGGCTTAAAATATGTTGAACGGTTTGGACCGGCAGCATATATCGTCAAGGCCAGGATCCAGTTGATGCGGGATCTGGGGGTGACACCAGGGCCGTTTAACTCATTCCTGTTCAACCAGGGGCTGCATACCCTGCCGTTACGGATGCAGCGTCACAGCGAGAACGCCCTGGCCCTTGCCAGACATCTGGAGCAGCATCCTTTGGTTTCCTGGACCTGCTATCCTGGGCTTGAGAGTCATCCCAGCTACAACCTGGCCAGGAAGTATCTGCCAAAAGGATGCAGCGGAGTAATGACCTTTGGCATCAAAGGTGGGGCAGAGGCTGGCAAGAAGTTTATGGAGTCTTGTCAACTGATTGCACTGGTGGTGCATGTGGGGGATGCCCGTTCATGCGTACTACACCCTGCCAGTACAACCCACAGACAGTTGACCGAAGCACAACAGCTTGCCTCCGGGGTCAGCCCGGATATGATCCGGCTTTCAGTGGGGATAGAGCATATTGATGACCTGATTGCAGATGTTGATCAGGCATTAGCTGCCAGTCAGAGCTGATAAATTCCAATTCCATATCAAAGCGTCTTCTTCGTTGGCTCGTCATCGGCTTCTCAACGTACTACGTGTACGCCTTCGTCGCCGATCTCCTCACCGCCTGGAATCCATCTTTGATCTGAAATTGGAAGAATCCTTCTGGCTCAGAGTTTTGTAAGCAGTAACAAAACAGCGTCTGACAGTGACTTGCCGGCCTTGGCACTGTTGCCGGCCAGTCTGAAAAGTTGTGGAATTATGGAAGGCTTTAAAAGGCAGGCTTTGATGACACGGGGAATGCTGATTTTCATTCTGTCATCAACAAACTGATCTATACTGAAGGATAGCTCTTCTTCTGCATCATCGCTGATACTACGCAGCCCGATAAAGGGGATACCAGCCGCTGCTGCCTGCCTGGCTACAGCGGCTGTTTCCATTTCAAGCACCGGTGTGGCCAGTTCTTGGGGCAGGCTGCTTGCCAGACTGGATTTGTTAACAATGGTTGCAGCAGTGATAAAGCTGCCCTGCCAGACCCGCAGACCATGTTGATGTAACATGGCAGAGGTATGAATCACGTTGTTTTGGGTATTGCCTGAGAAGGTATGTTCCATCAGACCGCTGTTATCCAGTCTGAACAGCCGCTTGCAAAGTACCAGATCAGCCACCTTGGCACCTGGCCGGACAGCACCACAAAACCCGCTTGAAATCATCAGGTTGGGGCGATAATGTTCCAGCAGCAGGCGGGTGGCAGCGGCAGCCGCAGCAACTCCCATACCGCCCTCAACAATATATATATCCAGGTTGTCCAGTGTGCATCTATAAACCGATAGTCCCGAAAGTTTTGTGCGGACTGCCTTACCCAGTTGTCTGGTAAGAGCAATCCGTTCTTCAGGCAGTGCCACAACAATACCGATCTGTCTTTTTTCCTGGTGCATGGTCAGTCACCTGTTACAATTCAAAAAATCTGGACATTTGTCACAAGCTGCTATATAAATACCAGTTCTTAGCGGAGAGGTGTCCGAGAGGCCGAAGGAGCACGATTGGAAATCGTGTGTACCGCAAGGTACCGAGAGTTCGAATCTCTCCCTCTCCGCCATTTAGCAATGTAAGCCCTTGATTTTCAAGGGCTTTTTTGTTACCTTGTCCTGCCATCCAATACAAAGCCCCGCATCTTTCCTGAAAAGCTATTGAATAGATTCTGTAATTTATCCCATGAAGTGCCAGATTTGCAAGATGTCAGCCTGTTTATAGCTAATCCACCACCAAAACCTTAAGCCCTGTTAAATCTTAACAGGGGTTTTGTATTTATAAGGTGCATATTCTGTAATCTTAATGACAACAAACATTGCCTGGCCACTATAAAGTCTGTAGCACCAGTACAGCTATGAATAAATGGTAGATAGCTGTTGTGGAGTACAGTTGGATTTTCTTGACTGAACTGGTATCCTATAAAGCCAGTAGACATTTGTGGAGTAAATTAACCATAAGGAGCTTAAATTTGAAACCAAAACTTCAGGTAATTGTCTGTTCCACCCGTCCCAACCGGGTGGGGCCAGCCGTGGCACAATGGTTCTGTAAGTTCGCAGAAGCACAGGGAAATTTTGATGTTAAGCTGGTTGATCTGGCTGATTTCAATCTGCCTGTTTATGATGAACCCCAGCATCCAGCCTCAGGGGTTTATCAACATGAACATACCAGGGCCTGGTCAGTCAGTGTCGCTGGAGCAGATGCCTACATCTTTGTAACCCCCGAATATAACTACTGTCCACCCGCTTCCCTTACCAATGCGTTGAACTACATTTATAAAGAATGGAATTACAAGCCCTGCGGCTTTGTAAGCTATGGCGGTGTATCGGGCGGATTACGTGCAGTACAGGCGGCCAAGCTGCATGTTACTACACTGAAAATGATGCCGATGATGGAAGGCGTAATGATACCGATGGTGGATAAGCAGATAAACGAGAATGGCCTGTTTCAGAGCAATGACCTGATAGATAACTCTGCCAGAATTCTACTTGAGGAGCTGCACCGCTGGACAGTTGCATTGATTCCCATGCGTACCTGACTTTGAATGTGATGAGTCAGTTGCTGATGCTGGTTTGAAGGCAGGTACGAGACTGCACAGGCCAGGATTGCCGGTCACTAGGGGGGACTTTATGGACAGACTTTTGGCAATCCTGTCTCCCTGGTTTTGTGCAGGTTGTTCTTGACAGCTTTTAAGAAACAGGTGGTACAGGCACTTTTTTGTTTTATCAACCAGTTGGGTTCAGATAAAGGCAAAGAGTACAAAAGCTACTCCACTTTATTCCCGGCCACGGCCTTTTCAGGTAAAAAGAAATCCCGTGGGCGATCTTTAAAGCGTTGGCGAAGCAGCGGCAACAGCGAGAATACAGAACGCAGCCTGGCCCCCCGTGAGTGCATGGCAACTGCCAGGGCCAGCAGGAAGCTGACAACCAGGTTGGTAAGGCCGATCAATGCCACTCCAAGTACAGATGTTGAGAACAGGCCGATGTTGGGCATAAAATCATCAACAGATATGATGGCATAGCCTATGTTTGCGGCAGAGAAGGCAATATGCCGTATATCCAGGGGTAGTTGCAGGATCTGGCCCACTGTGGGTGTCAACCCCAGCATCATTCCAAAAAAGATATTGCCAGCCAGCCCGCCGGCATTCTGGCTGATATAATCTCCAATTTTATCAGCCCGTTTACGGCCCATCAGCCATTGCAGCCAGCCAAGGCAGGCTAGCCTCGGGCCAAGCTTGCTGTAGGCTGCCATGTTATCCACATAACCAGAGACCAGACCGGTTACAAACAGCCATATCCCTGCAATGGCAGCGTAAAACATTGACAATGTGCTGAATGGCTGTACTTCGTGCAGCAGTGTACAGGCTTTAACCGGTGAGGCCGAGGCATGGTTGGTGTAGTAGCCGATGGTGGCAATGATAACCGCCAGAGGGAAGGCGATACTGACGTTTCCTATAATTGCGGCAAACTGGCTGCGAGATGTAGCTACAATCAGCTCCACCAGTTTGCCTTGGTCCCGTAAACGCCCCCTGCTCTGAGAGATTGTATCGGCAATGGTGGCGGCGGTCATGGCAGGCTGTTTGGTGGCAATTGTGAAATGCAGCAGGTAGATTAGCACAAAACCGCCAGCATAGATCATCCCGTTCAACAATCCCTGGTACAACATAGGCAGGTGCAGGTTATGTCCGCTGATTTTAAGCAGAGCCATGATGGCGATTAAAATCCCTGCACCGGCTGCTGATTTCAGAATCCCCTGCCAGCCTTTACGATCTTCAGTAATATAATGTCCGCCAGTGCGGGCAGCGTTTTTTGTTACAAGTAAAGTGATCTGACCGGTCAGGTCACTGAAATGCCTTCGTACACTGTTCCGCTCCAGCTCCTTTTGGCAGATCTCTGCCATCAGGGTACTCCATCGCTCCACAATTGCCTCTTCCGGCAAAGTTTCCACCTTAACAGCCAGAATTTCAACCATATGGGCAAGACGTTTCAGGTGCTGCTCCAGCCTGGTCAGATGAAAAGTCAGGGACATGCTGGTGCCGACAGTTGCAGTGGCATGGCGTTGTGCAGCCTGTACGACTGAAAGGCATTGGTCTATCAATACAAGCATGTGCCGCTTGTCAATCTCATCCACAGCAGGTTCTTCTGTTTCCAGATGTGTAAGGAACAACAGCAGATCATCGCTTAGTGCCGGAAAAGGGGTCTGGCTGGGATCTTTTAATGAGGGAACTACCCGCATCAGCTCCGGCTCCAATCCCATGGCACAGATCCGGCGGGACAGAACACGGGCTGCTTCTGTAATCTGCTTGAAAGAGTTGCGGGATAATGGAGTCAGAAGCCTCCAGAAGGCGATCTGGTCTTCAATTGGAATGCTTTTCATCCAGATTGCATCGGAACGATGTCGGAAGATCTGTCTGATGCAGTCCCTGAGATCATTGGGATCAATCAGCTCAGGCAGCAGGCTATGTGCAATCTTGCGACGCAGCTCAGAGAAAAATCCGGTGTTAGGCAACAGGCCGGATTCTGTATAAAGTTGAAACTGGCTACGTTGGGCAAACAGCACAAGCAGGGCACTACGCAGGCCGTCGTGGTAGCGGGGTACCTGTTGTAACAGGTGCAACATCCGCTGCCAACGCATGTTGGCCTGCTTCTGGTTGAGGCTGTTGTTGGGGCGTACAGCATCAATCAACCGCACCAGGTTAGGTAGAGGATCCTCTGCTGCTTTAGTCAGATTTTCCAGGGCAGCAGTGATTTTGTCGGCATTTGTCAGTGGCTCAAAAGAAGGAAACTGCATTGGATGTATTCTCGCATAATTATAAACATGGTCTTTGCTGCTGGAGGGCAATATATCAGATCCTGCTTTGGCAGCCTATATGAAAACAGGGTAGAGTATTTAACAGGTTTTGACAAAGTAAAGGCTGTGTGGTATCCATCTTATTCTTGAAAACATCACAGAATTAACACCTGTTTATGGGTAAAGATGGTGGTCGGGCCCTGCGCAACAGCAGGTTGTGAACCCCGCCAGGTCTGGAAAGAAGCAACGGCAGCAGCCAATGTTGTGTGCCGCAGGTAAGCCCGGCCACCATCTTTACCCATAAAGTTTACTACCCTCACCTATCAGGAAATCAGCCTGTGTCCTACGAAGTACTTGCCCGTAAATATCGTCCCCAGACCTTTGCTGACCTGACCGGCCAGGAGCATGTCAGCCGCACCATCCAGAATGCCATTGATACCAACCGTGTTGCCCATGCCTTTCTGTTTACCGGTGCCCGAGGTGTTGGTAAGACCAGCACAGCTCGCATTCTTGCAAAGGTTCTGAATTGTGAGCAAAAAGATTCTCCACTGGAGCCTTGCAACCAATGCAGGCATTGCGTGGAGATTACAGATGGCAACTCCACCGATGTATTTGAGATTGATGGTGCATCCAATACTGGTGTTGATGATGTTCGGGGGTTGCGGGACAACAGCCGTTACATGCCATCCCACAGCCGTTACAAGATTTATATTATAGATGAAGTCCACATGCTCTCAAAAGGGGCATTCAATGCCCTGCTGAAGATCCTTGAAGAACCGCCTGAACATGTCAAGTTCATCCTTGCCACCACAGAACCCCATAAACTTCCGATTACCATCCTTTCCCGCTGTCAACGTCTGGATTTTAAACGGGTGCCAATGGCAAAGATCGTATCCAGACTGCGTGAGATTGCCGTGCATGAAGGGATTGAGGTCTCAGACATTGCCCTGAACCTGGTAGCCCGTAAAGGTGATGGCAGTATGCGTGATTCCATCACCTGTTTTGATCAGGTGCTGGCCTTTTGTGGCAGCGATGTAGCTGATGAAGATGTGGTCACTCTGGTGGGTGTGGTTGACCGTCGTTTGTTGGCAGAGGTATCTCGGGCTGTCTTTACAAGGGATGTTCAGGCTGCTCTTGATTGTGTCAGGCAGGTGGATAATGCCGGATATGGCATCCGTGAATTTACCCGCGAACTGATCGAACATTTCCGTAACCTGTTGATTATCTGCTCTGTAGGCAAGCCGGAGGAGATTCTTGATCTGGCGGAGTCAGAGCTGGATGATCTGAAACAACAGGCCGCAGGACAGATTGTTGATGACATACAGCGGCAACTTGCTCTGATTATCAAGGCAGAGGCTTCCATGTTGCATGCCAGCTTCCCCCGCCTGCTGCTGGAGATGGTTTTGATTAAGATGGCCAGTCTGCAACCGGTGGTGCCGATCAGCCAACTGATGGAGCAGGTCAGGCAACTAGCCAACCGCACTGATTGGACAGCCGCACCAGTCCGGCAGATAGCAGCTCCAGGTCCTGTAAAGGTTGAGCAAGCTGTGCCAGCCAGACCGGCTGTAAAAGTCCCGATTCCGTTGTCACCTGCCACAGAAACTGCTCCTGAACCGATAAAAGACCCGCCAGCTTCCATAAAACCTGTAATGAAACAGCAGCAGCAATCAACAGGCAGTTGGGAGGGGTTGGTTGAGTTTTGTAAATCCCACAACAAGCCACTGCTATCCTCTTTACTTGAAAATGGCGTGCCATTACGGTACCACTCTGATCTGGTGGAGGTAGGTTTTGAGTCAGATTCCTACGAACTAAGCAGTATGCAGGATCAGGATAACCGGCTGGAACTGGAGTATCTGGCTTCTACATACATGGGACAACCGGTTAGAATCAAGGTCAGTGCTGTCAGCCCGGAGTCTGGCGTTGAGACACCGGGCAGCCTGGCTGAAAAAAAAAGACTGGCGGCAGAACAGTTTGAAGAAGAGTTACGGCGTGAGGTGCATGAACATCCATTAGTACAGGAGGCTCTGCGGGTGTTTGAGGGTGAGATTACAGAGATCAGGCCATTGGCGAAGCCAGATCCTTAAAACAAGGGCTGATATAGCAATCAGAATTACAGAGAGAGTGTGTTTATCCAACTCTTGATATTACTTCAACTAATAAGGAGCAGATTATGTCCAAAGGTTTAGCAGGTATCATGAAGCAGGCTCAGATGATTCAGCAGAAGATGGCTAAGTTGCAGGAAGAATCAGCAACTAAAGAGGCCACTGCAACCGCTGGTGGTGGGGTGATTACAGTGACTGTAAGTGGTAAGAATGAGATCAAATCTCTGATAATCAAGCCAGAAGCTGTTGATCTGGATGATCTGGAGATGTTGCAGGATCTTGTGATTGCCGCCACTAACGAAGCTCTCAAAAAAGTACATGAAGAGATGTCGGCTGAAATGTCAAAAATCACCGGCGGCATGAATATACCCGGCCTGTTCTGATCGACCTGTTTAATTTAACTGTAAGCAATCCACTGTTTCATCCTTAAAATAACGGATTGCAGATGGATTTTTTTAACTACACTATAAGTTATAAAAAGTTGTTTTATCGGGCTTTGTTCTATGCTACAACAGGCACCTGCATTAAAACGTTTGGTGGCAGAGCTGAAAAAACTGCCTGGAGTTGGTGAGCGGACAGCACTACGACTTGCTTTCCATCTGTTGAAGACCCCTGCCAGTCTTGGCGGTCTGGCGGAGGCACTGTTACAGGTGCAACAGCAGGTGAGAGCCTGCTCCGTATGTTATGCCCTGACAGAACAGGATCCCTGCCCGATCTGTTCCGGTAATCGTGATGCTGAGCTGATCTGCGTTGTGGAAACCTTCCAGGATCTGATGGCCCTTGAAAGGAGTAATGCCTTTCAGGGCAGTTACCATGTGCTGCAAGGGGCTATATCGCCACTGCATGGTGTTAATCCGGAAGACCTTCGGATAAATGAACTGTTGTCAAGGCTGTCAGATGGAAAAACAGGAGAAGTGGTGATTGCCACCAACTTTACTGTGGAGGGTGAAGCAACTGCCCTGTATCTGGCCCGTCTGCTGAAGCCGATGGGTATCAAAGTGACCAGGCTGGCCCATGGCATACCCCTTGGCAGTGATATTGAGTTTGTTGATCCGGCTACAGTGCAATGGGCCTTGAAAGGCAGAAGCGAACTGTAGCAATCCGGTTATCTTGTCATGTTATCAAGCATCAGTACAACATTAAACAGGAGGAGTAGCAAGATGAGCAAGAAGATGGTTACCATTGATGGTAACACCGCCGCAGCCCATGTGGCCCATGCCACCAACGAAGTTATCGCAATCTATCCAATTACGCCTTCATCTGTAATGGGTGAAATCTCCGATGCCAAAAGTGCAGTCGGTGAGAAGAACATCTGGGGCAATGTCCCCACTGTTGTTGAGATGCAGTCTGAAGGTGGTGCTGCCGGTGCTGTGCATGGTGCATTACAGGCCGGTGCCCTGACAACTACCTTTACTGCCTCCCAGGGGCTTTTGCTGATGATCCCCAATATGTACAAGATCGCTGGCGAGCTGACCTCCACTGTATTCCACGTTTCAGCCCGTGCCATTGCAGCCCAGGCACTTTCAATCTTTGGTGACCACTCTGACGTAATGTCCTGCCGCTCCACCGGCTGGGCTTTTCTCTGCTCCAACAACGTGCAGGAAGTAATGGACTTTGCCCTGATTGCCCAGTCCGCCACCCTGCGTAGCCGTGTACCTTTCCTGCATTACTTTGACGGCTTCCGTACTTCCCATGAAGTGCAGAAGGTGGTTGAGCTGTCCCGTGATGAGATGCGTGCCATGATTGACGATAAACTGGTGGCAGAGCATAAGGCCCGTGGCCTTAACCCTGATAAGCCTGTCATGCGTGGAACAGCCCAGAACCCTGATGTCTACTTCCAGGGACGTGAGACAGTTAACGCATACTATCCTGCCTGTGAAAAAATCGTACAGGAAGAGATGGACAAGTTTGGTAAACTGACTGGCCGTAAGTACAAGCTGGTTGATTACGTTGGTGCCAAGGATGCAGATCGGGTTGTGATTGCAATGGGTTCCGGTGCTGATGTGGTGCAGGAGACCGTAGAGACACTGGCTGCCAAAGGTGAGAAGGTTGGTATAGTCAAAATCCGCCTTTACCGCCCATTCCCAATGGATGCCTTTATCAAGGCACTGCCCAAGACCGTTAAAAAGATTGCCGTGCTGGATCGTACAAAAGAACCAGGTGCATTGGGTGAGCCGATCTACCTTGATATACGTACTGCAATTGGTGAGGCTATGGCAGCAGGCAAACTGAAGGTTGAAGGCTATCCGGTCATAGTTGGTGGTCGTTACGGTCTTGGCTCCAAAGAGTTCTCCCCTGCCATGGCCAAGGCTGTGCTGGATAACCTGAAGCTGGCCAAGCCAAAGAACAAGTTTGTGGTTGGTATTGAGGAAGATGTTACCAACAGCAGCCTTAAGGTTGATTATTCCTACAAAAACCCGATGGAGGGAGCTTATCAGGCCATGTTCTACGGTCTTGGCTCCGACGGTACCGTTGGTGCCAACAAAAACTCCATCAAGATCATTGGTGAAGAAACCAATAACAATGCCCAGGCCTACTTTGTGTATGACTCCAAGAAGGCCGGTTCCATGACCACATCACACCTGCGTTTTGGCAAGAAGGCGATCCGTGCCCCTTACCTGGTGCAGGAGGCAGACTTCGTTGCCTGTCACAACTTCTCCTTCCTTGAGAAGTACGACATGCTTTCCAAGGCCAAGATTGGTTCTACCTTCCTGCTTAACGCACCTTTTTCTGCTGATGAGGTCTGGGATACCATACCAAAAGAGGTGCAACAGCAGATTATTGACAAAAAGATGAAGTTCTACGTGATTGACGGTGTAAAACTGGGTAACGAGATCGGCCTTGGTCCCCGGATCAACGTGATCATGCAGACCGCTTTTTTCAAAATCTCCAATATCATCCCACTTAAAGATGCCGTTGCCTCCATTAAGGATGCCATCAAGAAGTCCTACGGCAAGGCAGGTGAGAAGGTTCTGGAAATGAACTATAAGGCTGTTGATGCGGGCCTTAATAACTTTTATGAGGTTAAGGTACCTGCCAAGGCCACCAGCAAGATTAAAATGGCTGCTGCTGTTTCTGCCAAGGCTCCCAAGTTCGTCAAGGAGGTTACCGGTGTTATTGTTGCCGGTCTGGGCGATGAGCTGCCGGTATCCAAAATGCCTGCTGATGGTACTTTCCCGACTGCTACCAGTCAGTACGAGAAGCGGAACATTGCAACAGAAATCCCTGTCTGGGACGAGAAGATCTGTATCCAGTGCGGTATCTGTTCCTTTGTCTGTCCCCATGCTGCCGTCAGGATGAAATCCTACGATGGCAAGCTCCTGAAAAATGCCCCGCAAGCCTTCAAATCTGCTGATTGCAAGATCAAAGGTCAGGAAGGCAGGAAGCTGACCGTACAGGTTGCACCAGAAGATTGTACCGGTTGTGGTGCCTGTGCCTGGAACTGTCCTGCCAAGGACAAGCAGAATCCTGACCACAAGGCACTGGATATGACTTTCCAGCCGCCACTGCGTGCCCAGGAAGCAGAGAACTTTGAATTCTTCCTCAAGCTGCCGGATGTTGATGCCAGCAGCCTGAATCTGGCACAGCTTAACAACAACCAGTTGGTGCGTCCGCTGTTTGAATTCTCCGGTGCCTGTGCCGGCTGTGGGGAAACACCATATCTGAAGCTTTTGACCCAACTGTTCGGCGACAGGATGATCGTTGCCAATGCAACCGGCTGTTCATCCATATATGGTGGCAACCTGCCCACAACACCTTATGCACAGCGTGAAGATGGACGTGGACCGGCCTGGTCAAACTCCCTGTTTGAAGATAACGCAGAGTTTGGCTTTGGTATGCGTCTGACAGTAGATCAGTTTGGGAAGTCTGCCCGTGAGTATCTGACAGAGCTGGCGGGTGAGAAGTCATTTGCCGCCAACTCCAAGTTGTTTAAGGAAATCCTGGCAGCAGACCAGTCCAGCCAGGCTGGTATTGAGGCTCAGCGTGAGCGTGTTGAAAAGCTTAAGGCAGCACTTAAGAGCAGCAGAAACAGCACAGCCAAGCTGTTGGTACCGATTGCAGACTACCTGGTTAAAAAGTCTGTCTGGTGTATCGGTGGTGACGGCTGGGCCTATGACATCGGCTTTGGTGGTCTGGACCATGTGATTGCATCGGGTAAGAACATAAACCTGCTGGTACTGGATACAGAGGTTTATTCCAATACCGGTGGACAGGCATCCAAGTCTACACCACTTGGTGCAGTGGCACAGTTTGCGGCTGGCGGCAAGCCGGTGGCAAAGAAGGATCTGGGTATGATTGCCATGTCCTATGGCACAGTTTATGTTGCTGCTGTATCACTTTCCAATCCTTCCCAGTGCATTAAGGCGATGCTGGAAGCAGAGGCGTTTGATGGACCATCCATTATTCTGGCCTACTCACACTGTATTGCCCACGGTATTGACATGACCTCTGGTGTGGATGCCCAGAAGAAGGCGGTTCAGTCCGGTCACTGGCCGCTTTACCGCTACAATCCTGCTCTGGCTGATGAGTGCAAGAACCCGCTGCAACTGGACAGCAAGGCTCCTTCCATAAGCTTTGAAGAGTATACCAACAATGAAAACCGCTACCGGATGCTGAAGAAGGCCAACCCCAAAGAGGCAGAAGCCCTGATGAAGCGTGCAGGAGAGTGGGTAAGAGCCAACTTTGCTTACTATCAGAAGCTGGCAGCCCTTAACTTTGAAGATGCTTGTGAGAAGAAATAACTTGATTGAATTTAACGTAGTAGCTTGAAACAGGCAGGCCCCCCTTATCAGACACGGGGGGCCTGTTTTTTTAATCTCCAGTTTTTGTAATACAATGTTGTCAGGCTGGCAAGATCAGGCTTGCTGTATGATTTTTTCTGACAACATAGGTTTTATTGACAATTCAAAGCATCATAAAGTAATTTAAAACACTTTTCTTTCAGGAGCTTATTTATGGCTAAAACATTCAAAATTGCAGTGTTGCCAGGTGATGGTATTGGTCCAGAGGTGATGGATGAGGCAATCAGGGTGCTGGACGTTATCGGAAACAAATACCAGGCTAACTTTGATGGTACCTTTGCCAATGTGGGTGGTGCCGGAATTGATAACGAAGGTAAGGCACTGCCTGACAGAACAGTTGAAATTTGTAAGAACAGTGATGCAATTCTGTTCGGTTCTGTTGGTGGTCCCAAATGGGAATCGTTGCCACCGGATGAGCAGCCTGAACGGGGTGCCCTGCTGCCGCTGCGTAAGATCTTTGGTCTTTATGCCAACCTCAGGCCAGCCATTATATTTCCGGCCCTGACCGGTGCTTCCTCACTGAAGGAGGAGGTAATCAGTGGTGGTTTTAATATCCTGGTTATAAGGGAGCTTACCGGCGGAATCTACTTTGCACAACCCAAGGGGATAGAAGGTTCGGGCCGTGACAGGATCGGCTTTGATACCATGCGTTACTCTGTTCCTGAAATTGAGCGGATTACCCATGTTGCCTTCAAGGCAGCCCAGAAGCGTAATAAAAAAGTCTGCTCCATTGATAAGGCTAATGTGCTTTCTTCTTCAGTACTCTGGCGTGAAGTTGTGATTGATGTTGCCAAACAGTATCCAGATGTGGAGTTGTCCCATATGTATGTGGATAACGCAGCCATGCAGTTGGTACGCTGGCCCAAGCAGTTTGATGTTATCCTGTGCGAAAATATGTTTGGAGATATTCTGTCGGACGAAGCTGCCATGCTGACCGGCTCACTGGGGATGCTACCCTCTGCCTCACTGGCAGAAGGCACCTTTGGTATGTATGAGCCATCGGGCGGTTCTGCACCAGACATTGCTGGTCAGGGCATTGCCAACCCGATCGCCCAGATTTTATCAACCTCTATGATGCTAAAGTACTCCTGCGGCATGGTGGAAGCGGCTGATGCGATTGATACAGCAGTTGAGATTGTACTTAACCAAGGTTACCGCACCCGTGATATTTTCCAGGACAAGCCAGGCGAAAAACTGGTCACCACCAGAGAAATGGGCGATGCTATTATTGCTGCACTGTAATCCATACCAGTAATTCTATGTTATACAGATAAGAGAGTAGCAGCATAATTTAACGAAGGAGACTCGGATGAAAGTAGGTATTGTTGGTTGGCGTGGGATGGTTGGGTCTGTCCTGATGCAGCGGATGCAGGAGGAAAAGGATTTTGACCTTGGCTTTGAACCGGTTTTCTTCACCACCTCCCAGGCAGGACAAGCTGCCCCGATGGGTGGTGGAGTACTAAAAAAGGCCGATGATATTGATGAGCTGAAAAAACTTGATGTTATCCTCACCTGCCAGGGGGGCGATTACACCAAGGCGATCCATCCAGAGCTTCGCAAGCAGGGCTGGAACGGCTACTGGATTGATGCTGCCTCTACCCTGCGGATGGAGGATAATGCGGTTATCATACTTGATCCGATTAACCGCAATGTTATTGATGCTGCACTTGGCAACGGTGTAAAGGACTACGTTGGTGGTAACTGCACTGTTAGTCTGATGCTGATGGGGCTGGGGGGGCTGTTTAAGGCAGGTCTGGTTGAGTGGATGACATCAATGACCTATCAGGCTGCATCCGGTGCCGGAGCACCCAATATGCGTGAGCTACTGGCCCAGATGGGCAGTCTTAATAGTGTTGTAGCTGAAGAGCTGAAGGATGCTGGTTCTGCAATTCTGGAGATTGATAAAAAGGTGACTGCAACCCTGCGTGATGGTTCTATGCCCACTAAGGAGTTTGGCTTTCCCCTGGCCGGAAACCTGCTGCCCTGGATTGACCGTGAGGTTGAGGACGGACAGAGCCGCGAAGAATGGAAAGGCTTTGCAGAGACCAACAAGATTCTGGGCTATACAGAGCCGATTCCGGTGGATGGTATCTGTGTCAGGGTTGGTGCCATGCGGTGCCATAGCCAGGCTCTGACCATCAAGCTGAACAAAGACCTGCCAATTACAGAGATTGAGCAGCTAATTGCCAATGACAACCAGTGGGTCAAGCTAATCCCCAATACAAAGGCTGATTCTCTGGCCGGGCTGACCCCTGCTGCTGTTTCCGGCACACTTGCTATTCCGGTTGGACGTGTACGTAAAATGAAGATGGGGCCACAGTACATTCAGGCGTTTACCTGTGGAGATCAGCTATTGTGGGGTGCAGCCGAGCCACTACGCAGAATGTTACGGATTCTGCTTGAGAAATAGCTGGTTACAGAGGCTATAAATAATACTAATGCAGTAAATAATGCCCCCTTTATGGGGGCATTTCACATGATATGCGAACAATCAGGCTGATTATACAATATGATGGCACCGATTATTGTGGCTGGCAAAGGCAGCCAGGCGTACCTACAGTACAAGACACTGTAGAGCTGGCTTTGGCCCGGATCACAGGTGAAAGAGTGCTTGTACAGGCCGCCGGCAGAACCGATGCCGGTGTACATGCTGCCGCCATGCCAGCAGCCTTCAAAACAGAGTCATCAGCTCCACTCAGGGCATTTGTCAATGGCATTAACAGTCATCTACCCGATGATATAGCAGTGCTATCTGCTGAAGAAGTTGCTGATAACTTTAAGGTTATTTCTGATGCAAACTCCAAAACCTATAGCTACAGGATATTTAACAGCACGATCCGCTCACCATTGCACCATCGTACAAGTTGGCATGTATGGTCACAATTAGACCTTGATGCCATGCGAACTGCCGCTGATTATTTTATTGGTAGTCATGATTTCAGTTCTTTCCGTGGTCAGGGTTGCACGGCAGCAACAACGGTTCGTCGGATTGATGCTGTGACGGTTTACAGTGAAGCTGATCTGATAATCATTAATGTTAATGGCAATGGTTTTTTGAAGAACATGGTGCGAATTATGGTGGGTACCCTGGTTGATGTAGGACGAGGCAGGTTTGACCCTGTACATATTAAAACCCTGCTTGAAAATCCTGATCGTAAACTGGCGGGCGTCACAGCACCACCCCAGGGGCTTTGCTTATTAAAGGTGTTTTATTAGGCGTTTTCATATTAATCTGACCGTACAACAGGGTTTTGGCATGAACCATTTTGCCAAGTGCTGTAAATTGCCTTGACTTAGATTTACCGCTTAAGTAAAATTCGGTTCTAATTTGCTGTATCCAAAGTAAAGCTTGTGATTATCAGTAGATAGAGTGATCAGAATTTAGGAACGCCGATGCGTAAAGCTTCGACGCATTGCAGTGAACAAAACAACAAACAGGAGGTAGTAAAATGTCAGAGTACGGAACCTTGCAAGACCGCGTCCGCTGCAAATCGCTGCTGGACAAGGTTAAGACCGCTGAGCAGTGCATCGAGTATTTCAAAGATGGCATGAACCTGGGCTGGTCAGGCTTTACCCCTGCCGGTTATCCCAAGATGGTGCCTATTGCACTGGCCGAGCATGTTGAGAAGAACAACCTGCAGGGGAAACTGAAGTTCAACCTGTTCATCGGTGCTTCCGTTGGTGCCGAGACTGAAAACCGCTGGGCACAAAACGATATGATAGACCGTCGCTGGCCCTATCAGACCGGTAAGGATATTGCTGCCGGTATCAACGCCGGCCGCATCCGCATGGGTGACAAGCACCTCTCCCTGTTTGCACAGGATCTGGGTTACGGCTTCTACACCAAGGATTCTGAAACCGGCAGACTGGATCTGGCCATCATCGAAGTTTCCGCCATTACCGAAGACGGCGGTCTGGTTCCCACCACATCATGTGGTGTTATTCCTGAAATCCTGATGCAGTGCGACCGTATCATTGTAGAGGTGAACACCGGACAGCCTTCATTTGAAGGTATCCATGACATCATCGTCTGCAACCATCCGCCAGAGCGTCAGATCATCCCGATCACCAGTGCTGGCCATCGTGTAGGTACTACTTATGTTCCTTGCGATCCAAGCAAGATTATTGCCGTGGTGGAAAGCAAGCTGCGTGACAAGGGGCGTGCCTTTGCCGAGCAGGACGACACCTCCGAGGCCATTGCCAACCATATCATCGACTTCTTCCAGGCAGAAGTGAAGGCTGGCCGTCTGCCGAAAAACCTGCTGCCGATTCAGTCCGGCGTAGGTTCCATTGCCAACGCCGTTATCGGTGGTCTGGCAAAGGGGCCTTTCACAAACCTGACCGTGTTCACAGAAGTTTTGCAGGACACCATCCTGGATCTGTTTGATGCCGGCAAGTGCGATGCTGCCTCCGCCTGCTCCCTCTCCCTGTCTGAAAGCCCTGGCTTCCCGCGCTTCTTTGAAAACTGGGACAAGTATTTCGGCAAGTGTACACTGCGTCCGCTCTCAATCTCCAACGCACCTGAGCCGATCCGCCGTCTGGGCTGTATTGCCATGAACACCCCGGTTGAGATCGATATCTACGCCCATGCCAACTCCACCCTGGTGGGCGGTACCCGGATGATCAACGGTCTGGGTGGCTCCGGCGACTTCCTGCGTAACGGCTACCTGAAGATGATGCATACCCCTTCAAGCCGCCCCAGCAAGACAGACCCGACAGGTATCTCCTGCGTTGTTCCGCACTGCTCGCACATTGACCACACCGAACATGACCTTGACTGCGTAATTACAGAGCAGGGTCTGGCAGATCTGCGCGGCATGGCACCAAAGGAACGTGCCCGCAAGATCATCGAGAAGTGTGCTCACCCTGATTATAAAGATCAGTTGACCGAGTATCTGAACATTGCAGAGGCCGATTGCCTCAAGCGTAAGGTCGGTCATGAGCCGCAACTGTGGGATCGTGCTTTCAAGATGCACCTGAACCTTGAGAAGAACGGCACCATGAAGCTCAAGAACTGGGATGTGAAGATTGACCTGTGCGAGTAAAAACTGCACTGATGTAACGTAAACATAATAGGCCCTGTCGATAATTCGGCGGGGCCTTTATGCTTTAATGGAATAACCCCTTGAAATTGACTGTCAGTTAAGTTAATAGTACGAAAATCATTGTAAAGTTAAGCGGCTTTAGTCATTTTATGTGGGCTATTGCTCAGGAGCAGCTACATGACCAATGCAGCATATGGATTTCAAGGTGAAATTACCGGTCTGTCGCTTGCCGATGTTATTCAGATTAAAGGTCAGAATCGCTATTCAGGCTGTATTTCGGTTGAATATCGAGGCGGCAATGGCAACATTTACTTTGAAAATGGTAATATAGTTCATGTTGTCCATGCTGACCAGGTTGGTGAAGAAGCTCTCTATACAATTTTAAGCTGGCCAGGGGGTAGCTTCAGCATCCTGCCAGATCTGAAAACAGATACACATACCATCAGTGGTAGTCTCAACTTCCTGTTGTTGGAAGCACATCGACGCATTGATGAAAATACACATGCTACCAAGATGGAAATTGAGACTGATCCACAGTCTGAAACCCTTGCAGATATTCCCCCCAATATACATATAGTCAGTCTTGCTGCTGCTAAAGTAATGGCACTGGGTGGGGTTACCTACTCTGTATTGTCTGACAAGCAGAATTGTCTGCCCATTCAGGACAGCAGTAATGAGGCGAAGGCCATTGCAAAGCGTAGTTTACTGTTGGCACAGAGCAGCACCAGGCTGGGTGATCGATTGGGGCTTGGTAACATGAAATATATGGTTCTGCAAAATAAACAATTTGGATTCATGCAGCTTGAGGGCCTTTCCCATTATCTTTCAATTGTCTTAGAGGCAGGACAGTCATTTGACGAGCTTAAGGCCAAATTATGGGCGGTATTCAGTTCCAGGTCACGGCCTGACATGGAAGGTTTATTGCACCAGGTTACGGCAACAAACGGGGTTCTGGCGGGTACACTTCATAATGAACTTGGTGAAATAGTGGCAACCGCCAGCCCCAAGACAGTTGATGGGGAGCCGCTGGCTGAAGAGGCCGCCGCACTAATGGGTAGTCTTCACAGTTTGCAAGTTGCAGATGGTCTGCTGGAGCTGGAGCTTGTCTTTGCAGGTGGCCGATTCCTGATCAAAACACTGTCTGGTGCTTACATCAGCCTTTTGTGCCTCAATAGCATCAATAAGCCGATTATCAACATGACCCTCAACCTTGCCTTGCCCAAGCTGCAACAGGCTTTGTTGTATCAGCTTAAATCCCGGATTACAGGGCAGTCCTGAAGTCTTGCAGGCCGCCTGTCTCAACTCCATTCAACACAATCCGCTCAGTTGGCATACCTTTAAAGCTTATTCAAACCCTTTGTTGGTATGTAGCAGAAACAGGTCAGAATCATTTGCCAATCTTATTACTGGCCCTGGGATGAGCCTTATCATAAACTTCCATTAGCTTATCAAGCCCAAGATGGGTGTATTTCTGTGTTGTGGAAAGGGACGCATGTCCCAATAATTCCTGTATGGATCGCAGGTCTGCACCGGCCTCCAGCAAGTGGGTGGCAAAGGTATGGCGAAGGGTGTGGGGTGTAACATTTTTAAAGCTGTCAATCTGCTCAGACCAACGTTGTACAAGCTCATAAACTGCCCGGCGACTGATACGCCTGCCGCGGCTGCCAATAAAAAGCGGATTATTGTCAGACTTTATCATCTTTTCATCTAAATATTTATGCAGAACCTTGATGGCAACTGTACCGACAGGTACAATCCGTTCCTTTTGTCCTTTGCCCAACACCCTGACCAGACCGGTATTCAAATCAAGATCACCCAGATTCAGGCTGCAAAGTTCAGAAACCCGTAGCCCGCTTGAGTAGAGCAGTTCCAGAATCGCCCTGTCCCTTAAGCTCAGGGTGTTGGCATTATCAGCTTTTGTAGGAGCCTCCACCAAAGCTTTAGTCTGGTCAACATCAAGATGATGTGGCAGTTGCTGCTGTTTTTTAGGGGATGAGACCAGCTCGGCGGGATTGGTTTTGATCTGGTCAGTACGCAGTAACCAGGCAAAAAAGGCTTTAATTGCAGCTAACTTGCGGGCAATACTGCTTTTGGCATAGGTTTTACGGGCAGTAGCCCCCTGTCCTGCCAGGTGGGCCAGATAAAGTCGTATCAGCAGATGATCCACCTGATCAATGGTGCAGGATTCACCCCTTTCCTTGCTGATGAATTGAATAAAATCACGCAGATCGGTACGGTAGGCAGCAATGGTATGTTCTGAGGCATTGCACTGTGTCAGCATCTGTTCTAAAAAAGATTCCAACAGTACTGATAAACTGTCTGTACTTTCCATCAGTTGAAATTCGGAAGAGGCGAAGTCAGCTTCCATCCTTCAATTTCCTTAGCTGTTTCTTCCTGGTAGATCCATGTCTGACGGTCAATCACAGTTTTAACCCTGCTATCGGGTAGTACGTAATAATCAAACTCCACCGTTGCTTCGGCCTGTTTTTTATCAGCCAGGCACTGTTTTGCACGAATCCTGTAATCCACAACAGAGACACCCCGTTTACGAAATGATTCCACTTCCTGATTGAAGGTTTCTTTTTGCTCTGTGGACACAATAGATAATGCGGCAGATTCTGGCCCTTGCCAGCGTATCAACTTACTGTAGCTGTCAATAATTTTATTGCATGACTTCTGGCGATTGGCATTCTGGTAGGCTGAACAGCCAGATAAAGATAGTATTACAACCAAGGTGCAAAGCTGTTTAAACATGAATGGTTCCTTTCTTTTTGGGGTTGTTGTCTCAATAAAAGTTTTAATGTATAGTTTGCTATTATGAAACTTACAGCTATTGTTTATAAACCACCTGCCAGAGGTTCTGCTCCATGCTGCATGACGTAATTCACTACCTGATTGAGGCTATCGGCAAGCTGGGCTACCCTGGGCTGTTTCTGTTGATGGCAATGGAGAGCTCAATCATTCCAATACCAAGTGAGCTGGTCATGCCGCCAGCAGGGTATCTTGTTTATCAGGGCCGGATGAGTTGGCTGCCTGCTATTCTGGCTGGTACCTTTGGCAGTCTGGTGGGTGCCTATGCCAACTATTATGCAGCTCGGTTTCTTGGCCGTCCGATGATCCTTAAATACGGGCGTTATTTTCTGATTCCGCCAGATAAGTTCCAACGGGTAGAGGCTTTTTTTATCAGACATGGTGAAATCTCTACCTTTGTTGGAAGGCTGTTACCGGTGGTGCGTCACCTGATCTCCATACCAGCAGGGATGGCCAGGATGAATCATCTGCGTTTTTCCCTTTATACCCTGTTGGGTGCAGGGATCTGGTGCAGTATCCTGACCTGGATCGGGTATGCCTTGGGACAGCATCAGGAGCTGGTCATGATCTGGTCAAAACGTGCCCTGGTCTGGGTAATTGTCGCCTGTTGTCTGCTTGTGGCCGGCTACATCTGGTGGCAGCGACAACAGTCATTAAAACGCATCCAATCCTGAAAATCAAAGGAAAATCAATGGAAATCATCCGTACTGGCCGTGTTCACTACCTTGCACCATATTTTGAAAAAAAAGAACCTGCCACTGTTCAGGGCTTCACAACCCGCCATGAAGGGGTCTCCCGACCACCATTCAACTCCCTTAACCTTGGCTTCAATACCGAGGACTCGCCCCATAATGTTGAGGGTAACCGCAGTCTGCTGGCCCGGACCTTTGGGCTTTCCCTGGACAGGCTGGTAACTGTAAAACAGTGCCACAGCAGCAATATACTGGTACTGGATTCTCCCAATCATGATTTTGCCCATTTTCAGGAACTGGATGCTGATGCCATTATTACAGATCAGACAGATCTGATGATTGGTGTGACCATAGCTGATTGTGTGCCGCTGTTGCTATACGATCCTGTCAAACGTGTTATTGCGGCGGTACATGCTGGCTGGCAGGGAACAGCAGCCAGCATTGCAGTTAACACTGTACAGGGGATGCAGTCTGTTTTTGGCTGTAATCCTGCCGATATAAAGGCGGCTATCGGGCCTGCCATCAATCCCTGCTGCTACCAGGTGGATCAACCTGTGCGGGATGGTTTTAAAGAGCAGGAAGCACTCTGGGCGGAAATTTCAGAGCCTGATGGAGATGGCAAATGGCGGCTTAATCTGGTACTGGCCAATCGGATGCAATTGAATCAAGCCGGCCTGACAGATGAAAACATTCAGTTCTCCAGCCGCTGTGTCTGCTGCCAGAAGGAATTTTTCTTTTCCTATCGCCGAGATGGCAAGGAATCTGGCCGTCAGATCGGCTTTATTTTGCTGAAAGGTTGACAACAGGGATGCTGGCCAAGGTAATCAGTGCAGCGGTAGTGGGTATAGAGGCAATTCTGGTGGATGTTGAGGTGGATATTGCCCCGGGCCTGCCTCAGTTTGCCACTGTCGGGCTGCCCGATGGTGCTGTCAAGGAGAGTAAAGACAGAGTTAAGGCTGCACTTAAAAACAGTGGCTATGATTTTCCGCCTAAAAGGATTACCGCTAATCTGGCACCGGCAGATCTAAGGAAGGAGGGCACTGCCTTTGACCTGCCGATTTCAATCGGTATACTGGCTGCCACCGGGCTGATCGAAGAATCCCGTCTGCAACAGTATCTTTTGTTGGGGGAGCTGTCCCTTGATGGTAGTCTGAAGCCAATTAGGGGGGCATTGCCGGTAGCTGTTGCTGCACGGCAGGCTGGTTTGCAGGGTCTTATTCTGCCACCTGAAAATGCGGCTGAAGCAGCGGTTGTTTCTGGCATACCGATCCTGCCAGCCGCCAATCTGTCAGATGTGGTTCTTTTTCTGCGACAGGAAAAGGAGATCCAGCCCTTTACAGTTGATCTGTCCAACCTGTTCCTTCAGCAGGATGGGCTGGGGGAAGATTTCAGTGAAGTACGTGGTCAGGATCATGCCAAGCGGGCCATAGAGGTGGCTGCTGCCGGTGGTCACAATCTTCTGATGATCGGGCCGCCTGGCTCTGGCAAGACCATGCTGGCAAGGCGGATACCTTCCATCCTGCCGCCATTGGGGTTTGATGAGGCCATTGAGACTACGGCGGTTTTCAGTGTCGGCGGCCTGCTGGAGCCTGGCCGTCCCCTGGTAACTGTGCGACCCTTCAGATCTCCACACCATACCATCTCTGATGTCGGGTTGATCGGAGGTGGTGCATCCCCCAAACCAGGGGAAGTCAGTCTGGCCAACAATGGTCTGCTGTTCCTTGATGAGCTGCCAGAGTTTAAGAAGAATGCCCTTGAGGTGCTGCGTCAGCCGCTGGAAGATGGCAGAGTCACTATATCCCGTGCCCTGCATTCCTTAACTTACCCCTCACGTTTTATGCTGGTGGCTGCCATGAACCCCTGTCCCTGCGGCTATCTGGGCGATATTACCCATACCTGTTCCTGCACCCCCATTGCAATCAAACGTTACCGTTCCCGTATTTCCGGCCCTTTGCTGGATCGGATTGATCTGCATATAGAGGTACCAGCCGTGGCCTACCGCGACCTGGCCGACAGCCGTCAGACAGAATCATCAGCACAGATTGCAAAGCGGGTATTGCAGGCCAGGCAGGTGCAGCAACAACGTTTTGCAGGCAGCAAAACCCATTGCAATGCCCAGATGAATGCACGGTTGCTTAAACGTTACTGCGATCTGGATCAGGGAGGACACAGGATGCTTGAGTTAGCTGGTGAGCGGCTGGGTTTTTCTGCCCGTAGCTACAGCAGGATTCTGAAAGTGGCCCGTACCATTGCAGATCTGGCTGGTTCGCCAACAATCCACGAACCGCATCTGGCCGAGGCGATTCAGTACCGTAATCTTGACAGGAAGATGTCCAATGTCTGAACTGATTGAAATTGATACAGAATTTATCAAGCTGGACAGCCTGCTTAAATTAGCTGATCTGGTAATGAGTGGAGGTGAGGCAAAGCAGGTGATACAGGATGGAATGGTAGCTGTAAACGGCCTGCTTGAAACAAAGCGAGGACGTAAGCTGTATCCAGGTGATGAGATCGCCATTGGCGATCAACGGGTAAGTATTATCAGCCCAAAAATATAAAAGGAGATAAGTGATTATGTTTGAAGAATTTAAGACCTTTGTAATGAAGGGTAATGTGCTGGATCTGGCTGTTGGTGTAATTATTGGTGCTGCATTTGGCAAGATTGTTGATTCTGCTGTGGGTGATCTGGTTATGCCGATCATTGGTCTTGTTATGGGCAAGGTGGATTTCAGTAATATGTTTGTGAGCCTGGATGGTGCTACCTATGCCACCCTGGCAGCGGCCAAGGAAGCTGGGGCACCAACCATAAACTATGGTCTGTTTATTAATACCACCATTGATTTTCTAATTATGGCTATGGTGGTATTCCTGATTGTCCGTTATGCAAACAAGCTTCGCAGTACTGGGGAGCCGGAACCAGAGGTACCATCACGGGAGTGCCCATTTTGCAAATCTGCCATTCATGATGATGCCAGCCGTTGTCCCAGTTGTACGTCACAACTGGCATAGGTTTCTGTTTAATTCCAATTCCATATCAAAGCGTCTTCTTTGTTGGCTCGTCATCGGCTTCTCAACGTACTACGTGTACGCCTTCGTCGCCGATCTCCTCGCCGCCTTGAATCCATCTTTAATCTGGAATCGGAATAAGTTAAAATCAATTTGTGGTCTTGAAATAAAGCAGGGCTGGTCAGTTATCTGACCAGCCCTGTTCTTTAATTGCATGTAAGCTGTAAAGCTATTCGTTCCAACCTTCCAGATTAAGCTCTCCCAGTTGTTCCCAATGTTCAGGGGAACGCCAGAGGGCAGAGATAATCAGCTCGCGGATATGCAGAAATTCCTTGGGCAGCTTGTCGTACATCTTGATGAACAGCTCTTCGTGGGAGATAGCCTCATTCTGCCACGCATCGCGGTCAACGGACATCAGCTCATTAAAGACTTCACGGGGCATATCAAGCCCTTCCCAATCCATATCTTCATAACGAGGCATCCAGCCCAGGGGTGATTCCACAGCACCGGATTTATCCTGTACCCGCTCCACAATCCATTTCAGCACCCGCATGTTTTCGCCAAAGCCAGGCCAGATAAACTTGCCATTGGCATCTTTGCGGAACCAGTTAACGCTGAAGATGCGTGGTGGGCGTGCGATGTTACGGCCAAACTGCAACCAGTGGGAGAAGTAGTCGGCCATGTGGTAGCCGCAGAATGGCAGCATGGCAAAGGGGTCACGGCGGACATTGCCGGTGGCACCGACTGCGGCAGCAGTGGTTTCAGAGCCAAGGGTAGCAGCCATGTATACTCCAAAGCTCCAGTTAAAAGACTGATAAACCAGCGGCACTGTGTCTTTGCGGCGACCACCAAAGATGAATGCACTCATCGGTACACCTCTGGGGTTTTCCCATTCAGTGTCGATACATGGGCATTGTGATGCCGGTGCAGTAAAGCGTGCGTTGGGGTGGGCAGCCGGACGGCCACAATCAGGTGTCCAGGGGTTACCCTGCCAGTCTGTAAGTTTTGCTGGTGGTTCTCCATCCATGCCTTCCCACCAGACATCTCCATCTTCAGTCAGGGCAACGTTGGTAAATATGGAGTTCTTTTCGCAGGAAGCCATTGCATTGGGGTTGGTTTTGTAGTTGGTGCCAGGGGCCACACCAAAGTAACCGTATTCGGGGTTAATGGCGTAAACCTGACCATCGGCAGCAGGCTTAATCCAGGCAATATCATCGCCAATTGTGGTGATTTTCCAGCCCTTGTTCTGTAATGGCTCTGGTGGAATCAGCATTGCAAAGTTTGTCTTGCCGCAGGCACTTGGGAAGGCAGCACCAACATAGGTCTTCTCACCGGTCGGAGCTTCCACACCCAGAATCAGCATATGCTCTGCCAGCCAGCCTTCATCC
>CAZRKG010000016.1:18102-27129 GCA_964600635.1 uncultured Geobacter sp. | reverse complement strand
GTTGTAGTGCCACGTGTCGCGTGACGCCTGCCGCCCACCTTCATCCTGAACTATCCGGAATTTCCGGATAGTTGCCTCGTCCTCGGATAGTTCACCATCGCCGAATATCTTCTTCAGATGTTCATTGACGGTTCTCACATCCACGTCGTAAAGAGTCGCCATCATCTTCTGCGTGAGCCAGATGTTCTCATCCTCGTAGCGCATTTCCACCGCTTGCGGACTGTCGCCGGTGGCCGCAACGAAGGTCAGATACTCCGCTGCTGAGGAACGGACGATAGAGACTTCCTGCTTCTTCTTTTTACTCATGCCTAATAACCTTCCCGCTGCTGCATAAACTGTTGCTATGACTGCTTATCCACCCTTTGTATCCGCAACAACTTCACCATCCCGAAAGGTGATCTGACGTGTGGCGTATTCCGCTACTTCCGGTTCATGGGTAATCATAACAATGGTAATACCCTGCTGATGCAGCTCTGTAAAAAGCTTCATGATCTCATGGGTGGTGACTGTATCAAGGTTACCGGTCGGCTCATCCGCCAGAATTACAGCCGGATCATTTACCAATGCCCTGGCAATGGCCACCCGCTGCTGCTGTCCGCCGGAAAGCTGGGCACTGGTATGTTTGGTCCGCTCCCCCAGGCCAACCCTTTTAAGGGCTGTTTCTGCCCGCTGGTGCCGCTCTGCCGCTGAAACACCAGCATAGATTAAAGGTAGCTCTACATTTTCAAGGGCGGTGGTACGGGGCAGCAGGTTAAAGCCCTGGAACACAAAGCCCAGTTTTTTGTTACGCACTGCTGCCAGTTGATCTGACGACATACCGGCAGTATCAATGCCATCCAGCCAGTAAGTGCCACTGGTGGGCTTGTCCAGGCATCCAAGGGTATTCATGCAGGTGGATTTGCCACTGCCCGAAGCTCCCATAATGGCAACAAATTCACCACTCTTGATACTGAAAGAGACCCCCTTGAGGGCCTCCACCAGATGATCCCCTTCGCCAAAGATACGGCGGATATTTTCCAGTTTTATAACGTCTGCCATAGTTTTCTAGTGGTACGGGAATGCACCCGATGTATTTTGGGCCACAGATGATGCGGATTTAACAGATTCACGCCACCTGAAGGCAAAAGAACCCTTTCCGTGCGAAAACTGCCTAGTGATGATACGGCTCATTGTTAAGTATGGTACAGGCACGATAAAGTTGCTCCAGCAGAAACGGACGGATCATCTGGTGTGTAAAGGTCATTTTAGAAAGTGATAAAACTGCAGCGGCACGCTGGCGAACCTGATCACTGAAACCATAGGCACCACCAATGGCAAAAGCTATTTCTGCCCTGCCACCATCCCTGTGCTGTTCAATGAGCCTGGCAAAACTGACAGAATCCATCTGCCTGCCCTGTTCATCCAGAACCACCAGCAGGGTCTGGGGGCCAATCTGTTTCAACAAACGTTCACCCTCACGCTGACGACCAGACCCCTGATCAGCATCCTTCTCATCCTTAAGTTCATCTATGGCTAATGGCATGTAGCGTCTGACCCGCCTGGCATACTCATCAACCCCCTGCCTGATCCACTGTTCACGAGTCTTGCCCAGCCAGATTACACGGCACTTCATCCTAAATCTGGTTTGAAAGTGCTGCCTTGTTTGCTGCACTGCTGGCAATCAGCCCATCTGGCAGTTGCACCAGATCAGCTTTAGACCAGAGGCTGTCCAGATCATACAGTTTACGCTGATCTTCATGGAAGATATGCACCAGCAGATCCAGGTAATCCATTACAATCCAGCGACCATCATCTTCACCTTCAATGGACAGCCCCTTGCCATGTTTCTTCATCTCTTTACGGATATGTTCACAGATGGCCTGATTCTGCTTGTCAGACTGCCCTGAGATCAGAATAAGGTAATCCGAGATGGTACTGACCTGGGTTATGTCCAAGACCTTAATATCATAGCCTTTTTTATCGGCTGCCAGCTCTGCACAGCGGATGGCCTTTTCCCTGGCGGATAGTGGCGTTAATTCTACAGGTTGTTCATTCATGCAGATATAATCCCTTCAATGTTATAAATTCTTCCACAATTGATGGCACCAGGTAGCGGATTGATGCCCCTTTTGCCACAAGTTGTCTGATGTTGCTGGATGAGATCTCCAGCCTGGTTCCGGTTATAAACTGGATGCTGTTCTGGCTTTGATGCCGCAACAGTGCAGGTGATTCCAGCCTGAACTGCCCCTGCACCGCTGCTGGCAGTTGCTGTAATGGATCGGTTATCGGCCTGTCCGGTCGTTCCAGCACGATGAATGAGGTCAGCTCAAACAGTTCCTGATAACGATGCCACAGGCCAAGCTCCAGATAGGAATCGCTGCCGATTATAAAGTAAAGTTCATCTTCTGGCCGCTCCTGCCGTAAATGCTGGAGTGTATCCACTGTGTAGGATTTACCACCCAGGCGTTGCTCCAGGTCAGTGACACCAAAGCAAGGGTTGTCCTGCACAGCCCAAAGTACCATCTGGTAACGCAGTATGAATGGTATGCCACCGGACACCGGCTTGTGGGGTGGATCTACCGCCGGTATAAACAGCACCTGATCAAGCCCTGCCCCTGTTCTGGCCTCCTCTGCCATCCTGAGATGGGCCAGATGCAACGGATTAAAAGTTCCTCCCAACAGACCAAGTTTCATGGTTACACCTACATAAACTCCGAAAGTTTTTCCTGCTCATCCACCAGATAAAACTCCAGGGTCTTACGCAGGGCATCATCAATACTGGTTGTTGGTTCCCAGCCCAGATGCTGCCTGGCCCGTTCTATGGATGGCACCCTGGTCAGTATATCCTGGTAGCCTTTACCATAAAAATCAGCAGCAGATGTTTCCACAATCCTGCATCGTTCCGCCTTGTCTTTATACAGCGGGAAGGTTGCAACCATATCCCGCAGTTTATGGGCCAGCTCTTTAATCGACAGGTCATTGGCCGGATTACCGATATTAAAGATTCTGCCATCAGCACAACCGTCACGATTTTCAATGATCTTCATCAGGGCATCAATACCATCTTCTATATAGGTAAAGGAACGCCGCTGATGTCCACCATCCACCAGCTCAATCGGTTTTTCAGCCAGAATATCATACAAAAATTGGGTCAGCACCCGCGAGCTGCCTTCCTTGGCAGTATGGATGCTGTCCAGCTTGGGGCCGATCCAATTAAAGGGACGAAACAGGGTGAACCGAAGCCCCTCATGATTGCCATAGGCGTAGATTACGCGATCCAGCATCTGCTTGGCACAGGAGTAGATCCAGCGTTCCCTTGCAATAGGGCCAAGCACCAGACAGGAGTTCTCCTCATCAAACTCAGCATCCGGCGACATACCGTAAACCTCGGATGTTGATGGAAAAACCACCCGCTTTTTATATTTATGGCAGGTACGGATGATTTTGAGGTTCTCCTCAAAATCCAGTTCAAAAACTCGCAACGGGTCTTTAACATAGGTAACTGGCGTGGCTATGGCAACCAGAGGCAGCACCAGATCACACTTTTTGATGTTATACTCAATCCATTCCTTGTTAATGGCTATATCACCCTCAAGAAAGTGAAAACGGGAATTACCAAGGGATTGGCCCAGCTTGTCACAGCCGGTATCCAGACCATAAACCTCCCAGTCTGTGGTGGTCAGTATCCGGTTTGTCAGGGCATTACCGATAAAACCATTAACGCCAAGTATCAGTATTTTCATCAAACTACCTCAATTATTCCAATTACAGATCAAAGATGGATTCAAGGCGGTGAGGAGATCGGCGACGAAGGCGTACACGAAGTACGTTGAGGAGCCGATAACGAACCAACGAAGAAGACGCTTTGATATGGAGTTGGAATTACTTGTTCAAACAAGCTCCCAGTCCCGCACCTCCAACAAACCTTCAGCGGTAGAGAAGATAAATGGATCACGAGATATAAGCTGTCCTGGTACTGCTTGCCCTGCAACCGGCAAGGCCGACCAGATGATCAGTTTTTTGCCATCCAGCTCTGTAAAGGCACCAGGATAGGGACGGGTTACACCACGGATCAGATTGTAGATTTCCACGGCACTTCTGCTCCAGTCAATCCTGCCATCCTCTGGTCTGCGGCCCCCAAAGTAGCTGCCTTGGCCCAAATCAAGTGGAATCCTGGCTGCTGATCCATCCACCAGCCTTGGCCAGGAACGCTGTAGTACTGTAACCGCTGCATCCGTCACCTTGTTAAACAGATCAACGGCAGTATCTGTGAAGTCTATGCTGACCTTCTGCTGATCCACCAGATCCCCTGCATCCGGCTTTGCCACCATGTAATGCAAACTGGCACCGCTCTCTTTTTCACCGTTAATTACCGCCCAGTTAACCGGCACCCTGCCACGGTATTTTGGCAACAGAGAGCCGTGCATGTTTAATGCCCCTCTGACTGGAATATCCAGCAACTCCTGCCTGATCATGTTGCGGTAGTAGAAGGAAAGCAGAAAATCAGGACCGAGCTGCCGTACCCGTTCAATATTGTCAGATTCATTGATGGAGCTGGTCAGGCAGGGAATGCCACGCTGCTCTGCCAGCCCCTGCACAGAACTGAACCAGATCTGCTCTTTGGCTGAATCCTGATGGGTAAAAATCAGACTGATAGTGGCCCCTTGCCGTAGCAGCTCCTCAATACAACGGTACCCGACATTATGGTAGGCACACACAACCAGTTTCATGGTTCATCAAACCCGTATATTTTTCTGACTACAAAGCGTGGCCGCTTGCGAACCTCCTGGTAGATCCTACCCACATATTCACCCACAATTCCGATCCCTAACATAACGATTCCGATGAAGAAAAACAGGATTGCAAACAGGGTAAAAACCCCTTCCACCTCTGAACCAAACATCAGACGGCGAACAATTAACAACATTGCAAAACCAAGTGACAGAAATGATGTCAGAATCCCCAGCAGGGCAAAAAGTTGCAGCGGCACTACAGAAAAGCCGGTGGTCAGATCAAAGTTGAGCCTGATAAGTTGGTAAAATGAGTACCTGCTTTCCCCCCGGACACGCTCATCATGACCTACCGTTATCTCAATCGGGTTGGATGCAAAGGTCTGGGCAAGGGCAGGGATAAATGTGGCTGATTCACCGCACTGGTTGATATTGTTAATTATGTTGCGATGATAGGCCCTCAACATACAGCCGTAATCGCTCATACCCATACCGGTCATTCTGTTTGTGGCCAAGTTGACAATACGCGAGCTAAAGCGTCTGAACAGACTATCTTTCCGTTCAGCACGAATTGTCCCGACAACATCATGTCCCTTTTCAATTTCAGCAATTATCCGGGGGATCTCTTCGGGCGGGTTTTGCAGGTCGGCATCCAGAGTGACTATGATTTCTCCTGATACACGTTCAAAGGCCGCCAGAATCGCCATATGCTGGCCAAAGTTGCCATTAAACTCCACCACTTTGACTTCTGGATACTTTTTTACAAAACCAAGCAGAATCTGTAATGAACTATCCTGCGAACCATCATTGGTAAAGATGATCTCAAAGTCTTTCCCCAGTCCGGCAACCACGGGATACAGCCGCTCCATCAACGGCTGCAATGACTTTTCCTCGTTGTAAACCGGTACAACTATGCTGATACAGGGCTGTTGCATTCCGACAGTTTATCCCTTTTGCAGTTCCGCCAGGAGTTCTTTACCCCATAGCTCTGTCTGCCAGTTTCTGACTCCTTTTATTTGGGCCAGTTGCTCCAGATCCGCTGGCTGACTCACGGCAATCTGTTCTAACAACCAGTTGGGTGCCAAAAGACCAGATGCCAGATCAACCCGTTGGCAGATCTGTTCACGCCAGCTTTTCAGCTTTGACAGGCTGCCCTTAACCGCTGCTGACACCTCTTTTTTACTGCGTGGATAGTGTGGCAGATGTTGCTCAGGCAACTGTCTGGCTCTATTCAGGGCGGTCAGAATGGCCTCACCATAACGGTCTTGCAGGCGTGGTGACAGCCCTTTTATCTGCTGTAATTCTGACCTGTTCTCTGGCAACAGCTCTGCCAGACTGAGGATGTTTTCAGTAGAAAACACTTTAAAGGGAGGACGGTTCTGCTTTCGGGCCTGCCTGTCCCGTAATTGCAGCAGTTGCTCCAGTGCCGCCAGGTTTCGCGGTGCCAGACGACCAGCCCCCTTGAATTTCAGGTAAAGCGGCCCTTCCTCCTGTTCTGCGGTGCGGTTTCCTGCCAGCAGACGACACTCTTCTGCCACCCACTCCAGCCGACCAAGTTGCTGTAGCTTATGCCTTAATATATCGGCCAGTTGCAGCAGGAAAGCAGTATCACAGGCAGCGTAGCTTGTCATTTCCAAAGACAGCGGCCTCTTACTCCAGTCTGCCTTCTGAAAGCGTTTATCCAGTTCCTGCTGGAAATGATGCTTTAAAAGTGCGGCCAGACTGAACTCACTATATCCGCAGAACTGGGCTGCAACCATCGTATCAAATACCTGCCCGATCTCTATCCTGAAGTCACGGTGCAGGGAACGAATATCATAATCCCCACCATGCAGCACAACAGACCGGCCAGGATCTTTCAGGATAGCAGCCAAAGGTTGCAGATCCATGATCTGCAAGGGATCAATCAGCCAGTGATTTTTATGATCAGAGATCTGAATCAGACAGACCTTTTCCTGGTAGTGATGCAGAGAGTCTGCCTCAATATCAAGGGCAAGCTCCTGACTTGACTGGAGTTTATTACAAAGCTGCTCCAGTGCCGCACCGGTTTCAATCATTTCAAAGGCAACCATTGTCTAAAACTCCCGCAGGATCTTGTATCCTGTACTGCGTTGGGCCGCCCTGAATCCAGCCTGCTGAATCAGCTCGATCATCTCATGCTGTGACATCCTGAAACTGCAACCTGCTGCTGCCACCACGTTTTCCTCCAGCATAGTGCCACCCAGGTCATTGGCCCCAAAGAAGAGTGCAACCTGTGCCATTTTAGCCCCTTGAGTTACCCAACTTGCCTGAATATTGGGGATATTATCCAGCACTATCCGCGACAGAGCCAGTACCTTCAGGTATTCCACACCGGTTGCGGTCTCACCACCCAGATCTGTATTGCCAGGCTGGTAAGTCCAGGGAATAAAAGCTGTAAACGAACCGCCCTGCTGCTGAAGCTCACGAACCCGGAACAGATGCTCCACGATCTGTTCTGGTGTTTCTGTGCTGCCAAACATCATGGTGGCCGTGGTTGACATGCCCAATCCGGCGGCAGCCAGCATCACCTCACCCCAGCGTTGCCAGCCGATCTTTTTGGGGGAAATCCGCTGCCTGACTTCATCCACCAGTATTTCAGCCCCGCCACCCGGGATTGAAGCAAGCCCGGCCTGCTTTAATCTGCCCAGAACATCGGTAATTGTAAGCTGATGCCTGTCCGCCAGATGACAGATTTCTGCCGGAGACAGGGAGTGATTCTGCACCTTGGGAAACCGTTGCCTGATCCCGTTAAAAAGCTCCTCAAAATATTCCAGGGTTATCTCTGGATGCAGCCCGCCCTGCATCAACAGTTGGGTGCCGCCATGCTCCACCAGCTCTGCAATCTTTTCATAAACTGTTTCGTACTTCAGCAGATAAGCATCTTCTGCGTCAATATTGCGGTAAAAGGCACAGAATGAGCAGCGGGATTCGCAGATATTGGTGTAATTAACATTGCGATCCACTACAAAGGTAACAACATTATCCGGGTGCATACGCTGCCTGATTCCATTGGCCCAATTACCAAGCTCCAGCAGGTCTGCATTCAGCAGCAGATCAGTCACAGTCTTACGGTTGATTACTTTGTCTTGATAGCTCAACTTTCCAGCCCTTTTAATAATACGTTGCGGATCTCCTGCGGAACTCTTTTTGCCTTCAACCCTGAAGAAACACAGGCCAGAACGACCTGGGCCTGCACAAGTAACTGCTGGTCTGATTTTCTGAAAACCTGCTGCAAAAGCGTAAATGAAGACCCGCCAACCTTAACAGGGCTTGTTATTATCTGTAGCAGATCATCCAGCCTGGCAGGTGCCTTGAACTCAAGCTCCATCCTTACCACAGGAAAGATTGTTCCGGCAGCGTCCAGTTCGGCCACCGACAGGTTATGACTGCGGAAGAACTCTGTTCTGGCCCGCTCCATAAATCCAAGGTAGTTGGAATGGTAAACCACGCCTGCTGCATCCGTGGCTTCATAATAAACCCTGATCTCCATATCAACTCCTGCAACTATATGCCAGACCCTGAAAATTAAAACAGCCCTTGTATTAAATCAGGCTGATTATCCTTCAGAATAGGCCAAAGTTAAAATAACTGGCCTTAACGCCCCTTAAATCGATTTTGTTCTTGAATCCAGCCTAAGCCATTGCCAAGGACAACAAAACGCCATCTGTGCCATTCTGCAAAGCTGCCCCAAAATGCCTGCAATCATACCGCCTTACGCAGAATTACCAGAGTTCTGTCCCCTGACTGCCCTGGAAGCTGATATTTTACCGGTTGCTCTGGCTGTAAACCCATTGATGCAAGTTTTAGCTTTAACTGATTTAACTCATCTTCCCCTGTGTTGCTACGCATTGAAATAATTCGTCCATCAGCCGCCAGTAATGGCAATGCCAGAGCTGCAAATTTTTCAAGACTGCTGAACGCCCGCGACACAACCAGACTGAATGCAGACGACTGTTTTTTTACCAGCTCTTCTGCACGTCCATTGATAGCCGTGAAGTTAGAGAGTTTTAGACTACGCAGGATATGCTTCTGAAAGCTGATCTTCTTGCCCACCGAATCGATTGAGCTGATATTGCAATCCTGCCTGAGAATGGCAAGCACTAACCCCGGAAAACCGGCACCAGAGCCAACATCCAACAGGTTTTCAGAATCATGCGACAGGGGTACAAGCTGCAATGAATCAATCAGATGTTTAATGGTAATCTGGCCAGGCTCAGTAATGGCGGTCAGATTTATACTCTTGTTCCATCTTAACAGTTCTTGCTGTAAAAACTCCAACTTATCCAACTGAACAGGG
>CAZRKG010000016.1:0-18092 GCA_964600635.1 uncultured Geobacter sp. | reverse complement strand
TGTACGCCGGTGGCACTGCCGGTGGGAATGATCTTAATATGGGGCAAAGGGTCACCCCGGCCAACAAAACCTTATCTGCTGCTGATAAAATAAGCTCCCTATCCATTGGACTGTCTCATCTTTAAGGCCATGCTGAGTACTGCAATTGCGGCCGGTGTAATCCCCTGGATACGGCTGGCCTGCCCCAATGTTTCCGGTCTGTACCTGTTCAGCTTTTCTTTCACCTCCAGGGTCAGACCAGGCAAATTACTGTAATCCATATATTCCGGCAACCTTGCTTCCTCCTGCTTACGAAGCTGATCTATCTGCATTAACTGCCGATCAATATAACCTTTATATTTTACCTGGATCTCCACCTGTTCCCGAACCGCCGCAGGCAAAAGCCTGGATTGCTCATCAATCTCTTGCAGTTGCTGATAGCCAATTTCAGGTTTTTTCAGCAATTGCTCAAAGGTTGTTCCCTTTTGCAGCTCACAGGCCCACTTTTCACACCAGCCTTGTTGTGCTTCATCCATTATCAGTCTTGTCTGGGCAACCCTTTCCAGCTCGGCCTTGATCTGTTCTTTTTTGGTGCAGAACTCCAGATATGTTGCTTCATCCACCAGGCCCGCCTGGTAACCCAGTTCCCTCAAGCGGAGGTCTGCATTGTCAGCACGCAGCAACAGGCGATACTCTGCACGGGAGGTAAACATCCGGTACGGCTCATCGGCTCCGGCGGTGATCAGATCATCAACCATTACACCAATATACGAGTTATGTCGGCCCAACGGAAGCGGCTCTCTGCCCTGCACCTTAAGGGCTGCATTTATACCTGCCAACAATCCCTGGGCTGCCGCCTCTTCATAACCTGAAGTTCCGTTTACCTGACCGGCGTGGAACAGGTTTGGCAGCAGTTTGGTCTCCAGACTGGCCTTCAACTGCAATGGGTTTATATAGTCGTACTCAATTCCATAGGCTGGTCGCATCAGCTCCACCTGCTCCAGCCCTTCAATAGAACGGTACATCTCTATCTGCACATCCAGCGGCAAAGAAGTGGACATGCTGCTGGGGTAATATTCAAGGGTATCAAGCCCTTCCGGTTCAATGAAGGTCTGATGACGCTCTTTTTCCGGGAAACGGACAACTTTCTCCTCTATGGATGGACAATAGCGGGGGCCAGGGCCATGTATGCTGCCACCGTAAAGCGGTGAACGGTCAAGGTTTGCCCTGATAATAGCGTGGGTTCTGGGATTTGTATAAGCCACATAGCATGGCACCTGGGGCAACAGTATTTGCCGTGTGCTTAATGAAAATGGAACAGGAGGATCATCACTATATTGCGGGATCAGCTTTTCAAAATTGATGGTTCTGCCATCAAGTCTGGCCGGAGTCCCTGTCATAAACCGGCCCAGATTAAAACCCAGTTCAGTATACTGCTCTGACAGTCTGTCAGACGGACGATCTCCGGCCCGACCACCCGTGTAACTGACCTGACCTATATGAATCACACCCTTCAGAAAGGTTCCGGCTGTCAGCACAACCGCCCTGGAAAGAAACCGCACTCCATCACTTGTATCAACCCCCCTCAGTTCGCCATTTTGAAGATACAGACGGGAAACTTCGGCCTGCTTGATTTGCAGGTTAGGCTGATGCTCCAGGACAGACTTCATCCTCAGCCTGTAAAGCTGCTTGTCAGCCTGGGCACGACCCGCCCTTACGGCTGGCCCCTTACGGGTATTCAGCACCCTGAACTGTATGCCGGTGGCATCAATATTCCTGGCCATCTCGCCGCCCAGGGCATCAATTTCACGCACCAGATGCCCTTTTGCCAGCCCACCCACTGACGGGCTGCACGACATAACGGCCATACCATCAAGGCTCATATTCAGCAGAAGGGTGCTGCAACCCATCCTTGCTGAGGCCAATGCAGCTTCACAGCCAGCATGACCAGCTCCAACAACAATCAGATCATATATGGTTTGATATTGATACATATCAGGTCTGACCTCTTTACGGATGAAATACTTTAAAAGCTGCACAGCAGATGTTCCACGTGAAACATCCGGCAAGAGATGAGTGCAGATTCAAGCTATTTGCCGATACAGAATGATGAAAAAATCAGGTCAAGCAGTTCGTCGGTAGATGATTCGCCGGTAATTTCTCCAACTGCTGTAAGTGCTGTACGCAGTTCCAGAGATAAAATTTCCAGTGGCAGGTCAGCACTCAAACCTGCCTGAAAATCCGCTAAAGCCTGCCTGGCCCTCAGAAGTACATTGTAATGACGCACATTGGAAATCATGACAGCTTCTGTAGAATTCATCTGATCTGTAAGAACAAAGTGATTGTAAATGGCCGTCTTCAGATTATCCAGTCCATCACCGGTCAAGGCTGATAAGCTGCAAATACCGTGGGGGGCTTTCAGTGCATTCAGTTCCTGCCTCAGAGGAAGATCCGATTTTGTCAGCACCAGCATAAATGACACTTCATCCAGATGTTTAAGCAGACCGTTAATTTCAACAGTGGATTCCCTGCTGCCATCAATCAACAGCAAAACAAGATCTGCCTCCGGGATTTTTTGCAAAGCCCGCTGCATACCTTCCTGCTCTATCTGATCTGAATAGCCAGCACGTATTCCTGCTGCATCAATCAGACGGACAGACAGGCCATTGATCATCAACGTTGCATCAACTATATCCCGTGTCGTGCCTGGAACATCCGACACAATGGATCGATCAGCGCCCAATAATGCGTTCAAAAGGCTAGATTTACCTGCATTGGGCGGACCAAGCAACAGAATTGAAACGCCCTGGGACAGTATACGGCCTGTGCTGTAGCTATTGATCAGGCGATCAAGCCTGTTAACAAGCTGCCCCACCTTTTTCTGAACAGACTGAAGCACCTGACCGTCAACCTCATCTTCAGGAAAATCAATATATGCCTCGGTAAAGGCCAGACATTCCACCAGTTGTCCACGAATTTCAGTCAGTTCCAGTGATAATGCACCTTGATACTGCGAGCGGGCCAGCTCCGCCGATCTGGCAGACTGACTGGAAATCAGCCCCATTACCGCCTCTGCCTGGGCAAGATCAATCCGCCCATTAAGAAAAGCTCGTCTGGTAAATTCACCAGGCTCTGCCTGTCTGGCACCAGCCTTAAGGCAGGCATCCAGCATGGTCTGAACAATCTGCTGGCTTCCATGACAATGCAGCTCAAGCACATCTTCTCTGGTGTATGATTTTGGTGCCTTCATAAAAACCAGCATACCATCATCAATCAGGTTACCGTTTTCAGGATCATGGAACTGGCCATAAAAAAGGCGGTGACTTTCAAAGCCACCGCCTTTTTGTAAGCATGGCCTTCTGAATAACGTCTGGCCGATCTGTTCTGCTTCTGGTCCACTGACCCTGATAACAGCCACACCACCTGACCCAACTGGTGTGGCTAAAGCAGCAATGGTGTCTTGAACATACATAATCGTAAGGCTAATCCTTCGTCAATTTGTTGATATATATCTGCTGTGCAATGGTAAGAACGTTGTTTACCAGCCAGTACAGCACCAGGCCGGCTGGAAAACTCAAAAACATGAAAATAAATATAAGCGGCAGGAATAACATGATTTTCTGCTGCATTTCATCCATATTGGATGGAGTCAACTTCTGCTGGATGAACATGGTCGCACCCATGATCACAGGTGTCACATAGTAGGGATCCTTGACTGACAGATCTGTAATCCACAGCATAAATGGTGCGTGTCTGAGTTCTATTGAAAACATCAAAGCCTTATAAAGAGCAAAAAAGACCGGTATCTGCACCAGCATGGGCAGGCAGCCACCCAAAGGGTTAACCTTGTGTTCACGGTAAAGCTCCATGACTGCACGGTTCATGGAATCACGGTCATTTTTATATTTTTCTTTAAGAGCTGCCATTTTAGGCTGCAACTTGCTCATCTCTTTCATGGATTTATAGCTCTTATGGGTAAGAGGGAAAAAGATGATTTTAAGAATAATTGTGATGATAATAATTGCTACGCCATAGTTGCCAACATACTTGTAGAAAAATTTGAGTGAGTAAAGCATTGGTTTGGCAATCGCCGAAAACCAACCTAAATCAAGAGATTGTTCAAACGAACTACCCTGAGCCTTTAAAATATCAATCTCTTTTGGCCCGACATATATATTATGTTTGAAACTTACTGTCTGACCAGGAGTTGCAGTAAATTGCGGAGTAGTAAAGTCAGCTTCTAAAAACCCAGCCTGATTCTTTTTTATTTCAACTGAAGCAATACTGTTATCGACTGCCAGCAGTGCTGAAATAAAATATTTTTCATTCAGAGCAGCCCATTTAATAGATTTATCATATATCTTGTTTGCAGATGTGACATTCTTGGGGGCATCAGTATGCAACTTAGTGTCTGAAAAAACTGATGAACCATAGGTGTTAAAACCAAGGGTTTCATAAGGAGCATGAAATGAAGTACTTAATAAGTTCTGAAAAGAGCCAACAATAGGAATCTGAGCATTATTCACTAATTGTGTCTCAAGCCCAATCCTGTATTCATCTCCGGTAAAACTATATATCTTTTTAACTACAAAGCCTTGCGGATCTACATAAGTAAAAGTCAGACTTTTTTTATCTTTATCTGATATTTCAATTTTTGTGTCTGAAGGTGAATAGTTTACATTTTGAGGAAGTGAAAATCCTGCTCCTCTGGAAGAATAATTTTGTACCTCAGGATCTGCCGAAGATAATAAGGTAACATGAGGAGATTCAGGCTCGTTCTCAATTTTATATGACTTTAAGGTGAGTTTTTTTAAAGCAGCACCACTATTGCTGAAAGTAGCTACAAATAAATCGTTTTCAACTGTAATGTCTGTTGTAGGTACTGCGGCTACAGGTAAAACCAACGGTTCTTGTATATTAGGAGGTTTGGGTGAATTTATAACTGAATCAGGAGTTTCGGTAACAGTTACCACACCTGCTTGCTGTTTATCCTGTATATTATTGGCATTCTGCTTAGGACCATAAAAATAGGAAAACAGATAAAAAACACCAATTGATAGTACAACTGCGAGTAAAGTTCGTTTTTCCATATTATTTATAACTCCGTTAATTAGCGGACTGGATCATGCCCGCCAGGATGCCAGGGATGACATCTTAAAATTCGGAACAAGGTTAAAACCAGACCTTTTAAAGCACCATACTTACGAATGGATTCCAATGAGTAAGAAGAACAGGTAGGGTAAAATCGGCAAGAACCTGGCAATACCGGAGAAACAAATATTTGGTAAAAACGCACAAAAGCTATTAAAGTACGAGCTAACATTTATTTGTGCCCAACGGTAATAAATGCATTATGTAGTTCATCAATAGCCTCTGTAACAGGAGTTGTCGCAGCCTTGTGGCGTACAATAACATTCAGATCCGTACCAGTAACCATTAATTTATTATGTCTGAAAAACTCTCTGATAAGTCTTTTTAAGCGATTGCGGGTTACAGCATTACCGGTTTTTTTACTTGCAGTAATACCAAGCCTGGGTTCATCAAGCTGATTTCTGGCCCACACAACAACAAAAGACCGTCCTGCAACAGAGTTTTTATTGCTGGACAGTCTTGTGTAATTGCTACGGCTTAACAGCCTGTTATGTTTTTTAAAACTCAGATCAAGCTGCAACAAATTTGATTTCTACTTAACAGGTATCTGCACTGAAAGACGCTTACGTCCCTTGGCACGACGCCTCTTGATCACCAGACGACCATTTTTTGTAGCCATTCTCACAAGAAAACCATGGGTACGTTTACGGGATGTATTACTAGGCTGATATGTTCTCTTCACTTTAAACTCCAGTATGTTAAAATTCAGCTCAGGATTACGGGTCCCTAAGCTTTGTAAAAATGAGCTATGAAATATAGGCCGGAAGAGAAAATTTGTCAATAATTTTTAGCACATGTCCTGTTTGAGATTGAAAACAAGTCAGAAATTTGATAGGCTTGCTGAAATTTGGCAATCGATAATTTTACACCTAACTATCTGATTTCAGATGAAAACAAGTTTATCAACAATTGTTGATAAACTTGTTTATAACTTGGGATCTAATCTATTAATATCTCAATTATTTTCAGGAGTACAAGCATTTCAATGTCAGAACATAACGCAACCGAAAAGTCAATTTGGAACAAAACAATATCAAGTCTTGAACAAGTCGTCCAATCACAGAATTATCAGAATTGGATCAAGCCATTAGTCTTCAGTCATACTATGGAAGATATGATGTATATAGTTGTACCCGATCAATTTTTTAAAGAATGGCTTGAAGATAATTACATAGATTTAATTTCAAGTGCCCTATCTGTAGCAGCAGGTAAAGATATGTCTGTTGTGTTTATATTATCTCAGGAAGAAAGTATCCTAGATTTAACTGAAAAAATTACTGAGAAAAATATAAAAAAAATTGTTGAAAATAAAAATTATACAAAAAATACAGAATTAATTAATCTGAACCCAAAATATACGTTTGATCAATTTGTAATTGGAGCTGGTAATCAATTTGCACATGCTGCATCCATTGCTGTGGCTAATAATCCTGCAATAACTTATAATCCTCTCTTTATATACGGTGGTGTTGGTTTGGGCAAAAGCCACCTTCTTCATGCAATCGGTCATAAAATTTCAGATGTAAATAAAGAATTTAATATCTATTATTGTTCTGCTGAAAAATTCATGACAGAAATGGTTACAAGTATCAAATTAAATAAAATGGATGAATTTAGATATAAGTATAGATCAATAGATGTTCTTTTAATTGATGATATACAATTTATAGCTAAAAAAGAACGTACACAAACTGAATTTTTTCATACATTTAACGCATTGTATGAATTAAATAAGCAAATAGTTATTACATCAGATAAATTTCCCAAAGAAATTGACATTGAAGATCGATTAAGATCAAGATTTGAATGGGGGCTTATTGCTGATATACAAGAACCAGATTTTGAAACTAAATTTGCCATTTTAAAAAAGAAGTCTGAAATTAACAAAATCAGACTTCCTGATGATGTAGCAGAATTTCTGGCATCAAGTAATGTAAAAAATATACGTGAATTAGAAGGAATGTTAATACGATTAGGAGCATATAGTAGTCTTCAGCATGTACCTATCACTTTACAAATGGCAAAAAATAATCTCAAAAATATTATAATATCCAAACATAAAGAAATAACTATTGATTTAATACAAAAAGTAGTAGCTGACTTCTATTGTTTAAAAGTGTCTGATTTAAAATCCGAAAAACGTTTAAAAACCTTTGTACAGGCAAGACAGATGGCCATTTGGCTTTCAAGAGATATGACAACTGCCTCTTTTCCAGACATAGGATCACGCTTCGGCGGAAAAGATCATTCTACTGTAATACATGCAGTAAAAAAGATTGATAAATTACGTTTAGAAGACCATAACACTGCAAAAACATTAGAAGATCTCAGAGATTTGATACAATGTTGACAAGTGGTGTGGATTAACTGTTTATTCATGTTTATAATTAACTGCCTGTGTAAAACCAGTATAAATCACTGATTAGTTTCACAGGTTTTAAACAGTAAATTTCAAATTAATTCAGCTAGTTACAAGGTTATTAAGTGTTCCAACAATACTAATATATATAATAAATAGATTTAAATAAATAAAGGAGAATTAAATATGGAATTTACTATTGAAAAAGATGTTTTTTTAAAAGGATTACAAAAAGTTCAGGGAATTATTGAAAAAAAGACTTCTATGCCAATTTTAGCAAATATATTGATAGAATCAATTAATGATAAAATTGAAATAACGGCTACAGATTTAGAAGTTGCATTAATAGCAAGTTATCCAGCTAAAGTTTTGCAAGAAGGTAAAATTACTGTATCTGGAAAAAAACTTTTCGAAATTATAAAAGAATTACCTGAAGATGAAATTTACTTAAAAATTAAGGAAAATGATTGGGTTGAAATAAAATGCCAAAAAGTTAAATTTAATATTGTTGGTTTACCTTCAGATGATTTTCCTAAAAATAATATAAATACTTGTAATAATTTAATTGAAATTGAGGCATCTACATTAAGAAGTATGATTGAAAAAACATCATATTCAATTTGTAATGATGAATCAAAATACAACCTGAATGGTATATTTACAACAATAGATATACATAACGATTTACAACATTTAAAAATGGTTTCAACTGATGGACATAGATTATCAATTACCTTAAATAAATTAACTAACACAGTTTGCCAGGAATTAGTTGATGGTGTTATACTACCTAAAAAAGGTGTTTATGAAATTAAAAAATTAACTGAAGAGGGAGATGCAATTTTAAAGTTAGGGATTGCTGATAATAATGCTATTATAATAAAAAATGACTTGATACTTAGCATGAGATTGGTTAATGGCGAATTTCCAGACTATAATAGAGTAATACCAATAGCTAATGACTTAATACTTAAGGCCAACAGAGAACAATTACTTCAATCCGTAAGAAGAATGTCTATTCTTTCAAATGAAAAAGTAAAAGGAATAATGTTAGATATTAAAAATAATGTTATTTCTATATCCTCCAGTAATCCAGAGTTAGGTGATGCCGCTGAAGAATTGGATATTGAATATTCAGGTCTTGATTTTTCAGTCAGATTTAATGCCAGATATTTAATGGATGTTTTGATGGCTTGTTCGTCAGAATACATTTTAATGAAATTCAAGAATGAAATATCTCCATCTATTATTACACCAGATAGCAATGACGAAAATCTTTTAGCTGTAATTATGCCAATGAGGCTTTAATTTGTGTATTTAGAAAAACTAGATTTGCAAAATTATCGTAATATTGACAAACTAATTTTAAATCCTGATCCACAGATAAATTTTTTAATTGGTAAAAATGGAGAAGGTAAAACAAATATTATTGAAGCAATAAACGTTTTAAGTACCGGTAAATCATTTAGAACTAATAATACTAATGAACTTATTAAGTTTGAAGTTAGCAGTTGTATAATAAATTCAGTTATAAATTCAAACGGTATAAAAAATAAATTAAGATGTATAGTATTAGATAAAAAAAGATTAATTAGCATTGATGATAAGCCAGTTATTAAATATTTTCAGTTGCATGGTAAATTTCCATCAATAGTGTTTACATCAGATGATCTGTTGATTTTAAAAAAAGGACCAGATTCAAGAAGAAAATTTATAGATAAATCACTTTATAATAGTGATTTAAATTATGTAGATTTTTATAATAAATATTTTAAAATTTTGAAACACAGAAATACAATTTTAAAAACACATAAAACTGATCAGTTGGAATTATGGACAAATCAGCTTGCATCAGCAGGTGTTAAATTAATTGAATATAGAAGTAAATATATAAGTAAATTGAATGAGTTTTTAAATTTAAAAAACAATATTATATTTAACAGTTTAAATGAATTATCAATCAGATATGAACCAGATATTAATACTACTAACCAGACAACAATGTTTGATGTTTTAATAAGTAATCAAGAAAAAGATATTAAATATAGTACAACTACCAGAGGCCCACACAGGGATGATCTGGTTTTTTTAATTAACAATAAACCGCTGAAATATTTTGGTTCACAAGGGCAGCAGAGAAATTTTATATTACTTCTTAAATTGGCAGAAATTGAATATTATAAATTAAAATTTAAAATAAATCCTGTTGTTTTACTTGATGATGTAGCATCTGAACTTGATTCTGAAGTTATATGTAAGATAATGAATTATTTACCTGCTACACAATCACAAATATTTATATCAACAACAAGCTTAGATCCATTTAAAAACTCTATAACTTCAGCTTGTAACATATACAAAATAAAATCAGGAAATATAATTAATTGAGGTTAAATAACTTTTATGAGCGTACAAAATCTTTTAGGTAGCAATTCAGAAACAGAATACAGTGCAGATAATATTAAAGTTTTAGAAGGGCTTGATGCTGTTCGTAAACGTCCCGCAATGTACATTGGATCAACTTCTTCAGCCGGTTTACATCATCTGGTTTATGAAATTGTTGACAATTCAATTGATGAAGCATTGGCAGGTTTTTGTAATGAAGTTACGGTTACAATCAATACTGATGGTTCATTAACAGTTGTTGATAATGGTCGTGGTATTCCAACTGACATACATCCAACTGAAGGACGTTCGGCAGCAGAGGTTGCACTTACTGTGCTACACGCTGGTGGTAAGTTTGATAACAGCTCTTACAAAGTATCTGGTGGTTTGCATGGTGTTGGTGTTTCGGTAGTAAATGCCCTCTCAAAATGGCTTGAACTTGAAATACGGCGTGATGGAAAAATATGGAGGCAGTCTTACAAAGTGGGTGAACCACAGGCTCCTTTGGAATTAACGGGTACAACCCATAAACGCGGAACAAAAATTACTTTTATGCCGGATGATGATATTTTTGAAACAACAGATTTATCATTTGATATTTTATCAAAACGGTTAAGAGAGCTGGCGTTTCTTAATGCAGGTGTAAGAATAAAGATTACTGATGAACGCAGCGAAGATAAAGCACATGATTTTTACTATGAAGGTGGTATCAATTCTTTTGTTGAATATTTGAATCGTGCAAAAACTGTTCTTAATCAGAAGCCAATTTACTTTAAAGGTGAAAAAGGAGGGGTGGAGATGGAGGTCTCCATGCAGTACAATGACTCCTATGATGAAAAAGTTTACTCATTTGCTAATAATATCAACACACATGAAGGCGGAACACACCTCGCCGGATTTAAGTCGGCCTTAACCCGTACAATGAACAACTATGCAGCCAGTAATAATCTGGCAAAAAATGCCAAGGTCAGTATTTCTGGTGACGATCTGCGTGAAGGGCTTACCTGTGTTATCTCTGTTAAAATTCCCCAGCCACAGTTTGAAGGACAAACTAAGACAAAACTAGGAAATTCTGAGGTCAAGGGTTATGTGGAATCGTTATTAAACGAAAAACTGGCCATTTATCTGGAGGAAAACCCCCAGGTTGCCAAACGTATTCTTGAAAAATCCATTGAAGCTGCCCGTGCCCGTGAGGCTGCCCGTAAGGCCAGAGACCTGACCCGACGCAAAGGTGCCTTGGACTTGGGTGGTCTGCCTGGCAAGTTGGCGGATTGTCAGGAAAAAGATCCTGCCCTTTGCGAACTTTATCTGGTGGAGGGTGATTCTGCGGGTGGTTCTGCCAAACAGGGCCGTGATCGTCGTTTTCAGGCAATTTTGCCACTTAAGGGCAAGATCCTTAATGTTGAAAAGGCCCGTTTTGATAAAATGCTGTCCTCCCAGGAGATCCGCACCTTGATAACTGCCATGGGTACAGGGATTGGCAAGGATGACTTTGATATTGCTAAGCTCCGTTATGGCCGGATTATTGTAATGACAGATGCTGATGTGGACGGCTCCCATATTTTGACCCTGCTGCTGACCTTCTTTTACCGCAATATGAAGGAGCTGATAGAGCGGGGCCATCTTTATATTGCCCAGCCGCCGCTTTACAAGGTCAAGCGGGGTAAAAAAGAGCTTTATCTGCGTAATGAGGCAGCCCTGCAAGGCTTTCTGCTGGAAGAGGGATCTGAAGAACTGGTGGTCTTTGCAGAAAATACTGATCGCAGCTACACCGGTAAACAGATCATTCCTTTGATCAGGCAATTAATGGAAGTGCGTAACCTGTCAGAAAAGGTAATCAAAAAAGGTATATCAGAGGATCTGTTAAGCATTTTCCAGCAGGTTCATCTGCCGGCAGGAATTGAAGACCTGGCCAGCGTTGAAAAATACCTGCCGATGATGGAACAACTGGCCCCGGATAGCAGCCATCAGTTTGAAGAAGATAGGATAGTTTTTACCATTGGCGATGTCAGATCAGTTATTGATCAGCAGACATTATCAGTGTTGACAAGCTATGAGTATGAATTGTTGCTTGAAGCAACTGCCCGTGTCAGAGAACTTCTGGGTAACGGTAAGATCAGGCTGAAGGAGAGTGATAAACTGCTCTGCGAAACAGCACAACCAGAAGCACTGCTGGATTATTTCCTTGAATATGCCAAGAAGGGGCTTTCTATCCAGCGTTACAAAGGACTGGGTGAGATGAACCCTGACCAGCTCTGGGAAACCACTATGAATCCTGACAATCGCACCTTGTTACAGGTAAAAATAGAAGATGCCGTGGAGGCGGATAATATTTTTACGGTTCTGATGGGTGATCAGGTGGAGCCACGGCGTGAATTTATCGAGCAGAACGCCCTTAATGTGGTTAACCTGGACATCTGATCTGTTGACCTGTTGCAAAGGAGGTTGTTTATGCTGGATCTGCTTCGTACAAGGCGTAGCACCAGAAAATTCAGGTCAGAACCGCTATCACCTGAAATAATTGCAAAGCTGGAAGAGACTGCACTAAGATCGCCATCTTCCCGCAGTATTAATCCCTGGGAATTTATATTTGTGGATCAGCCGGAACTTCTGGCCAAGCTGTCCAGGGCCAAGCAGCATGGTGCAGAGTTTATTGGCAATGCTGCCCTTGCAATTGTGGTCTGTGCTGACAGCATCAAAAGCGATGTATGGGTGGAGGACTGCTCCATTGCCGCAATCCTGTTACAGATGACAGCCCATGCCGAAGGGTTGGGCAGTTGCTGGGCACAGATCAGAAACCGCCAGCATGATGCAGCACAGTCAGCAGAAAATTATATTCAGCAGCTACTTGGCCTGCCGGAGACAGCCAGGGTGGAGTGCATAATCGGAATTGGCCACCCTGATGAAAAGCATCCTCCCCTCCCATTGGAAAACCTGCAACGCAATAAGATCAAGCGTAACCGCTGGTCATGAAATCATTTCGTAAAGAGCTATGGTTCGAGACCCCAACCCGCCGTGCCTATCTTAATATCACCAGTACAGTGCAGGATTGCCTGGCAGAAAGTGGTATTAAGGAGGGGCTGCTGCTCTGCAATGCCATGCACATTACAGCCAGTGTTTTCATAAATGACGATGAATCTGGTCTGCACCATGATTTTGAGACCTGGCTGGAACAATTGGCCCCGGAAAAACCATATTCCCGCTACCACCACAATGGCTATGAAGATAATGGAGATGCCCACCTGAAACGTCAGATCATGGGGCGAGAGGTGGTGGTGGCAATCACCAACGGCAAACTGGATCTGGGGCCGTGGGAGCAGGTTTTCTATGGTGAGTTTGATGGTAAACGTCGCAAGCGGGTGCTTGTGAAAATAATCGGGGAGTAGCAGTCAGAATGTCGGAAAATCCATCAGATAAAGAGCTGGAAAAGATACTTTCACCGCTGCAATTTTATGTAACCCGCCAATGTGGTACAGAGCCTCCATTTAACAACCAGTACTGGAATAATGATCAGCCAGGCATTTATGTTGATGTTGTCAGTGGTGAGCCGCTGTTCAGCTCATTGGACAAATTTGATTCAGGTACTGGCTGGCCCAGCTTCAATCAGCCCCTTGCGCCTGATAATGTCATTAACCGGCCCGATGACAGCTTTGGTATGTTGCGTACTGAAGTCCGCTCTAAAACAGGTGATTCCCACCTGGGCCATCTGTTTGATGATGGTCCGGCTCCCACTGGCAAGCGGTACTGCATCAACTCGGCCGCACTTCGCTTTATCGCTGTTGATCAACTGGGTGTAGAAGGTTATGGCCAGTATGAGACACTTTTTAAGTGATGCAGTCTGCATCAATGCTTTTGTAACCTCTAAGGCTGAAACAGCGACATGTTTCAGCCTGTTTGCAATACAGCCTTACTGATTGACATATCCGAACAGACTCCAGTATAGTCTGCCAAGCTAAAGGGGAGTAGTTATCGGCCAGAGAAAAGGCCGACCCATTTTCGTCAATACAGCCATCGGCTCGGAAATGGGGCAGCTAAAACTGTCAACAAGACCTTTATCCACGGTATTAAGTTATCGATGGGTAAAGGTCTTTTTTATTTGATTAAATAAAATTCAAGAAAATACTAAAGCCGTACAAATAATAAAGAATGGAGAATAGTGTATGAATATACCAAGCATACTTTGGATCGTGTTTACAGCAGTAGTTATAATAATGTTGGTAGTTGATTTAAGTTTTAATAAAAAGAGTCATAATGTTTCTATGAAAGAGGCAACAATCTGGAGCGTGATCTGGTTTTCCATAGCAATGCTATTTAATATCGGTATTTATTACATGCTGGGAAAACAAAAGGCACTTGAATTTCTAACAGGCTACCTGATTGAAAAGTCTCTATCAGTAGATAATCTTTTTGTTTTCATCATGATATTTACAGTTTTTGGTGTGAAGGATGAATTACAGGCAAAGGTTCTGAAATGGGGTATTATCGGTGCATTGGTAATGCGAATTATTTTTATATTTATAGGTGTAGAACTTATTCAACGCTTCCAATGGCTTTTTTACATATTTGGCGGAATCTTGCTTTACACAGCCTGGAAAATGGCTTTTACACCTGAGAAAGAGATGCAGCCGGATAAGAGCCTGGTTGTACGAATTGCACGTAAAATCATTCCTATGACAAGAAAAATACGTGGAGACTGGTTTTTTACACGCCGCCTTAAATTATGGGTTGCCAGCCCATTGTTCATGGTTTTGCTTGTAGTTGAAAGCAGCGATCTTGTATTTGCTCTTGACTCTATACCGGCAATTTTTGCAATTACAACAGATCCGTTTATAGTTCTTACATCAAATATATTTGCAATTATGGGATTGCGTGCCCTTTATTTTCTATTGTCAGGAGCTATAGGGATGTTCATGTACCTGAAATACGGAATATCATTTATACTTGCATTTGTTGGGATAAAGATGATCATGATTATGCTTGATATACATATTCCAGTTACTTTATCCCTGTTTATTATAGTTGTAAGTATCTTAATATCTATTGGTATATCTTTAATACTTAAACCTAAAACATCAATACAAACTCAATAGTTATATTTTACATAAACCAAAGTGATAATTTAATATTACTATTGTATTGTGGAGGCACCGATGCCTGAACTTGAACTTATTTTACTGATTGTTGTAATAGTTGCAGCACTTGCTTTTGATTACATAAACGGATTTCACGATACTGCCAACGCTATTGCCACCAGTATTTCTACCCGTGCCATGACAGTCCGTACCGCCATTGTTCTGGCTGCTACCCTTAACTTTCTGGGGGCAATGGCCTTTACAAAGGTGGCCAAGACCATTGGTACTGATATTGTTATTTCAGATTTTATGACCCAGTTGGTTGTCCTGTCTGGTGTGCTGGGGGCCATTATCTGGAACCTGATAACCTGGTATTATGGCCTGCCGTCCTCATCATCCCATGCCATAATTGGTGGTATTATGGGGGCAGGCATTGCCCATGCCGGCTTTACAGCCCTTAAATGGGCCGGCCTCAAGAAGATTGTGCTGGCATTGGTTATATCGCCTATACTGGGTGCTGTTGTTGCCTATCTGTTTGTACTCCTCTTTTCAATCACATTGAAAAACTGTACACCAACCGGAACAAACCGCTGGTTCCGTCGTTTGCAGATTCTGTCAACGGCATTTCTGTCGTTTTCCCATGGAACTGCTGATGCACAAAAGGCAATGGGTGTAATTACCATGGCCCTGTTAAGCTATGGGGCAATTCCAGCCTTTGATGTGCCTTTGTGGGTCAAGCTGGCCTGTGCAACCACAATTGCCCTTGGTACTGCTGCCGGAGGCTGGCGAATTATCAAGACTGTCGGAAAAGACTTTGTAAAGCTGCAACCAATGACCGGCTTTTCCGTAGATTCTGCCGCAACATCAATCATCTTCGGGGCATCGCTCTGGGGACTGCCCACCAGCAGCACCCATGTTGTAACGTCGGCAATAATGGGTGTCGGGCTTACAAAAAGCATGAGTTCGGTCAACTGGACCGTTGCAAAACGGATTGCCTTTGCTTGGTTGCTGACTATACCAGCATCCGCAGCAATGGCTTATGTTGCTCATCAGGTGCTTTTGCCAATATTTAACATCTAATATCTAGCCCTGCCTGAAGATAGCTTGATTTTAAGCAACATCCCTGCGGCTCATCTACCTTTCCCCCTACTTATCCAAAGCCAACAGCCAGGTATACAACCAGGCTCGAATATGGTATAAACAACTCTTTTCAGTAGCAATATTTCAGATAACGAAGGGTATTCAATGCAGGAGCAGACATTAGATAAAATAGAGGTAAATATAGAAGATGAAATGAAGCGGTCCTATATGGACTATGCCATGTCTGTAATTGTGGGACGGGCCTTGCCTGATGTGCGAGATGGCCTTAAGCCTGTGCATCGGCGATGCCTCTACGCCATGCATGACATGGGCAATGATTACAACAAGCCGTACAAGAAATCAGCTCGGGTAGTGGGTGATGTAATCGGTAAATACCATCCCCACGGTGATATCGCTGTCTATGACACCATTGTGCGGATGGCCCAGGATTTCTCCCTGCGTTACCTGCTGGTGGATGGTCAGGGTAACTTTGGCTCTGTTGATGGTGATAATCCGGCAGCCATGCGTTACACAGAAATCAGGATGAAGCAGCTTACCCACGAGCTGCTGGCTGATCTTGAAAAAGAAACCGTAAATTTTAACCCCAACTATGATGAGTCGCTACAGGAACCAGCCGTCCTGCCTGCCAAATTTCCCAATCTGCTGGTAAACGGTTCCACCGGCATTGCGGTTGGAATGGCCACCAACATCCCTCCCCACAATATGGTTGAGGTGATTGATGGCATCATTGCCCTGATCAACAATCCAGACCTTTGCTTTGAAGAGCTGCTGGAGCTGGTGCCTGGCCCTGATTTCCCCACTGGCGGCACTATTTATGGCCGGCAGGCGATTATTGATGCCTACAACACCGGTCGTGGCATCATTCAGGTGCGGGCAAAGGCCCATGTTGAAGACAGTAAAAAGCATGACCGCCAATCCATTGTTGTGACCGAGATCCCATATCAGGTTAATAAAGCCCGCCTGATTGCCAGTATTGCTGAACTGGTGAAGGAAAAGAAGTTGGAAGGGATCAGCGATCTGCGGGATGAGTCTGACCGTGATGGTATGCGGATTGTGATTGACCTTAAACGGGATGAGAATGCAGAGGTATTGCTGAACCAGCTTTACAAGCATACCCAGATGCAGACCTCCTTTGGCATCAACATGCTGGCCATTGTCCACGGTCGTCCCAAACTGCTCTCCCTGTCAGAGATGATGAACTGCTTCATTGAACATCGCCATGAGGTTGTCACCAGGCGTACCTTGTTTGAGCTTAAAAAGGCAGAGGCCAGGGCACATATCCTGGAAGGTCTTAAAATAGCCCTTGACTGGCTGGATGCAGTCATAGAGCTGATCCGTGCCTCCAAGACCCCGCCAGAGGCCAGGCAGGGGCTGATGAGCGGTGCTTTTGCTGATGCTGAGTGGTTGGCCAGGCTGAACCTGCCAAGACCAGCAGGATATGAGGATCAATCGGTACAGCTTTCAGAGCTACAGGCCCAGGCTATTCTGGAGATGCGACTGCAACGGCTGACCGGCCTTGAGCGGGACAAGATCCTGTCCGAATATGAAGAAATCCTGAAGTTGATTGCACGGCTGAAGGAGATTCTGGCCTCCGATGCCGAGATCATGCAGATCATCGTGAATGAACTGACTGAGATTAAAGAACGTTTTGGTGATAAGCGGCGTACTGATATTGTGAACCGGACCGCTGAAATATCCCTGGAAGATACCATTGAGGATGCCGAGATGGTGGTAACCGTCTCCCACAGCGGTTATATCAAGCGTAGTGCGGTGGAGCTGTACCGTGCCCAGCGTCGTGGTGGTAAAGGCAAAACCGGTATGAAGACCAGGGATGAGGATTTTGTAGAGCAGTTGTTCATCGCATCTGCCAAAGATTATCTGCTGTTCTTCTCTGATATGGGCCGTGTTTACCGGATAAAGGTATACGAGATACCAGAGGGAAGTCGTACCACCAAGGGTAAGGCGGTGGTTAACCTGGTCAATGTGCAGGAGGGCGAGAAGATCACCGCCATCCTGCCGGTCAAGGATCTGAACTGTGACGATCT
>CAZRKG010000015.1:21178-28522 GCA_964600635.1 uncultured Geobacter sp. | reverse complement strand
CCAGGATGATTCCACAAAGGTGTCCATGGTGTCGGTTTCACGGCGGGCAGGTTTGCCACAAAGGGGACAATCAACCTTTGTGAAGCTCTCCAGGCTGGCCAGGGGCGAACCACCTTCGCCGGTAAATGCAATATCCAGTGGCAGCACCACCGGCAGATCATTATCCGGCACAGGCACCACACCACAGCACTCACAGTAGATAATCGGGATCGGTGCCCCCCAGTAACGCTGGCGGGAAACACCCCAGTCCCTCAGGCGGTAGTTGATTGTTTTGGCTGCCTTCCCCTCCCCTTCAAGCCAGGTGGCGATGGCATCCTTGGCCGGTTCATTATCCATGCCATCAAACTGGCCGGAGTTGACCAGCCTGCCTTCATCTGTCCAGGCTGCGGTCATGGTGGCAGGGTCCAGTGTTTCACCTTCCGGCTGAATTACCACTACCAGCGGCAACCTGTATTTACGGGCAAACTCAAAATCACGCTGATCATGGGTTGGTACCGCCATCACCGCACCGGTGCCATACTCCAACAACACAAAGTTAGCCAGATAGATCGGCATTTTGCAACCGTTGGTGGGGTTGATACAGTAGCTGCCGGTGAAGACCCCTTCCTTTTCCTGATCATCTGAAGTACGGGCGATCCGGTCGGTCTTTTTGACCTTTTCAATGAACGCCTCCACCTCTGCCCGCTGCTCTGCACTGACCAGCTCAAGGGCCAGGGGATGTTCCGGTGCCAGAGACATGAAGGTGGCACCAAACAACGTATCAGGGCGGGTTGTGAAGACTTTGATAAAGCCTTCACGCCCATCAATCGGAAAGTCGATCTCGGCACCGGTACTTTTACCGATCCAGTTACGCTGCATGGTCAGTACCCGCTCTGGCCAGCCAGGCATCCTGTCGGTGAATTCCAGCAGCTCCTCGGCATATTTGGTTATCCTGAAAAACCACTGTTCCAGCTCTTTCTGGACAACCTCGGTATCACAACGCCAGCAGCCGCCATCCTCCACCTGCTCGTTCGCCAGGGTGGTTTCACAGTCTGGACACCAGTTGACAAAGGATTTTTTGCGGTAGGCCAGCCCTTTTTTAAACATCTCCACAAACAGCTTCTGTTCCCAGCGGTAATAGTCAACATCACAGGTGGCCAGCTCCCGATCCCAATCATAGGACAGCCCCATCTGCTTCAACTGATCCCGCATGTAAGCGATGTTTTCATGAGTCCAGGTGGCAGGATGACTGTTGTTCTTGATGGCGGCGTTTTCTGCCGGCATACCAAAGGCATCCCAGCCCATTGGATGCAGTACATTAAAGCCCCGCATCCGCTTGAAACGGGCCACCACATCACCAATGGAGTAGTTGCGGACATGGCCCATGTGAATCCGGCCCGATGGATAGGGAAACATCTCCAGCAGATAGTATTTCTGCCGTGCTTCATCTTCAGTTACCTTGAAGCTCTTCTGCTCTGCCCATCTTTGCTGCCATTTGGCCTCCACCTGGGCTGGATTGTATTTCTGCTCTGAAGACATCAAACATACCTCTTTTCCTGTTGATTTTATTTAAGCTTTGTCCCCTCAAACTGTCACTATTCAAAGGTGTGAATCCAAAATACATCATGTTTTCGGATTGGAAAGAGGGGATTTTTTCTTCTGGCCAGGAAATCAAGGGCTTGTGCGGAGGCGTACTAATCAGTACGTCGCACAAACAAAGCCCGCTGATTGACACCGCCAGGGGGAAAAAGCACCCTTTCCGGACGAAAACTAAATCGTAAAGCCGCCCATACTCAATATCGCCTGGGCCATGCCTGGCAAAGGTACAATCTTGTCCACGCAGCCGGTGGCAACCGCCTCACGGGGCATACCATAGACCACAGCGGTGCTTTCAGATTCTGCCAGCACCTGTCCGCCAGCCTCCTTTACCTCAACCACCCCTTTACTTCCATCATTACCCATACCGGTCAGCACCAGAGCCAGCATTCTGCTGCCATAAACAGGGGCACAGGATTGAAACAACTGGTCTGCCGATGGGATATACAGTTCTGTCTTTGCCGGTGGCCCTACCCTGGCAAAAACCCTGCCTTCTGCTTCCTGTACAATCAGGTTCTTCCCGCCTGGTGCAATCAGTACCAGACCAGGCTCCACCGGATCACCATCCTTTGCCTCCCGTACCTCAAAATGTGAACTTCGGTTCAGGCGATCTGCAAAGGCTGCTGTAAATCCGGCCGGCATGTGCTGGGCAATCACCATTGCAAAGGGAAAACTCTGATCAAAGGAGGTCAGAAGCGATTGCAAGGCCGGTGGTCCGCCGGTGGATGCAGCAATTGCCACCAGCTCCACCTGGCTGCTTTTCCCTACAGGACGGGGCTTGGCAGGCACAACCGGCTGCTCATCAACAACTGACTCCTGACCAAGTTTGCTGGTCAGGATATTGGCTGTCACCTGACTCACCTTCCAGATCAGGTCATGTTCAATGGCTGACAGCTCATCGGACTGCCCTTTGGTTGGCTTGGCCACAAAATCCAGTGCCCCCATTTCCAGGGCACGGAAGACCTTGTCTGCATCGGACTGGGCACTGATCACCAGCACCGGCAGGTTAAAACGGTTGGTCAGAATCCGCAGCAGGGTGAAGCCATCCATGCGGGGCATCTCCAGATCGAGGGTCACCAGATCCGGCTTATGGATAATCACCTGGCGGATACCATCTTCACCATCAATGGCATAGCCCACCACTTCCACCCCTGGCATCTTCTCCAGGATCTTGCTGATGCTGCGGCGGCTGTAGGCTGAATCATCCACCACCAGAATTCTGACCGGTTTCATGGCAAACCTCCGGCAGTATTAGAGAACAGGCCCAGGGGCGATCTGTTACCTGAAACAGCGGTTTTGATGAACGGTTTCTGGTAGACCATATCGTTTTTAAAGTGACGCAGATTAAACAGGGTAGTTATATTCATTAAAGATTCCGAGTGTCCCAGCAGCAGGTAGCCCCCATCCGGTAACATCTGGTGGAAGGATTCAATCACCTTTTTCTTGGCTGCCTGATCAAAGTAGATAGTTACATTGCGGCAGAAGATCAGATCAAAACAGCCCAGCATCCGCATCCGCTCGCTATCCAGCAGGTTCAGGTGGCTGATTGTAACCAGATCCCTGACACGGTCAGAGACCTTATAGCTGCCATCCGGCTGGGGTTGAAAATACTTGTTCTTGAAATAGTTATCAGTGCTGCGGAAGGCCGAGTTGCCGTAGGTCGCCCTGCGGGCCTGCTGCAATACACGCTGGCTGATGTCTGTGCCTATAATCTCAATCTGCCAGCCATGCAGACAGTCCATTTCCAGCATTAGCATGGCAATGGTGTACGGCTCTTCTCCGGTGGAGCAGCCAGCAGACCAGATTCTTAACCTGCGATTGGCTGAACGATCAGTTCTGGCAGCACAGATCTCTGGTACAATTTCATCGGTAAAGGCTTTCAGTTGATATTCTTCACGGAAGAAGTAAGTCTCATTGGTGGTAAGCAGGTTCATCACCTCTTCCAGCTCCTGATCCCGTTTGCGGTTAAAACGAAGGAACTGGTAGTAATCTCGGAATGTCCCGATTTTAAGGCTTTGTAACCGTTTGTTAAGCCGTTTCTCCAGCAGATATGCGTTCTGATCATCAAACCAGAGGCCACAGAAGCCATAGACCAGATCCCGCAGCAGGCGGAACTCCTCCTCAATCATGGTTATATTATTGTTTAAGGGTGACATGGATCTAGCCTGACCCCAGGATCTGGTTGATCTCGGCCCTGACCAGGTCATTATCCTCATGCTGCAATGCCTGTTGCAGAAACATCCGTTGTTCCTCAACTGGCAAGGCACCACAGGCCCGCACTGTTGTCAGCCGAATATCCCAATCCCGATGGAAAAGGCAATGCTGCAACCAGGGCTGTAACAGCTCGGGCTGTTTGAACTGAATCAGCTCTATGGCCCGTTTCAGCACCTCACCATCACGATGCCCCAGGTTGTTGGAAATAATTTGCAGAGCCTCTGGCGAGTTGATCCGTTCAATCGCTTCCAGACAGGCCAACTGCACCACCTCTGCCCCTTTATCCCAGCATTCAAGCAGATCCGGCAGAGAATTTTTACCGATCAGCCGTACCAGGCTTTGCAGTGCAGCGGCCTGTACCCAGGGATCCTGATCCTGCAAAGAAAGCCGCAACGGGGTAACAGCAGCAGCACAACTGCATTCAGCCAGTGCTTCGGCAGCCGCAATCCGCACATCAGGGTCTTCATCGGACAATGTAATCATCAGGGATGCACAGGAGCCTGCGGTAAACAACCTGCCACTGGCACGGACAGCAGCTTCACGTACAGTAGCATCTTCATCCTTCAGCAGGCGACCAAGCTGGTCAAAATCCTTCAGGGCTGCAAACAGGGTGGCTGCACCGTAACGATGGGAGCGGTCGCCGGATTCCACCAGCCGTTCAGCAATACTGCCCACCAGACGGGGATCAAGATCTGCATAATGCCTGAGAGCAGCCAGGGCTGTTTCCTGTACCTCATGGTCAGCATCATTTAACAGATTAGCCACCAGCCCCAATAATTCAGGATTATGCAGACGGGCCGCTGACAGTGCTGCCGCAGCACGCACACCTGGCTCATGATCCACCAACCCCAACCCTACCAGTTCTACGGCACCGGCCAGACCGCTGCGTCCGGCAAAACGACAGAGTGCAATCCGCTCTTCAGGCAACTCTATTGATCTGAAACTGTCCCGTGCAGCCAGCAGGGCATGATCACCAAACCCTTGCAATGCCTGTTCTGCAAAGCGGGCCATCCGCTCATCTGCCAGGGCCGAAAACAACAGTTGCAGTTGGCCAGGATCGGCAATCAGCCCCAGCAGGTAAAGTACGGCCTCTCCCTGCTGACTGTCTGCATTATTGTAACAGGCAGCAACGTGGCCAACCAGACCGTGCTGCACTGTGTTGTTCAGTTTTTTACGGGCTTCCTCCAGCAGCTCATCATCAAAACGCTGGATTACCCGAGCCAGGGAGTAAACCGCTGCCCGTCGTACAGATGGCAGATGTGAAGTGGCACCCTGTAACAGCAGCTCCACCGCTTCCAGATCACCACCGATCTGCCCGAGGGCTTCATAAACCGGCTTGCGTAGCATCTCCTGATCAGACAGGTGACGCACCACCATCGGTAACGGGCCAGGGCTGCCGATTCTGCCCAGACTGGCCAGTGCATTAAAGCGGAAGAACTGCTCCCTGTTCTGCCCCAGATGTTGCAACAGTGCCTGCTCGGCAGCTTCTCCACCTACCTGGCCCAAACCCTCTGCTGCCGCTGCTGCCACATTACTGTCACTGTCCCCCAGGGCTGCAATCAGGCCATTTCCGGCCTCTGTACCGCCTATTGCTGCCAGGGCATCCACCACCAGCTTACGCAGATCATGGTCATCATCATGCAGATAGGCCAGCAACACCGCAACAGCCTGCTGTCCAGTACGAACCATCAGTTCTGCTGTGGTATTCCGCAGACCTGCATTATCTTCATCCCGCAACAGCTCCACCAGCAGATGAAGGTCACTCTGGTCTGGTCTGGCTGCCAGTAACAGTTCCACCGCCTGTTTACGCACCCGCCAGCAGTCATCACCCAGAGCAGCCATCAACAGGCTTCGGCTCTGTTCAAGGGGCAGCCCCTGTTGCTGCTGCACCAGTTGATAACGTTCTTCTTCGCTGAGACCTGTTGACCAGTGTTGTTTTTCAGGCATTGTCATGGTCTGTTTCTCCTTCCAGATCCATCGGCAACTGCTGCAAGAGGGGATTACTGAACAGGGCATCGGGATCAAGCAGCAGGTAGAGCTGCTGATTGTAAAGACAGACTGCAATCAGATATTCGGAGCCACTGCTTTCAAACAGATCTGGCGGTGGTTTCAGGTCAAGGGCCTGGACAGTAATCACCTCATCCAGATCATCCACAGCCAATGCGATCTGCCGACCAGAGATGGTCACAATCATCAGTCTGCCTGATCCTGCCAGATAAGGCGGCATACCAAAGAAGGCCCGCAGGTTCACCACCGGAATCACCTGCCCCCGCAGGTTGATCATGCCACTAAGGGCTGTATGCGTAAGTGGCATTGCCACCATTTTCTGAGGGATGACAATCTCTTTAATCCGCATTATATCAACGGCAAACAGCTTATCCCCCAGCAGGAAACTGGCCAGTTGCAGTTCTGTGTTCTGACCTTGCATCTCAGACATATTCTTCCAGCCCCACTTCCACCACCCTGGGTATATCCAGCAGGATCAGCATCCGTCCGTCAGCACGGCCAATGCCTTTCACAAACTCACGGGCCTGTCCCTCAAGTACCGCCGGAACCCCTTCTCTGGCGGTCTGGTGGATTCTGACCACATCGGTGACACAATCCACCCGCAGCCCGTAAAGTCCGTCATTATTGCGAACAATCACAATCCGTTCCAGAGCAGGGTCATGTTCCAGAGACATCCCCAACCGCTTACGCATGGCAAAAACAGGTACCACCATCCCCCGCAGGGAAAGCACACCATCTATAAAATCCGGTGCACGGGGTACCTCGGTCAGTCCACGGGGCTTGATGATCTCCTTGATCACCATGATGTTGATGCCGTACTCCTCCAGCCCCAGCCTGAAACAGAGAAACTCCTGCATCTGCTGTTCTTCTGATTCCTGCTCAGGCTCCGGTTCTTTTTCCAGCAACGCCTCAAGATTGGCCTGCTTACGACCCGCCATAATCTTTGCCAGCGGATCAAAATCAGCCAGATCTGGCAGGGCAGCAGGCCGCAGCACAGCCGGATTTACAGCAGGCAGTGAAGTTGCTTTGGTAGCCACCGGCTGTTCTGCCAGTGGTAAAGCTTCTGGAGCATTTACATCAATCTGCTGGACTGCAACCTCTGCTTGAGGAAGGTGCAGATCCGGATCTGGCTCCTGCAAGGCTTTTTGGCGGATTTTAGCCAGTTCCATCAGAGTGTCACCTCATTGCGTATTTCATCAATAATAGTTGCATCAATCATGGCTGCATCCTGACCATAGGCCACCAGCAGGGCATTAGTGGTCATTACATTGATCTTGCGGGGTACACCGCCGGTCAGGTCATGGATCATCTGGACTGCATCAGGGGTGAACAGACCAGCCATACCACCAGCGGCAGTCAGCCTGAAATCCAGGTAATCCATTGTTTCTTCCAGTGAGAGCGGATTAAGATGATAGTGTAGCGAGATCCGCTGCCGCAAAGGTTCAAGGGGTTGATAACGCAGCAGATTACGCAGTTCCGGCTGCCCCATGATCACTACGCTGATCAGGTTCTGGTCATCCAACTGGTAGTTAGTCAATAGCCTAAGCT
>CAZRKG010000015.1:0-21168 GCA_964600635.1 uncultured Geobacter sp. | reverse complement strand
CTCCAGCTCGGCAATGGTCTGGGCCTCATCTATCACCAGCACCGGACAGATTTTGTTGTTATACAGGCTAAAAAGCGTGCTTGTAATCTGGTGCAGCAGATCATCCTTGCTGCGGGCTGGCTGCTCAATCTCAAGCCCCAGGGCCACACTACGCAAAAACTCCATCGCCCCCATACGTGGATTAAACAGCATGACAAAGCGGTAGTTACTACCACAACGATCCATCAGAGCACGGGACAGGGTTGTTTTGCCACAGCCCACATCACCGGTCAGTAGGGCAATTTCACGTTCAGCAACAGCATACTCAAGCCGTACCAAAGCCTCTTCATGCCCTTTTGAAAGGAACAGAAAGCGGGGATCAGGTGTTTTGCCAAATGGTTTTTCCCGCAGGCCAAAGTATTGCTTGTACATGGTTTAAGCTCCACCCCGCATTGTTTCAGAGATGATACCACCTGCATCCAGCACCAGGATGGTACGTTGATCCCCCAGGTCGGCAGCACCGGAGATGCCACGCAATGCCGAAAACACACTGCCCAGCGGCTTGATGACAATATCCTGCTGTCCAAGCAGATCATCCACCACCACCCCAAGCCGCTTTTCTGCTGACCCGACAACCACAACATACTGTTCCGTAGGCTGGCCGATTCTTTCAAGCTGGAAGAATTTGTCCAGCCGCAGCAGCGGCAGGGTCTGTTCCCGCAGAGAGATCACCTCTTTGCCTTCAACAGTCCTGATCTGCTCTGGCTCAAGTATCAAAGATTCCACCACCGATGTAATCGGCACAGCGTAGGTCCGGCCAGCACAGAAGATAATCAGTGCCTTGATGATGGCCAGGGTAATCGGCAGAATAATTGTGAAGCGTGAACCGCTACCTTGCCAGGTCTCAATATCCACCATGCCGGATACAGCAGCGATATTATTGCGGACAACATCCATGCCAACACCACGGCCAGATACATCGGTGACAGCATCGGCGGTGGAAAAGCCCGGCATAAAGATCAGATCCAGTGCTTCACGGTCAGAAATCCCTTCTGTTGTCTGCAACAGACCTTTGGAAAGTGCCTTCTGCTTGACCTTTGCCAGATTTATGCCTGCACCGTCATCCTCCACCTCAATTACAACATGGTTGCCCTTCTGGAAAGAGGCAAGCCTGACTGTGCCGTATTCCGGCTTGCCGACAGCAAGCCGATTTTCCGGTGCCTCAATACCGTGGTCAATGGCATTGCGGATAATATGCATCAGCGGATCAGCCACATCCTCAACAATCAGCTTATCCAGTTCTGTCTCTGCACCGTACAGCTTCAGGTCAATCTTTTTACCCTGCTCGCGAGAGATCTTACGCACAATGCGGGACATTTTTTCATACAGTTGCCCCACCGGAATCATCCTGATGTCCATGACACCTTTTTGCAGATCACCCAAACGTCGATCCAGCACCTTGGCTGCCTTGCCAAGATCAATGGAGGTGCGAGAAAACCCTTCGCCCCGCATCCGCTCCGCAATGGTGGCTATGCTGGAATGGGCCAGTACCAGCTCGCCAACAATATTCATCAACTCATCCAGCTTGCCAATATCCACCCGTACAGTACGGCTCATACTTTTGGCGGAAAGCTGATCATCTGCTACGGCTGGTCTGGCCTGTGCAGGTGGCAATATTGCCGGTGTCTTTAATTCAGGCTCTGTAACAGGTACAGTTACTGCAATGGGAGTCTCTGTATCCTGGAATCCGGATGGTGCTGCATCCACCTGACCAGTTGGAGTGGTTGCTGCATTATCTAGGCCTGCTTGCAGAATACTGACATCAAGATGCTTAAGCCGTTCCTGCATCTCGTCCGGCAACAGGCTGCTGCCGATTATCAGGTCAAAGTCAATATGGGTTTCAAGGTTTTCACCCACACTGGGCAGGGTGCCGATCAGTTCGCCAATCTCCTTGATGGCATTGGTAAGTTCAGCCAGCCCCTGATCAAAGGTTAGCAGCTCAAAGGAGGCATGGACAATGTAGATCTGTTTACCTTTTGTGAAGTTTTCCTTCAGGCGGTGTTCTTCATATTCGGTCAGGGCTGCAAGCAGGTCAGGCGACAGACCAAGCTGTTCCTGCCAGGTAGCTTCAACCTGTGTGCTTTGCGGATTGAGGCAGTTGGCAATGGCCGCAACATGGGCCTCTGCCGCAGACTGGTGCTGTTCAAAGGAATTGTCCTTACAACTGTGCAATAATGTTGTCAGCAGCTCCAGGGAAGAAAACAGCAGATCCATTACGCTGGCGTTTAACTGGACTTTACCCATCCGCAACCAGTCCAGCAGGTTTTCAGTATGGTGGGCTACCTCAGCAATCATGGCAAAGCCGAACATGCCCGCCAGTCCCTTCAGGGAATGGGCATCCCTGAAGATTGCATTGATCAGATCAGGATCCCAGCTATCCTGTTCTGCCATATCAGCCAGATCTGATAGCCGGTTACCCAGCTCTGCCATAACCTCCTCAGCTTCGGCCAGGAAGTCACGTACAGCTTCAGGTGCAGGGGATTTTCCGCTCATAGGTACTTTTTAACCATTTCAACCAAATGCTCCGGCACAAACGGCTTTACCAGATACTCGTTGGCACCCAGCGAAAGACCTTTTGCAATATCCTTGTGGCTGCCTTCAGTTGAGATAATAACCACCGGCAATCCCTCATAAAGGGGGTTTTTACGGATAAAGCTAAGTAGCTCCAGACCGTTAATATCAGGCATGTTAATATCTGTCAGCACAAGATCTATATTCTCACGGGGCAGAATCCGCAATGCCTCAAAACCATTGGCTGCCTGCACAAAATTAAGATCACCAAGGGTTTCCAGAGAAGAGATCAGTAAAGATCGCATGACAGCAGAATCATCAACAATCAGTATATTTTTAAGCACTCTGTTAAGCTCCTGTTGAAGGTATTTTGTCCGTCAGATTAAGGCAGTCTGAAGCTGCTCAATAAACTCACTGCTAATCACTTCATTTTTAACACTACCCTGCCTTGGTTTAATCAGATAGTCATGCCCGGCTGCTAACAATTCTTCTTTGGCCTCTGCATGGTTAAAATCAGTCATGGCGATTATTTTGAACCGCTTGGCAGTCCGTCCCATTCTGCGGATCAGCTCTCTGCCACCCATAACACCGCTGCCATCTGGCAGTGGGATAATCAGATCCACCAACAGAACCGGCTTTATGGCACCGGTGGCCAGGCGTTGAATCTCATTGACAGCTTTTTCAAGATCAGTGGCAGTGGTCACCATAAACCGGTCTGACAACTCTCTGTCAAGTAGCGTGCAGATAGCAGGATCATCATCAATTATCAACAAGGGGGGACGATCCTTACTGACAACATCATCAAGAACCGTATCATGTTTGATTTCCTGCGGTGCAGGCACTGAGACAGTCTTTTGGGGCTGCTCACTCACTGAGGCCAGGCCAAGTGGATTTTTTTCCAGCCAGGTCACCAGTTGTACCGGATCAATACTTGCACCATCAACCAGTTCTACATCCTGATGGATGCACTCAAAGCTGCCTTTGTTCCATACCGCCAGTGTCTGAAGGATGTTTTTAATCTGCTCTTTAACGGTCTCTTCTATCAGATGTTGATCAAGCTCAAACCGCTGGTGCAGAATTGTGCCGATCCGCTGCCTGAACTGCTCCTGCTGCTGTATAACCAGAGCCTGCTGAATTATATCGTGTGAAACCGCCCCTTTTCTGATCAGTAATTCGCCTAGATTCTGCTGGAAACCGGTGGAGCTGGCCCGTACCAGCAGACCATCCTTGAAGTACAGCACAGCCTCTTTGCCAAGGCTTTTAAGCACCAGAAGGCCGGTTTGACGACTGATCCCCATAATCTGAAGGATTTCAGTCAGTCCCAGCTCATCCAGCTTTCCTTGTAATCCGGCTTGCTGCATTGGTGTAACTCCAGACCGTAGTGGTCAATCCTGAACAATATCCGTCATTGCAGGGCTTTAGCCGAAGCAATCTCCATCTAAGTAATAAAACTGACACGCTCTAAAATTCATTTTTCAGGCCTTTGAAAAACGTTATGAGGAAGGTCAGATACAAGGCACACGGAGCACAACGACCGAGACATAACACAGAGTTAGTCGAGGGAGTGAGTACCGTGCAACGCCGTAGATGACCTCCGCAGTAGTTTTTCAAATGCCTGCATAATAAACTACTGCTACATCTGTAGTAAAGCCCTATGGCTGCTTGCTGCCACGCCTTTCCCTGCCCCTGAACAGTATTCTGAATGGGGTACCCTTGAAGCCAAAGGCAGCTCTGAAACGATTACCAAGATAACGCTCATAGGGGGTGTCAATACCTTCCGGACGATTGGTAAAAATTGCAAAGGTTGGCGGTCTGACCCCAACCTGGGTTGCAAAGTAAAACTTGACCCGCCTGCCCTGATGCAGCGGTGCATGGTGATTTTCCACTGCCTCCTTAAATACACGGTTCAGATCCGATGTGCTGACACGGTGGTTGTACTGCTCCGCCACCTGTGCAACTTCTTCCATCACCTTATGTATCCGCTGTCCGGTCACAGCAGAGACAAACACTATCGGGGCAAAGGCCAGGAACTTTAATTCATACTTGATTCTGTCCACAAACTCACCCAGGGTCTTATTGTCCTTCTCCAGGGTATCCCACTTATTGACCACAATCACACAGGCCCGCCCTGCTTCATAAACATATCCGGCAATATGCTTGTCCTGTTCTGTAATCCCATCTTCAGCGTTGATGACCAGCAGGGCAATATCTGTCCGTTCAATACTTTTCAGGGCATCCACCACACTGTACTTTTCCAGCTTCTGGCTGGTCTTGCCTTTGCGGCGTATGCCGGCGGTATCAATCAGGCAGTATCTTTTTTTGTTACAGGTAAACAGGCTGTCAACCGAATCTCTGGTGGTACCAGGTGTGGGATTTGACACCACCCGCTCAAACCCCAGCAGGCGGTTAACCAGAGAGGACTTGCCTACATTGGGACGGCCTACTACAGCCACATTGGTAATCCCGTCTTCCGCTGGCAGGGTTGATTGCGGCAACAACTCCATAACATCATCCAGCAGGTCACTGATGCCACGGTTATGGGCCGCAGAAACAGTATGCAGATTGTCAACACCAAGGGAGTAAAACTCGGCTGCCTCATTCTCCACCCGCTCGCCATCCACCTTGTTAACCACATACAGTACCGGCTTATCCACCCGCCGCAGCATGTCAGCAACCTCAATATCTGCCGGTGTCAGCCCTTGTTTGGCATCCATAAGGAACAGGATCAGATCTGCCTCTTCCATTGCCAGCAGCGATTGTTCCCGCATCTGCTGCAACATCCTGTCAGTGGCTTCCGGCTCAAAACCACCGGTATCAACCAGTACAAACGGCTTTTCATACCGTTCCACAACCGCATAGTTGCGGTCACGGGTCACACCGGGCATGTCATCAACAATCGCTCGACGTTCCCCGACAATCCTGTTAAACAGTGTGGATTTACCCACATTGGGACGGCCAACTATGGCTACAATAGCTTTCATCTTCTCTGTGCCTGCCTTATGCTAAAAACTTAAAAGTGAGATTTATCTGAAAATGTGGAATTATAACATATCCAGATCAAACATGTCTGGGAAATCAATCCAAAGGCTGATCCGGTTGGCAACATGAACAATAATAGTAAAATTCTGATCCAGCACCCAGAACAACTGACCAGACAGTGGGCCACGGCTGTACTGCAACAGCACAATAACCAGGCCGAGGTTGATAAGCTGGAAGTTACTGCCATGCAAAGCGGTACAACCACCCGTATCCGTCTACAGGTTGAACACAACTGTTCCGACATAGCAAGGCAGTGGTTTGTCAAGCTGCCATCCAGAACCTGGCGGGCACGTATGATTACCGCACTGCCACGGTTGTTAAAGACCGAGGCCCGTTTTTATAATCAACTGGCCCACCAGTTGCCAATTACAATCCCCAACTGCCTGGCAGCCCAAAGCAGCTTTGGACGTGGAACAACCATTGTGCTGGCAGATCTGAAGGAACAACACTGCACCCCGGGCAGTGCTGGTGACAGCCTGAGTATTGAACAGGCCTGCCTGGTGACAACTGAACTGGCCAGGCTGCACGCCAGATTCTGGCAGGATGCTGCACTTAAAAACAATAATCCCTGGCTGGCAGACTCTGTACGTCAACTGGAGGATCTGCTTGGCACAGCCCTGGCTGTACCGTTAATGAGACGTGGGCTTGATAAGGCTGGAAGCATTATCAATAAAAACCTGCATTCCCCTGCCTTGCAATATGCAGCCAGACGCAGAAAGGCGATGCAGTTCCTTGGCAATGCCCCCCAGACCCTGACCCACCACGACTGTCATCCTGGCAACCTGTTCTGGCAACCCGATGGCAGGCCTGGCCTGCTTGACTGGCAACTGGTACGGCTGGGGGAAGGGATTGGTGATCTGGCCTACCTGCTCTGTACAACGCTGTTACCAGAAGACAGAAAAAACCATGAGGCACAGCTTGTTCATCACTATAGTCAGGCACTGACACAACATGGTATAATGTCATATTGTGATGATCTTATGAAACGCTATCGTGCCCACTGTTGCTATACATTTGAGGCTATGGTAGTAACACTGGCCATTGGAAACATGATGAATTCAGAGGAAAATCTGGCCTTGATCAGCCGTGCGGCATCGGCAGTTCAGGATCTGGACAGCTTCTCAGCCTGGCAGGATTAAAAGCTGATCTTGACAAAAACAGTATGAGACGGTAATGATTATTATCGCCTACTTCAGGAGTGTATCAAATGGAAGCAAATCTTTCAAAAAAACAGATTGATGAAATGATGGACAGTTTCATTAACTCTTGCCGTTATGGTGGCCTTAAAATCACCCATCAACGGGTGCAGACCTACCGCACATTGTTATTAATACCAGACCACCCAACAGTGGAGACTATTCATAAGCGTATGCTGCCTCAGTTGCCGACCATTTCGCTGGATACAGTCTACCGCACACTGACAACCCTGGAAGAACACCATCTTGTAGCCAGAATCCAGACCTCTGAAAGTCAGGCCAGATACGAAGCTGTTTTCACCCCACACCACCATATAATTTGCAGTAAGTGTAAAGCAGTGATGGATTTTGAATGGCCAGAGGTTGATCAACTTAATTTTCCCAAGGCAGTTCAAGGCTGGGGGAGGGTCAACACAAAAACCATCGTAATCTATGGCTACTGTGCCGACTGTACGTCTGATGCAAATACTGCACAAAAGTACCCCAAAACTTTCCCTTAAAATAGGACTCCTTAAACTATGTCCGTGAAAGCACTCTGTTTTATTTTCATGCCTGCTGTTACACCTAATCTTAAAACAGCCTGATCAGACAAAAGAAAGTGAAGTAAGCCTATAGCCTCCTGTTTGTGGAGATCGCCATTACCGGAGACTTTCGGATTATCAGCAACAAAATAGCTATTGACAAATAATGTCAACAGATGTACTGATAACAAAATTCGTTAGCAGGGGTCTGATTATCAATGGCTTCATTTTTTGACAAAAACGAAACAAAGCAGACAGAAAGCAGGCATACCACCCTGGAAATGCTGGCCCACTTCACCAATCCGGTGGAATGTCTGTCGGCACACCTGCTTTATGAAAGCTCAGAGGTTGTAGCAGGCATCAAGCCGGCCAACCTTGTATCATTGGTAAACCGTACCCGCAATTGTGGCAGAAACCTGTATCAGCTATGGCTTACCCATAACCAGGCAATCCATTCCAGGTTCCAGAAGCTTGAGTTTCTGGAGCTTAACCGTAAAGAAGGTTCAGTATTACTGCTCTGTTTTGAACGTAGTCAAATGGAGCAGAAACTGTCCCATTCCGGCCTGCGTACTCTGCTGATAAAGGCAGGCTACAATAAAAACGCCAGTCTGGACGATCTATTGCAGGAATTGACAAAGAGAATCAGGACCAACCAGCAATTTCCACATGAAATTGGCCTGTTTATTGGCTATCCGGCCAAAGACGTAGCTGCTTTCATGGGTTTGGTAAAGCTGCCATTCACCTGTCAGGCTTTATGGAAGATCTACGGCAAACCGGATAAAAGCCTGAATCTGGCCAGACGTTTCAAGCAAAGTCGTCAGAGAATGTCAGAACTGCTGGTCAGTACAGAGCAAAAACAGCTTGCCAGCCTTATGACTTAAAAATTTTAAAATCAGCGTATTGATAAAGAGCTTCAGCCCTCCCAGAAGAACTTCAAATATCCAATCGATTAGCAGCAACAATAAAAAACAGGAGAAAAAAATGAACAGAGTAAAAACAACAGCCCTTGCCCTTTGCCTGACCCTTTCCAGTGCCGGAGCCGCCCTGGCAGGTCCACCCTTGCTGACCGATGATGCCGGTACCGTTGATGTAGGCAGCGTAGAGATTGAGATCAACAGCAGCTACACATACAACAAGGATAAAACTGATGGCGTAACAACCAAAACAAATGCGGTTGATGGTGAAATTAAAATAACCACTGGTCTTTATGAAAATCTGGGGATTTCTCTGGCAGTACCATATCTGTTTAATGAGCGTACCAACGAAGATGGTGATGTTTCCAATATAAGCGGTTTTGGCGATATGGAGCTGGAACTTAAATACAATTTCCTTGAAATTGGTGGTGTTGAGCTGGCCATCAAACCTACACTATTAATGCCTACTGGTCACTACAGCAAAGGTCTGTCTGAAGGTCGCTGGCAGTTTGGCACAACCCTGATTGCCACCAAAGAGTTTGATGATGGCAAGTATGCCCTCCACGCCAACTTTGGTTATGAGTATCATCACCACCGTGAAGGTGATGGTTCTTTACGTAACAACCTCTGGTCTGGCTCTATAGCCGGTGAAGTAGAGGTTATGGATGCTCTGTTTGTTGTGGCTGATTTTGGTATTGCCACCGCAGAAGAACGTGGAACCGATGACCTTAGTGCCTACGCTCTGGTTGGTACACGTTATGAATTGAATGATTACCTGGATATTTACGGCGGGGTCAAAGTCGGACTAAGCAAGCCCGAAGATGATGTTGCCATAATGTATGGCCTGATGCTCAAGTTCTAACAATACTGAAATTGCAGGAGGATGGTAGCATGATGCCACTGGACTTGCTTTCAACAGGTGAACAGGCAGAAGTAGTAGATATAAGTCACTGTGGTGGTTGTGGCGGCGGCTGTCATGATGATGGCCGCTCTCCAGACAGACCCAGACACAATAAACAGAACCGTATCACCAGAGCCGAAGAAATGGGATTGCGGATTGGCAAAAAAATCGAAATGCTGAAAAACGATGGTAATCTTTTATTGCTGTTGGTTGATGAAACACGGATCGCCATTGATCGTCGTATGGCTCGTGGCATAAGAGTGAAAGGAGTTTAAAGATGAATCTTGGTGATTTAAAACCTGGTCAGCAGGGAACCATTGCCAAACTACATAGTACCATCGGACCCGTTAAAAGACGACTAATGGATATGGGCGTTATTCCGGGAGAGCAGATCAAGGTCGAGAAAATTGCCCCCATGGGAGATCCTATAGAAGTGACCGTCAAAGGCTACAAGCTGTCACTCAGAAAGCAGGAAGCTAAAGGTATCGAGCTAGAGGTACAAAAATGAGTACACAAAAACCATTGGTAGTAGCCGTTGCAGGTAACCCCAATTCTGGTAAATCAACCCTTATCAACGCCATTGCAGGCAGTCGTCTGCATGTTGGCAACTGGCCTGGCGTTACTGTAGAGAAAAAAGAGGCTTTGTTTGAAGTTGCCGGCAGGAAGATCGTGCTTGTGGATCTTCCTGGTTGCTATTCGCTGTCACCCTACAGTCAGGAAGAGGTTATAACCCGTGATTATCTGGTAAATGACAAACCTGATCTGATTATAAACGTAGTTGATGCCACAAACCTGGAGCGTAACCTTTATCTGACCACCCAACTGCTGGAGCTTGGTATACCAACAATCATGGCCCTCAATATTTATGATGAGGCCCAGGCCAAGGGTTATCAGATGAACACCAAGGTTATCGAACAGGTACTGGGTGTCAGAGTTGTACCAACATCTGCCGTTAAAAAGAGCGGACTGGATCTGTTGTTGCAAACTGTGGTTGAGATCGGCAACAACCTGAAAGATAACCAGCCGCAGCAGATTAACTATGGCGAAGATATAGAATCAGCCTTAAAGGGATTGCAACAATACCTTACAGAAAAGCAACCTGCCCTGCTTGAGCAATACCCTGCAAGATGGCTATTGATAAAGCTGCTGGAAGGGGATCAACTGGTTACCAAGGCTGTCGGACTATCCAGCCAGGATCTGCCCAAAGATCTGTTTGAACACCTGAAAAAAGCCCACGATGAGGATCTGGAAGGTATGCTGGCAGATGCCCGCTATGCCGTATCTGCCGGTCTTTGCCGTGAAGTGGTCTCCAAACCAGAGTCTCGCAGTATTGAACTGACCGAAAAAATCGACAGAATTGTACTAAACCGCTTTCTTGGCATACCGATCTTTGCCATTGCCATGTGGCTGCTGTTTAAACTGACCTTTGACCTGTCCGACCCATTTGGGGCATGGATTGACGAGGCAGCAGGTGGCCCTTTACAGCGTTGGAGCAGTGCAGTTCTTAATACTGTCGGGGCACCGGAATGGACCATTTCGCTGGTAAATGATGGTGTAATTGCCGGCGTTGGCTCTGTTCTGGTCTTTGTGCCGGTCATCTTCACTATGATGTTCTTCTTCACATTTCTGGAAGGCAGCGGTTACATGGCCAGGGCAGCCTTTGTGATGGACAGGGCCATGCATGCCATCGGTCTGCATGGTAAGTCATTCATCCCTATGCTGCTTGGCTTTGGCTGCAACGTACCCAGCATCTTTGCCACCAGAAGCCTTGAAAATCAACGTGACAGGATTCTGACTGCACTTCTGATCCCTCTGATGTCCTGCGGAGCCAGGCTGCCGGTTTATGTGTTGTTTGCAGGCATCTTCTTTCCTAAAAACGCCGGAACAGTTATCTGGATTCTGTACATCCTGGGTATGCTGCTGGCAGTATTGATGGGCTTTATTTTCAAAAACACCCTGTTTAAAGGTGAGACTCCTATGTTTATTATGGAGCTGCCACCCTACAGAATGCCCACCTTTACCAGCCTGATGCTGCATACATGGGAAAAGGGCAAGCATTTCCTTATCAAGGCCGGAACATATATTTTTGCCGTTTCCATTCTGGTCTGGTTTATGCTTAACCTGCCCTGGGGAGTTGAAAACAAGCGTGATTCCTATCTTGGCAAAGCTGGTGCAGCCGTGGCACCGGTCTTCCAGCCAATCGGCTTTGGTAACTGGGAAGCGGCCTCTGCCTTGATTACAGGCGTTATTGCAAAAGAGATCGTAGTTGGCACCATGGGTGAGATCTATGCCGGAGAAGATGAAGAAGAAGAGGCTGAAGAAACGCCAACCTTTGGTGAGGATCTGCGTGACCTGACAGTATCGTTTTTTGAAGCAGGTAAACAGGCGATAATGACCTTACTTTACCTGCCACAGGAAGAAGAGCCGGAAGAAGAGCTGTCTACCCTTAAAACTGCCCTTAGTGAAAGATTTACACCGCTTACATCTTTTGCCTTCATGGCTTTCGTGCTACTATATATGCCTTGTGTCGTTGTAGGTGCATCAATGCGGATGGAGTTTGGCACCTGGAAGTGGGCAGCACTGGCTTTTGGTTATTCTACTGTGCTGGCCTGGATAGTGGCATTTATAATCTATCAGGGTGGAAGGCTGCTGGGATTGTGAGGTAACAAAATGTCTTTTTTTGAAATAATTCTGATGATTGCTATAATAGGAGGAGCCTTATGGCTCCTCTATCATTTCTTGTGGAAGAAAAAAGGCTGCTGCGGTAATGATGGATGTGGCGGAGGCTGCAACTGATTAAAGCTGCCAGCCAAAGTAAATAATGAACCCACAATATGTATTTAAATGTCTGTGCTGCCTTTTTTATTCTGGCACCAAAGGAAAATACCGATGACCATCACAAGTTATATACCAGGTCGAGTAAGAATACGGGATGAGCGTCTTGCTGACGGGGCAGATGCAGAATCGTTAAGTAATATGCTGAAGCAATTGCCTGGCATCATAAATATTACAACTAACCACCGCACATCCAGCATGCTGATAAAGTATGACCCTGCATCCGGGGTTGAGAAGCTTTTGCAAAGCCACTGTGACCTTGTAAATACTGAAGATCCTGCCAGGCCGACAAAAAAGCAGCACTCATGCAGCAGAAAAAAAAGCAGCAGTTCGGCAAATTGCCTTCCATTCAGTTATCGGCAATTTCTTAATTACGGTATGATGATTACCTTTGCTGCAAGCGGTTTGGGGATTGTCCTGCATTACCGTAAACTGCATAAGGCAGCAGGTTTTCTGTTTTTCGGATTGAGTGCCCTGCATATGTACAATAAACGCAGAACACTCTTTGTCTGACACAATCTGCACAAACGCAAAAAGAAAGGGGACACAGCATGGAAGATCATGAAAAAGAAGAAGCAAAAAGTGGCGAAGGCAACAAATCTGCTGATAACCACAAAGATGATGGAGATCACAAAGAAGATGGAGTTCATATTCTGCCCGGCCTGCATATCCATAGCAACACTCTCTGGCTGCTTGCAGCAGGGGCAGTGGGTGCTGTCGCCGCCCTGGGGGCATCAAAGGCCACCAGCAAGCTTCGTCCTGCAGCGGTGGGTGCCGTCAAGGAAGGGTATAAATTCAAGGAGTGGATGGCTGGCAAGTATGAGCAGGTAAAAGAGGATGTGGAAGATATTGTGGCCGAAGGCGTACACCAGTACCACAGCGACCTGGAAGAGACTGAAGAGTCTATAAAGAGGCAAAAGGAGCTGCTTGAAAAAGCAGAGGCCAGAATCAAGGCACAGCGTGCAAGAACACAAAAGGAGTCATAGACTATGGATCTTCACCTTAAAACCGGACATTATCTTCGCGGAGCATTAAGCGTTGCCCTTGGTGCAGGTGCGGTACTTGGTGCAGGTTACCTGGTTTCACGCATCAAGGAAAAACAGAATGATGAGGGTGTACTCAGCCGTCTTGAGCAGATTCTGGAAGAAACAGCCGAGGCAGACAAAGCAGCCACAACAAGCCAGGCAACGCAAAGCAGAGCTAAAAAGGCGTGACAGTAACGGTTGTCCATGAACTGCCGGGGCGGATAAGGATTTCCCTGAAACGTCGTCCAAGTGCTGCTGTTGACCGCAGGCAACTGGAGACACAATTTCATCGGATACCCGGGGTTGAAGCGGTACACTACACCCCCCGCACCGGCAGCCTTCTTATCCGCTATTCAGGTGGCAGCCAAACCAGACAACAACTTTTAACCCTTTCTGAAAACCTGATTCTGCCCACAGTACGCAGACCAGAAAAAACGGACGAATTGGCTGAAAAGCGTTCTGTACTGATTCGTTCCGGCATACTGTTCGTATTTCGCCCCATAATCCCACCACCTGTACGCACCGCTTTGGCACTTTATGGTGCAGTGCCCGTACTCCTTAAAGGATTTGATTCTGTTCGCAGACGCAGCATGGATGTTGATCTGCTTGATGCATCGGCAGTTGGTGCATCGCTTGCAATCGGCGAGTTTTCCACCGCCTCGGTAATCACATTTCTGCTGAATCTGGGGGATTATCTTGATGAATGGGCCAGGGGCCGATCCCGTCAACTACTGGCCACCATGTTCCAGACAGGGGATGATACCGTCTGGGTTGTACGCAACAACCAGGAAACAGAGATCCCGCTGACAGAGCTTGTAACTGGCGATACAGTAATCGTCAGAATGGGAAGCCTGATCCCTGTTGACGGTACTGTTTTATCAGGCGAAGCGATGGTGAATCAATCCAGCCTGACCGGTGAGCCGCTGGCAGTTAATCGCAATGCAGGCAGCTCTGTATATGCCGGAACTGTCGTGGAAGAAGGTGAACTGCGGATTGTGGCAAACAAAACCGGAAACGCCACAAAAGTAGCACAGATGGTACAGATCATTGAACAGGGTGAGCTGCTTAAATCCCAGTACCAGAGCATGAGCGAGCGGATGGCAGACAGGATTGTACCGTACTCTTTCCTGCTTTCAGCACTGACTCTGGCCATAACCAGAAACCCTGCCCGTGCCGCTGCCGTACTGCTGGTGGATTACTCCTGTGCCATTAAACTTGCTACGCCGCTTACCATACTGGCATCCCTTGCAACCGCCGCAAAACAGGGCATCCTGATTAAAGGTGGCAAGTATATCGAGCAGTTAAGCAAAATTGATACTGTTGTGCTTGATAAAACCGGAACCTTGACAGAAGCCACCCCTAAGGTTTCCAAAGTAATCGCCTACAATGGTTTTAACACTGGTTTTATTCTGCAACTTGCGGCCTGTGTTGAAGAGCATTTCCCCCATCCGGTTGCAACAGCCGTAGTAAGACATGCAGCAGATAAAAACATCAGGCATGATGAAGAACACACAGAAGTTAAATATCTGCTGGCCCACGGTATTGTCACAAACCTTAAAGGTAAACGTGTGGTGGTTGGCAGCAGGCATTTTATTCAGGATGATGAGAAGGTTGACCTGACCGTTGCAACGGAAGATGTAAACCTGTTTGCCGGTCAGGGGGCATCTCTGCTGTTCATGGCAATTGACGGTAAACTGGCAGGCATGCTGGTACTTCATGATCCGTTACGGGCGGATGCCAGGCCATTTGTCCAGCAACTGAAACAACATGGCCTGACACCGATTATGCTGACAGGCGACGCAGAGGCAACGGCAGCACTGATCGCAAAACAGCTTGATATTGAAAGCTGGCACTCACAGGCCCTGCCGGAAGACAAGGTTAAGCTGATACAGAGCCTGCAAAATGAGGGACATTGCGTAGCAATGGTTGGTGACGGCATCAATGATTCACCTGCTCTCTCCTTTGCCGATCTGGGTGTTTCCCTTAAACATGGTTCCGATATAGCAAGGGAAACTGCCGATCTGCTGCTGATGAGAGGCAGGCTGGATGACCTGCTGACAGCCCGTAAAATATCCCTTGAGGCCATGTCGCTGCTAAAGACCAACTTCCGGCTGATACTCTCCATAAACTCGCTGGCTTTGACAATGGCGGTCATGGGGATTGCTCCCCCTCTATTCTCTGCGGCACTGCACAATGCTGGTACCGTTGGGGTTGCACTGCACGCACTTAAACCGTTAAAGCGTAAAAAGACAGAATAAAATGAAAACAGACATTGCCAATATTCAACAACCTGCATCAGAACTTATTCGACACTACCTGCCAGGCCGTGTCCGCTTTAAGGCTGCAAGGCTGCATAATCGTCAGGCGGCAATCGGCATAGCCAACGCAATCAGCAACCTGAGCGGTGTAAAATCATCCGAATCAAACCCGGTCTGCGGCAGCCTGCTCGTAAAGTTTGATATCAGTCTATGCACTATTCAGCAACTGCTTGATCAGCTATCTTTACTGTTGGAAAGCCCCCTCCATCTGCTGGAAAGCTCTGATAATCGTTCAACCTGTAGCCAGCCGGAGCAATGCAGTTGCAGCAGCACAGCAATACAGCCTGTCAACCTGTCTGGTCTTAAAGGCCGCTTCTGGGGTCTGACTGCCACCGTAGCTGGCCTGTTCATCCGTAATCGTCTGATAATCAAACCGCTTGCAGGCGGACTTTTAAATCCGTTTGCCCTTCTGGCAACAGCGTTTGCACTGCCTCTGCTTAAACGTGGCCTTGCCAACCTGAAACATAAGAAAATTGATCTTGACTCGTTTCTGGGTGGCAGCCTGATGCTGGCCATAGCAGTGGGTGAAATAGACACAGCACTGGAGATTCTGTGGATAGATTCAGGTGCAGATCTGATGAAAGGTTGGGTAACCGACCGTTCCCGCAGGGCAATCTCAGATATTCTGGAGATCAGTGGCCACCACACCTTTGTTCTGCACGATGGTGTTGAGGTTGAAGTGCCGGTATCTTCACTTAAAGCAGGTGATGTTGTAGTACTCCACACCGGAGAAAAGGTCTGCGTTGACGGTATTGTTGTGTCAGGTGAAGGTCTGGTGGATGAATCACCAATAACAGGCCGTGCCGAACCGGTGCATCTGGTGCCTGGCGGTACTGTTCATGCCGGAACCTTCATAACTGGTGGCGTAGTACATGTACAGGCAGCCTGCGTTGGTGATAACACCTATCTGGCCCGTATTCTCCGTCTGGTGGAGGAAAGCCAGTCAAATCGTGCCCCTATTGAGGGGGTTGCTGACCGTCTTGCCCGTAAAACTGTTGCAGCCGGTTTTGCCGCTGCCGCTGCAACCCTGCTTGTCACCCGTAATCCGTGGCGTGCCTTTACAGTGCTGATGGTTATGGCCTGCCCATGTGCAACAAGTCTGGCAGCCTCATCTGCGGTAAGTGCGGCACTTCATGCTGCGGCTCAGCGACGTATTCTGATCAAGGGCGGACATTATCTGGAAACGGTTGGAACCGCCAATCTGGTCTGTCTGGATAAAACCGGCACCCTGACCGGTAAACATCCCAAGGTATCTGAAGTAATCTCCACCAGTAAATTATCAACCAGAGAAATACTGTTGCTGGCCTCCACTGGCGAGGCACACAATCACCACCCGCTGGCAGAGGCGATCAAAGAAAAGGCCGCAGCAGATGGGATTGCTCCCCTGCCCCACAGCCAATGCGACTACTATCTTGGCAAAGGTATCAAGGCAACAGTTAATAATTGCGAGATACTTGTGGGCAACCAAAAGCTGATGAATCAGTTTGATATTGTCTGCACCAAAGCCAAAGTGGCTGCAAGGCCGTTAATCAAACGGGGATTGACTGTAATCTATCTTGCTAAAGATCAGCAGATTGCAGGGATAATCGGCATTGAAAACCCTATGCGACCAGAAACATCACAGGTTGTAAGCGGTCTGGCAGCAGAGGGTTGCAGGCTGGTCATGGTGACAGGCGACGAACCGGCAACTGCTGAAGAGCTGGCACGTAACCTGAACATACAACACTGCCACAGCTCCTTACTGCCTGAACAGAAGGCTGATCTGGTCAGCCAGCTTAAAGATCAGGGATATTCCATAATAATGGTTGGTGATGGTATCAACGATGCACTGGCACTGACCCGAGCAGACATCGGTATCGCCCTGGGCGTAGCCGGATCAGAGGTTGCAATCGAAGCCGCAGATATTGCACTTGTGGAGGACTCACTGGCAGGGGTGATGTATGTCCGTGACCTGAGCAGACAGACCATAAAAGTGGTTAATCAAAACTTTGCACTTGCAACAGGAACCAACATAGCAGGCGTGGTGGCCGGAGCCTTGGGAATCATGGGGCCGGTGGCCGCCGGACTGCTGCATATTGTACATACATTGGGGATAATGGCCAATTCTGGCCGGCTGTTAAAGTACGCTCCAGATAAGAATTAGCCATGCGTACAAAAAAACAATGTGTATCAGCGGTAAGATTTGACCATTCATTTGGCCAGACAGGGCAGAATCCGATGGAACGCCGGATGATTCTCATCACGCTGGTTACGGCGATTGTCATGGTTGTGGAGATTGTTGCAGGTAAACTGACCGGCTCTATGGCACTTTACAGCGATGGAATCCATATGGGTACCCATGTGCTGGCACTGGGACTGGCAGCCGCCGCATACGTTTTTGCCCGAAAACATGCCGGCAACAGGGTGTTCAGCTTTGGCAGCGGCAAATCAGGGGTTCTGGCCGGCTTCACCAGTGCGATTATCCTGGGTATGTCAGCCTGTATGCTTGTCTTTGATGCGGTTGAAAGGCTGATTAACCCTGAATCAATAGCATATACCGAAGCACTTGTAGTTGCAGTCATAGGACTTGTGGTGAATGGTGCTTCGGCAATGGCACTGCATAGCAATGGTCACAGCCATAACCATAGTCATGGCGATACCCCCTGTGAACATAACCACCATGAACATGACCATAACCACAAAGCGGCATTTATCCATATAGTTGCCGATGCACTTACTTCTGTTGGAGCGATTGCTGCCCTGCTGGCAGCCTGGAAACTTGGCTGGAACTGGCTTGACCCGATGATTGCACTGGTTGCTTCCGCACTTATTGCCATCTGGGCAAAGAACCTGCTGCGTGACACAAGCAACATTCTGCTGGACCGCGAGGCACCTGATACAACCAGAGAAAAAATAATAAAAGCCTTTGAAGCTGATGGTGACAGCCAGGTAATTGATCTGCATGTCTGGTCAGTTGGCTCTGGTGTATATACGCTGGTGGCTGCAATTATCACCCATCTTGACCGCAAACCTGATGAATACAAGGAACTTTTGCCAGAAGAGTTCACCATCTATCATCCGATCATAGAGGTACGTAACTGCCGCAGTTGTGCCTAACACAAACAGCACCTGCGGCACTCAACAGAAAAGTTCTGTCATAAAACCCCGTAAATCATCATCCCGTACAGAAAGCTGACTTAATACCCAACTGAATCAGCTTCTAAATCTGCCCTTAAACATCCGCCAGACAATACAGAACCACAACAAAATTTGTTCTTGACTTTCATATATTTTATGATATTTAATATAATTATCATTAAGCAGATTGTTTATGGTATATTTAAATATCAATAAACTGTTTTCTGATCGATGTTGTCCAGACAGATAATTTACCTGCATATATCAGACTTCCTGAAAATTGAGATGCAAAACATCCTTACAGTTAGCCACTCCCGCCCGTTCGGGCAACAGAAGCCAGCCTCGGAAAAACATATATTTATCTTTAAGCGTCTTAAATTAACGGTTTTGGATCTGCATATTCACAACCTCGGCATTACTCCGGTTTTTTTGAGAATTTATTTGAAACCTGACTTTTAACACAGCAGGATTTCCTCAAAAATCCTGTCTGGCAAAGGATTATCCTAAAACAGAGATGCAAAGCTGTTTAAAATAGTATTATTGAAATTCAGTTTCAAGGAGATGTCAACATGGCATTATTACACGTAGATGAACTGTACATGGGTGAAACAGCCGAAATAATATCAATTAACAGTAGCTGTAATGATGCCAAACGGCTGCGAAACATGGGATTACGTGAGGGAAGACTGGTGGATCTACTGCACTGTGATCCGATTTTAAGTAAAAAGATCGTACTTGGTATAGATGGGACAAGGTTGGCGTTTTCAATATTTATGGCAGCACATATTGTTGTACGACCGATCAGGTCGTATTTTGAAACCTTGCGGGATGAAGCAAGCTATGACTATTTAACTGGCTGTCTTAACCGTCATGCAGGTCATGCAATAGCAAAAAAAGATGTTGCAAAATATACTGAAAACAATATCCCTCTATCAATTTTAATGATGGATATTGATCACTTTAAAAAGGTTAACGACACCTATGGACATCCGGCCGGTGATCAGGTTCTGAAAAAATTTGCAAATGTGGCTGGCAGTGCATTGCGTCGCTGTGATCTTTTATGTCGCTGGGGTGGTGAGGAGTTTCTTGTTCTGCTGCGGGGTACAATCCAGGAAGAAGCCCTGAATATTGCTGACAGAATCCGCAGAAGGGTTGAAAGTATTATCTTCCCGCCTTATCAAAACTGCGGCCTGCTGACTGTCAGTATTGGCAGTGCTGCCATACCCCCTGGTAAACTGCTTGAAGATCTTGTAAGTGAGGCGGACAAGGCACTGTATCGTGCAAAAAATGAAGGCAGGAACAGAGTTGTGGCCTATTCAAGATGATATTAATTAGTTTCCGGCTTGAAAATAATGAATTGTAAACAGTGAAACCAAGAACACCCTCTGCTGACAACACTTGTACTTACCAGATATTATTAGTATTATGTCAGACTTGTTTTTATCACACGTAGTTCAGGGAGGGTAAGCTGCTTATGAGTAATGTACTGATTATAGGTGCTGGTGGTGTTGGCCAGGTGGTGGCCCACAAATGTGTGCAACGTCGTGACATCTTTACCAATATAACCCTTGCATCACGCACCAAATCCAAATGTGATGCCATTGCGGCCCAGCTTGACAACAAAATCAGCACTGCACAGGTAGATGCTGACAATGTGCCGGAACTGGTCAGACTGATCAAGCAGGTACAGCCCAAGCTGGTGATCAACGTGGCACTGCCTTACCAGGATCTGCATATTATGGATGCCTGCCTTGAAACCGGCGTTGATTACCTGGACACCGCCAACTACGAGCCACTTGACAGTGCTAAATTTGAATATTCCTGGCAATGGGCCTACCAGGAGCGTTTTAAACAGGCCGGAATTATGGCACTTTTAGGCTCTGGTTTTGACCCTGGCGTTACCAATGTTTACACAGCCCTGGCAGCAAAGAACTACCTGGATATTGTGGAAGAGCTGGACATTATTGATGCCAATGCAGGTAACCACGGCCAGCCCTTTGCCACCAACTTCAACCCTGAAATCAATATCCGCGAAGTAACCGCCACCTGCCGACATTGGGAAGATGGCCAGTTTGTGGAAAGTCCGCCACTGGCTACCAAGCGAGTCTTTGACTTCCCCGAAGGCATCGGCCCGATGAACATCTACCGCCTTTACCATGAAGAGATGGAATCGCTGGTAAAGCATATCCCCACCATTAAAAAGGCCCAGTTCTGGATGACCTTTTCAGATAACTATCTGAAACACCTTGAAGTTCTGCAAAATGTCGGCATGACCCGCATTGATGAGGTGGAGTATAACGGCCAGAAGATAGTACCGATCCAGTTTCTGAAGGCATTGCTGCCAGACCCTGGTTCCCTGGGACCACTCACCAAGGGCAAAACCTGCATTGGCGTTATTGCCCGAGGCATCAAGGACGGCAAACGGAAGCAGGTTTATATCTACAACATCTGTGACCATGAAGCCTGCTACAAAGAGGTGCAGTCCCAGGCCATCAGCTACACCACTGGTGTGCCGGCTGTGGTTGGTGCAATCATGATGCTGACCGGCAAGTGGCATGCATCAGGTGTCTGGAATATGGAGCAGTTTGATCCTGAACCGTTTTTGCAGGAGCTGGGGCCAATGGGCCTGCCGGAGGTGGTTGTTGAGGGAGAATGGCCAGAGCTGTAGGAATGCCAGCTTTGCACCCTTCCGCTACCGTTATGACGAGAAAAATCGCAGACAATTCAAAACGATTGAGATTATCGTGAGCGA
>CAZRKG010000014.1:0-30745 GCA_964600635.1 uncultured Geobacter sp. | reverse complement strand
GAGGGTTTTGTTGCTTCAGTCAGGGAAAGCGGACGTTATACAGGCTTCCGGCTGAAGCAGGAGTTGCGTAAACGCGGGCTGGCCGCAGATCTGGTTGACGAAATCCTGCAACAGGATGATGGTCAACATGACCAGCTTGCCAAGGCGATGGAGCTGGTTAAAAGGCGTTACAGCGACTTTAACCCTGGAACTGCCGATGAACGTTACAGACGTAGGGTGGCTGGTTTTTTACAACGTCGCGGGTACGGTTTTGAGATTGTCCGCACTGTCCTTTCCAGAACAGATGGCCTGGTAAAATATGAATATGACTAAAGAAAAGGTAATAACAGTATGACCGGTAGAGAGATCCGTGCCCGTTTCCTGAAGTTTTTTGAAGACCGTGGTCACACCGTAGTGTCCAGCTCTGGCCTGATCCCCAATAACGATCCCACCCTGATGTTTGCCAATGCCGGCATGAACCAGTTTAAGGATTGCTTTCTGGGGCTTGAGGATCGTGGCTACAGTCGGGCAGCTTCATCACAGAAATGCGTCCGGGCCGGTGGCAAGCACAATGACCTGGAAAACGTGGGACGTACCGCCCGCCACCATACCTTTTTTGAGATGCTGGGCAACTTCTCCTTTGGTGACTATTTCAAAAAAGATGCCATCGCCTTTGCCTGGGAGTTTCTGACCAGGGATCTGGGGCTGGATAAGGACAGGCTCTATGTGACCGTCTATACCGATGATGATGAGGCGGCTGAGATCTGGCATCTACAGGAAGGTGTGCCACGGGAGCGGATCTACCGCTTTGGTGAGAAGGATAATTTCTGGGCCATGGGTGATACCGGCCCTTGCGGTCCCTGTTCTGAAATCTTCTGGGATAACGGCCCTGGTACTGGCTGTGAATCGCCGGACTGTGCCGTTGGATGTGACTGCGACCGCTACATGGAGATCTGGAACAACGTCTTCATGCAGTTTAACCGTACCGCCGATGGTGTTATGCACCCTCTGCCAAAGCCATCCGTTGATACCGGGATGGGGCTGGAGCGGATCACCACAGTAATGCAGGGGGTACATTCCAACTATGATACTGACCTGCTACAGGGGATCATCCGCCATATAGAACGGCACAGTGGCAAGAAATATGGCGAAAATGAGAAGGACAGCGTCTCTATGCGGGTGATTGCTGACCATTGCCGTGCTGTAACTTTCCTGATCTGTGATGGTGCTTTGCCAAGTAACGAAGGCCGAGGCTATGTACTTCGTCGGATTATGCGACGGGCAGCCCGTCATGCCAGAATGCTGGGAATCAGGGAGCCGCTGCTTTGCCGGATGGTTGATGCGGTAAAGGAGATGATGGGGGATGCCTACCCGGAGTTGATCGAGCGGGAAGCCTACATCAAAAAGGTAATTCTGGCAGAGGAGGAGCGGTTCAATGAGACCCTGGATCGTGGACTGTCCTTACTGAATGATGAGATCAGCAGCCTGAGAGCTGCTGGTAAAAATATAATCCCTGGTGATGTGCTGTTTCGCCTTTACGATACCTTTGGCTTTCCGGTTGACCTGACCGAAGATATTGTCAGAGGTGATGGTTTTTCTGTTGATGAAGCCGGCTTTGAAGCCTGCATGGAACATCAGCGTAAGATGGGCCGTGAAAACTGGAAAGGTTCTGGCGTAGCCGGTATTTCCGAGCTGTACAAGCTGATCCATAACCGAGGTGTTGCAACCAGCTTCACCGGTTATACAGAGCTTGCCAGCAGTGCCACTGTGACAACACTTATCCGTGATGGTGTTGAGGTATCTAGTCTTGCAGCCGGAGATTCTGGTGAACTGATCTGTGATATTACACCTTTTTATGGTGAATCCGGTGGTCAGACTGGTGATACCGGCAGCATTACCGCTGATACAGCCCAACTGGAGGTGACAGCTACGAGCCGTCCCTTTACGGATCTGGTGGTGCATCAGGTGTTGGTGCAGGAGGGAAGCATCAATGTTGGCGACAGGATTACGCTGACAGTGGCAATTGATGAGAGAAAGGCCACCGCCCGTAACCATACCGCCACCCACCTGCTGCAATCAGCCCTGCGGAATCTGCTGGGAGACCATATCAAACAGGCCGGTTCTCTGGTGAATTCAGAGCGGCTTCGTTTTGACTTCACACACTTCACTGCCATGACTGCTGATGAGCTACAGCAGGTGGAGGCACTGGTGAACGGCTGGATCATGGATAACAGCCCCCTTGTGGTCTGTGAAATGGAGATGCAGGAGGCGATGGAGAGCGGTGCCACTGCCCTGTTTGATGAGAAGTACGGTGATACTGTACGGGTGGTGCAGGTGGGAGATGTGAGTGCCGAGCTGTGCGGTGGTACCCACGTGCAATCTGCCGGTGATATTGGCTTTTTCAAGATTCTGTCAGAAGGGGGCATCGCCGCCGGTGTCCGCAGGATTGAGGCCACCACCGGCCTGAACGCCCTTAACTTTGTCCGCAGGCTGGAGGATGAGCGACGCAGTGTGGCAGACCTGCTTAAGGCAGACAGCAGCAAACTGGTGGAGCGGATAGAAAAGCTGGTGGAGCGTCAGAAGGAGCTTCAGCGTGAAATTGAACGGTTACAGGGCAAACTTAACGCTGCCCAATCCGGCGATCTGTTGTCACAGGTTCAAGAGGTAAACGGTGTCAGGCTGCTGGCTGTCCAGGTGCAGGTGGCAGATGTAAAAGCTCTACGGGATATGGCTGATCAGTTGCGTGACAGGCTTGGTTCCGGTGTATTGATTCTGGCGGCTGAACTGGATGGCAAGGCCAACATGCTGGTGGCTGTTACCAAAGATCTGACTGACCGCTTCAAGGCAGGCGAGCTGGTGGGTAAACTGGCACAGGTTGTTGGTGGCCGTGGTGGTGGCAAACCAGAGCTGGCCCAGGCTGGCGGCCCATTACCTGAAAAGCTGCCAGAGGCATTGGCAATGGCGACAACCTTGCTGGCCTGATAGTGTATCTATGGCTGAAAAATGATTTGTGTTCATTCGTGGCTAAACATGGTTTTTAATTAACAGCTACATTTTATCTAGTGATTATATTTAGAGGTATCCATGCAGCATCTGATTGAAAAAGCCAATACATTGATGGAGGCTCTTCCCTATATCCGCCGTTTTGCTGGCAAGACCTTTGTAATCAAGTACGGTGGTCATGCTATGGCAGATGAGCGGTTAAAGGAGTCCTTTGCACTGGATGTGATCATGCTCAAATCCCTGGGGATCAACACCGTGATTGTTCATGGTGGTGGCCCCCAGATTAACCAGACCCTCAAGCGGTACGGTATTGTTTCCGAATTTGTCCGTGGTATGCGGGTGACTGATGCAGATACCATGTCTGTGGTTGAGATGGTGTTGGTGGGGCAGGTTAACAAAGAGGTGGTGGGATACCTGAATCAGCATGGTGGCAGGGCAGTCGGACTTTCCGGCAAGGATGGCACACTGCTGCTATCCAGAAAATTGTTGCAGGAGCTGGTGGGCAAGGATGGCCAGACAGAGCAGGTGGATATAGGTTTTGTGGGGGATGTTGTCAAGGTAAATACAGACCTGATCAGTACCCTTGAAAAAGGGGGCTATCTTCCGGTGATTGCACCGGTGGGGGTAGGGCCAACAGGCGAGAGCTACAACATCAACGCTGATCTGGTGGCAGGCAGGGTGGCATCTGCCCTGGGGGCTGAAAAGCTGATTCTGCTGACCGATACACCAGGCGTACTGGATAATGATAAAAATCTGATTCAGAAAATCAAAGCGGCTGAAATACACAGGATGATTGCAGAGGAGATAATTACCGGTGGAATGATTCCCAAGGTTATCTGCTGTGCCGATGCCCTGGCAGATGGTATTAAAAAAGCCCATATTATTGATGGCAGGATGGAACATTCCATACTGCTTGAGATCTTCACAGATGTGGGGATCGGTACGGAGATTACAGTATGACCAGCCAGCAATGGATTGAAAAATCTGACAAATATATTATGCGTACCTATGGCCGCTACCCGATTGTTCCGGTTAAGGGAGAAGGCTGCCGCCTGTGGGATGTTGATGGCAATGAATATCTGGATTTTCTGGGGGGAGTGGCGGTTAACAACCTGGGACATTGTCACCCACGGGTAGTCAGGGCTTTGCAGGATCAGGCAGCCAGGCTGATCCACTGCTCCAACTATTACCAGATCCCGCAGCAGATTGAGCTGGCCGAATTGCTTTGCAGCCATAGCTTTGCTGACAAGGCGTTTTTCTGTAATTCCGGTGCTGAAGCCAATGAAGCAGCCATTAAACTGGCCCGTAAATACAGCCGTGAGAAGTTTGATGACCCAGGACGTTTTGGTATCATCACCGCTGCTGAATCCTTTCATGGCCGCACCTTGGCAACCGTATCTGCCACTGGCCAGGAAAAAGTACAGCGTTTTTTTGATCCACTGCTGCATGGCTTCTGCCATGTGCCGTTTAATGACCTGTCTGCCCTGGAAGCAGCCATTACACCCCAGACCTGTGCAGTAATGCTTGAACCGATTCAGGGGGAAGGTGGTATCAATATCCCTTCAGTTGAATATATGCAGGGTGTACGTGAGCTGTGTAATAAACACCATCTGCTGCTGATTCTTGATGAGGTTCAGGTGGGGATGGGACGGACAGGCAAGCTGTTTGCCCATGAACATTTTGGTATTACGCCTGATATAATGACCCTGGCCAAGGCTCTGGCTGGCGGGGCACCGATCGGCACCATGCTGGCAACTGACCAGGTGGCAGCCTCCTTTTCCCCTGGTACCCACGGTTCTACCTTTGGCGGTAATCCGCTGGTAGCTGCGGCAGGGGTGGAAACAGTACGCACAATACTGGAAGAAGGGCTTTTAAACCGTGCCGAGGAGATGGGTGAATATCTGCATGGTGAACTTGAGATGTTGGGGAAAAAGTACCCCTTTGTGCAGGATGTGAGGGGTATCGGCCTGATAATCGGAATGTCCCTTTCCATACCAGGTGCAGAGATTGTAAAGAAAGGTCATGAGCGGGGCCTTCTTCTGAACGTAACCCATGATACAGTCCTCCGTTTTGTACCGCCGCTTGTTGTCAGCAAGCAGGAGGTAAACAGGATGATTCAGATTCTGGACGGGATATTGGAGGGGATGGTGCTATGATGAAACATTTCCTTGCCTTGCATGACTTTAATAAAGAAGAGCTGGATAAAATCCTTAACCTTGCAGCCGAGCTTAAGCAGAAACAAAAGTCTGGAGCAGAGCATCACCTGCTGAAGGGGAAAACTTTAGCGATGCTGTTTGACAAAGCCTCCACCCGTACCCGTATCTCCTTTGAGGTGGGGATGTTTCAGCTTGGCGGACACGCCCTGTTTGTTTCTTCCAGCAATTCCCAGATGGGACGTGGTGAGCCGGTCAGGGATAGTGCCAGGGTTATGTCCCGTTATTGCGATGGAGTCATGATCCGTACCTTTGGGCAGGAAATTGTGGATGAGTTTGCCCGATATTCCAGCGTGCCTGTTATAAATGGCCTGACCGATCTGTTTCATCCCTGCCAGATCCTTGCGGACTTACAGACCGTGATTGAGCATAAAGGTGGTTACAAAGGGCTGAAATTTGCCTGGATCGGTGATGGTAACAATATGGCCAACACCTGGATTGAGGCCGCTGCTATCTTTGGTTTTGATCTGGCACTGGCCTGCCCTGGGGGGTATCAGCCGGATCAACAGGTCTGGAATTGGGCACAGAACAAGGCAACATCTAAAATTACCATCACTGAAAAGCCGGAAGAAGCTGTCCGTAATGCCGATGTGATCAACACCGATGTCTGGGCCAGCATGGGGCAGGAGGCAGAGCAAAAGGAACGTGAGCTTGCTTTTCAGGGGTATTGTGTAGATGACAGGCTGCTTGAGCCTGCTGCCGTGGATTGCATAGTAATGCACTGCCTGCCAGCACATCGTGGCGAAGAGATCAGTGACAGCGTGATTGAAGGTAAGCATTCCGTTGTATGGGATGAGGCTGAAAACAGACTACATATCCAGAAGGCAATTCTGGTTAATCTAATGTCCTGAAGAAGTAATTATCCATATCAAGGAGAGACAAGCATGGCAAAGAAACAGCAAGCAAACAAGATTGTTCTGGCTTATTCCGGTGGGCTGGATACCTCAATCATCCTGAAGTGGCTCAAAAATGAGTACGATGCGGAAATCGTTGCATTTTCGGCTGATCTGGGGCAGGGGGATGAGCTTGAGCCGGTTCGTGAAAAGGCACTTAAAACCGGTGCCAGCAAGGTCTATATTGATGACCTGAAGGAAGAGTTTGTAAGGGATTTTGTGTTTCCAATGTTTCGTGCCAACGCCATTTACGAAGGCCACTACCTGCTGGGTACCTCCATTGCACGACCTCTGATTGCCAAGCGTCAGATGGAGATTGCCAGGCTTGAGGGCTGTGATGCTGTTTCCCACGGTGCAACCGGCAAGGGGAATGATCAGGTCCGTTTTGAGCTGGCTTACTACCACTTTGATCCATCCATCAAGGTGATTGCCCCCTGGCGTGAATGGAAGCTGAACAGTCGCAAAGCACTGATCTCATACGCAAAAAAGAACGATATTCCGATTCCGGTTACCAAAAAACGTCCCTGGTCTTCTGACCGTAACCTGCTGCATATCTCCTTTGAAGGTGGCATCCTGGAGGACACATGGGCCGAGGCACCGGAGGATATGTATGTTCTGACCTGCAAGCCAGAAAAAGCACCCAACAAGCCCCAGTATGTTGAGATAGAGTTTGAACAGGGTAATGCAGTGGCAGTGGATGGTGTCAGGATGACACCGGCCCAACTGCTGGAGCATCTGAATATTATTGGCGGGCAGCATGGGGTGGGCAGGATCGATCTGCTGGAAAACCGCTCTGTTGGTATGAAATCCCGTGGTGTTTATGAAACCCCTGGTGGTACTATTTTGCGTGAAGCTCACTCTGCGGTGGAACAGATCACAATGGATCGTGAGGTGATGCGGATCCGTGATTCACTGATCCCTGATTATGCCTGGCAGGTCTATGCAGGTTACTGGTTCTCTCCAGAGCGTGAGATGTTGCAGGCTTTGATTGATGACTCTCAGAAGACGGTCAATGGTGTTGCACGGGTTAAACTGTATAAGGGCCATTGCCGCACCGTTGGACGCAAGTCAGAGACAAACTCCCTCTTTAACCTGGATTTCGCCACCTTTGAGAAGGATAAGGTCTACAACCAGGCCGATGCAGAAGGATTCATCAAGATCAACTCTCTGCGACTCAGGATCCGCTCCCTGATGCAGGGTAAGAAGTAAATTAAACTTCAACTGCTGAACTGACCGGGGCGATGTCATCATCGCCCCGATGTTTTTACAAAAGATTTCAGGAGTAGCAACGATGTCACAGGACAAATTATGGGGTGGCCGTTTCACACAGCCTACTGACAAGTTTGTAGAGCAGTTCACCGCATCAATTGACTTTGATAAACGGCTTTATCAGCACGATATTCGCGGATCAGTGGCCCATGCACGGATGCTGGGCCGCCAGGGGATCATTCCCCAGGAAGATGTGGAGAAGATTGTGCATGGCCTGGTGGATATTCTGCAACAGATTGAAGCAGGCAGCTTTGATTTTTCCGTTGCCCTGGAAGATATTCACATGAACATAGAAGCCAGGCTTTCCCAGAAGATCGGCGAGGCTGGCAAACGGCTGCATACAGGCCGTTCCAGAAATGACCAGGTGGCACTGGATATTCGCCTTTACCTGCGGGATGAAATTGCCGAGATCAGCAACTATCTGGATCTGCTGATTGATGCACTGCTGGAACAGGCTGAGAAGAACCTGGATGTAATCATGCCTGGTTTCACCCATCTTCAATCGGCCCAGCCGATACTGTTTGCACACCACCTGCTGGCCTATGTTGAGATGTTCAGGCGTGATCTGGGACGGATGCAGGATTGTCTCAAGCGGGTCAATGTGCTGCCACTGGGTTCAGGTGCCCTGGCTGGTACAACCTTCCCGATTGATCGTGGCTATGTTGCGGAACAGCTTGAGTTTCCAGCCGTCACCCGTAACTCACTTGATGCGGTCTCTGATCGTGACTTTGCCATTGAATTCATAGCTGCTTCTTCAATTCTGATGATGCACCTTTCCCGCTTATCAGAAGAGCTGATCATCTGGTCCACCAGTGCCTTCAGGTTTGTAGATCTTTCCGATGGATTCTGCACCGGTTCTTCCATTATGCCCCAGAAGAAGAACCCTGATGTGCCAGAACTGGTGCGCGGCAAAACCGGACGCGTGTATGGCAATCTGATCGCTTTACTGACTGTGATGAAGGCATTGCCCCTGGCCTATAACAAAGATATGCAGGAGGACAAGGAGCCGCTTTTTGACACAATTGACACTGTTAAGGGGTCACTGAAGATCTTTGCCGATATGATCCGTGAGATGCGGGTTAATGGTGACAGCATGGCTCAGGCTGCCGGACAGGGTTTTTCAACTGCCACTGATGTAGCTGATTACCTGGTACGTAAAGGCCTGCCTTTCCGTGATGCCCATGAGGCGGTGGGTAAGGCAGTGGCCTATTGTGTGGAACATGGCATGGGGATTGAGGAGCTGTCCCTGGCTGAATGGCAACTGTTCTCCCCCCACTTTGATAATGAGATATTTGCTGCCATTACAGTTGAAGCCAGTGTTAATGCCCGTGATGTTGTCGGTGGTACTGCAAAAAATCGGGTTGAAGACGAAATCAGACGTTGCAGGGCAGAGCAATGATAACAAAAGGCAGACAGACAGGGCTGCTGTTGGCGGCAATTGGGTTTATGGCCATAACAGGTTGTGGCAAAAAAGGGCAGTTGATCTATCCTGATATGTTGGTTGCACAGCCACCGGATCAGGTGATGGTGGAACAGAGTTTGGATAGTTTCAGACTTAGTTTTAACCTGCCAGGTAAGGATCTGACAGGTAAAACTTTGACTGATCTGGAGGCGGTGCTGGTCAGCCGTCAGGTGTCGGGTGCCGATGATTGTAAAAGCTGTCTGGATAGCTTTCAGGAGCTGCAAAGGGTTGATCCTGAGTATCCGGCTCCAGCACAACGGTCTGGTAACCGAATCAATATGATTGATGCGGATCTGAAAAAGGGTGAGCAGTATCGCTACCGTTTGCAGGCTGTACAACGGGGGGGGATTTTTTCAGAATATATGACAACAGATCTGCTGGATCTCAAACCATTGCCATCAGCTCCTGTTTTAACGGTTAAGAACAGTTTTGGCGGCTTTGTGACCATCAGTATCAAAAATACAATTACTAAAACCCAGGAGGCAGAACCTGTTGCAGTCAGAATTTACCGCTCAGAAGCTGACGTGGCAGGTAACGGCAGTTTGTTGGCTACCTTGCCACCAGAGCAGGTTGTAACCTATCGGGATCAGACTGTACATTACGGTAATAGCTATCAGTATCTGGCAACTGTAGTTGTACAGTACAAAAATGGTTTGCTTGTGGAGGGGGAGCCTGCTGCACCTGTAAAGGTGGTTGTTGATGATGCCTTTGAATGAAGCTGAGAAGCCAGCAGTCACAAGTATTAAATAGCAATAAAAAAAGGCGATCAGATTATTCTGACCGCCTTTTTTGCTGAATGAAGCCAGAGGTTTAGTTGGCTACAGCTTGAAGAGCCTGAATGGCAACATCCTTGTAGGGGTTGGCAAACAGGATGATCAGACAGACAACCAGGGCGTAGATTGCCAGAGACTCAATCATGGCCAGACCGATCATCATAGTGGTCAGGATCTTGCCGGATGCACCTGGATTGCGGGATACACCTTCAACAGCACGGGCAACTGCCAGACCTTGACCAATACCGGTGCCGACGGTACCTAGTGCCATACCAATACCTGCTGCCAGAACACACATCGTAAAAAAGCTCATTTTTACTTCTCCTCTCTTTTGCTGGGGTTATATCCTAAATAGTATAGGATGTGAAAACAGGTTAATGTCGAGGTTCAGTTGAGGAAAGGAATTTCTGTACCCCAACATTACTCCCGATCTTGTTATTTAGTGTGCTTCTTCCAGGGAACCCTGGATGTAGATCATAGCCAGCAGCATGAACACAAAGGCCTGGATGAAGGAGACCAGTACCCCCATCAGCATCATGGGCAGCGGTACCAGGAAGGGTGCCAGACCGAAGAAGATCATCAGTACCAGTTCATGGCCGTTCATGTTACCGAACAGACGCAGGGTGAGGGATACCGGACGGCTCAGGTGACCGATGACCTCGATGAAGAACATGATCGGTGCCAGCCAGATAATCGGGCCGCAAAAATGTTTCAGATAGTGCAGGCCGTGATGCTTTATACCAACCACATGGGTTGAGATAAACACGATGATGGCACAGGCTGCGGTCGTATTTATGTTGGCGGTTGGCGGGAAAAAACCAGGGATCAGAGCAATCAGGTTGGAAACCAGTATAAACAGGGCCAAAGTTGCAATCAGAGGAAAATATGGCCGACCTTGTTCACCCATGGTGTCGTTAATCATTTTTTCAATGCCATCCACCACCACTTCCATGAAGTTCTGAACTCCGGCAGGGATAATTTTAATGGTTTTTGTGGCAATGAAGGATACAGCAGCTAAGAAAATCATTACTGCCCAGGTGTAAACAACTGCACTGGCAGATTCTGGAGAGATACCAAGCATCTTTTCCAGCATATCAACCAGAAACTGGAGAAATAACAACGGGTGAACCATGGACTCAGTCTCCTTTATTTTGATGAAACAGTTGATAAACAGTTAGCATAACAATTACTGCAACTATTACGGATAAGCCAGCCAGCAAGGCAAAAATGGATACCTTGCCAGAGGTTATAATCAGATATAGTGCCAGTCCGGTTATGGCAAAACGGATCAGGTAACGGAAAGTTGCTGAGCCTACTGATCCTGAGTGTAACAGTGTGTTGGTCAGTGAGCGACGTTGCCAGATAAAATTCAGTATAGCTATGCTTGCACCGGCAAAAAAACCTGACCCTGCTGAGGCAGAAACAAAAAGGTAACTGCTGGCAGAGATAAGAAAAAGAAGTACCAGGCTTATTTGCAGGATGATCTTTGGCAGTTGCTCTTCATTGATCATCTTGCTTGTCGAGCCTCCTGATCTCACGACCAGCAATTACATATATGTTTTTGAAACCTGCTGCTATGCCAACCAGCAGAAAGAACCAGAAAAACCATGGCGTAGTACCAAGCCACTTATCCAGACTTAGCCCAAACCAGACTGAAATAGCAATGGCCAGAACAACTGATATCCCCATACTGGAGACCATGCCCAGGTTCAGAAAAATATTACGTAAATCGTTTTTTTCCATTCAGGGCAATCCAAGGCTGTATACAAACCCGTATTCAATAGCACAGACAATATTCATCAGTCAATCAATTCCTTGCCTATCTTGTTCAGGCAATCAGCTTGAAGCATTTGCGGGCAGCAGATATGGTGGCTTCTATTTCCGTTTTACCGTGGGCAATGGAGACGAAAGCTGTTTCGAACTGTGATGGGGCAAGGTAGATTCCTTCTGACAGCATGGCATTGAAATACCGTGCAAAGGCCTGGGTGTCGCACTTGCTGGCAGTGGACCAGTCATAAACAGGTTGTGGACTGAAGAAGGTGCAGACCATGCTGCCGACTCTTGTTGAGTAAACAGGGTATCCGGCAGCAGAGGCTGCTTCTGCGATGCCATCAGCCAGCATACGGCTCTTTTCTTCCAATTGCTGATAAAAACCAGGTGTTTGCAGGAGCTTTAAAGTCTCTATGCCAGCGGTCATAGCCAGTGGATTGCCTGACAGGGTGCCTGCCTGATAAATACCGCCGGAAGGGGACAGTTTTTCCATGATTTCCTTCTTGCCGCCAAATGCACCAACAGGAAGCCCTCCACCAATTATCTTACCCAGGGTTGTCATGTCAGAGGTTATGCCATAAAGTTCCTGTGCCCCACCATAGGCCACCCTGAAACCAGACATGACTTCATCAAAAATAAGTAAAATCCCCTCTTGAGTGGTAAGCTCCCTCAACCCTGACAGAAAGTCGGCCTGAGGCGGAATAGTACCCATATTGCCGGCAATCGGCTCAATTATTATACATGCAACCTGGTCTTTATTGTCAGCTATCAGTTTTCTGACAGATTCCAGGGAGTTATATTCAGCAGTTAGGGTGTGTTTGGCAAAGTCAGCCGGAACCCCCGGAGAATCGGGGACACCAAATGTGGCTGCACCGGATCCGGCCTTGACAAGCAGAGAGTCAGCATGTCCGTGGTAGCAGCCGGAAAACTTGATTATTTTGTCACGACCGGTATAGCCACGGGCCAGACGGATTGCACTCATGGTGGCCTCTGTACCTGAACTGACCATACGTACCATCTCTATGGATGGCACGGCATCAATCACCATCTGTGCAAGGGTGGTTTCAAGTTTGGTAGGTGCGCCAAAACTGGCCCCATTCTCTGCGGCAGCTTTAACGGCACTGACAACTTCAGGACGACAATGCCCCAGAATCATTGGTCCCCAAGAGCCAACGTAATCTATATATTGATTGTCATCTTCATCTGTTAGCATACAGCCAGAAGCCTTTTTAATAAAAAGAGGGTCAGATCCAACTGATCTAAATGCCCTTACAGGGCTGTTTACGCCACCTGGAATCACTGTCTTTGCCTGGTTAAATAATTCTTTTGAACGGATATTTGACATTACAAGTTTTCTCCTGTTTTATAGTGTACAGCAAAAGCCTGCTAAAATTTTAAGTCAAACTGAGTTTATAAAATTTTATCTTTCTGTATGTTTTTTGTCAATTCTGAACCCTGAAAACAATACATAGACAAAGTTGACCAAAATTGTCTTGAGTATATTGTTTGTTAAAAAAGGATAGAATAACAGTTAGTTGCAAGTGTGTCTGTGGTAGCAGATGCTGTATAAAGTCAGGCTAAAAAGTGCTTGACAATCAGTCTGTAAAGACTTAGTTTGGCATCGTTTTGTATACAGTATGCATTGGTATTAAGTAAGCAAACAAACAGATTCAGGAGGAAAACCGGATGCTTGGAGCATATTTGCCCATCTTTTTGCTGTTACTTTGTGCTTTGGCACTTGGGTTAGGCTCAGTGGTGTTTTCAGCACTGATCGGCCCCAAAAAGCCAAGTGCACTCAAGTCGTCACCTTATGAATGTGGTTGTGACCCTGTCGGCTCTGCCCAAGAGCGTGTATCAGTCAAATTTTATCTGATAGCTATGCTCTTTATTCTATTTGATATTGAAGCCGTCTTCCTCTATCCCTGGGCTGTGTTGTACAAGCAGCTTGGCCTTTTTGGCCTGGTTGAGATGGGGCTCTTTATCGTAATCCTGTTTGTTGGTTACGTATATGTTTGGAAAAAAGGAGCACTGGAATGGGAGTAGATCAGCAGCTTGGTGGTAACGTTACAGTTACATCTTTGGACAAGCTGGTTAACTGGGTAAGGAAGTCATCTATCTGGCCGATGACCTTTGGTCTGGCCTGCTGTGCTATTGAGATGATGGCAACAGGTGCCGCTTCCCATGACCTTGACCGCTTTGGAATCATCTTTCGTGCATCGCCAAGGCAATCGGACTGTATAATTATTGCTGGCACTGTAACAAAGAAGATGGTGCCGGTTATCCAGAACGTTTACGAGCAGATGCCAGAACCCAAGTGGGTTATAGCAATGGGTGCCTGTGCTTGTTCTGGTGGGATTTTTGATACCTATAGCGTGGTGCAGGGTGTTGATGAGTATCTGCCGGTTGATGTTTATATCCCTGGTTGTCCGCCACGGCCAGAGGCCCTGCTTTACGGCATAATGAAGCTGCAGGACAAAATTATGACAGAGGCTGGTTCCTTTGGTTCTGCATTTGGTCTGGGTGAGCGTGTTTCTACTCTTGACGCTTAATTAACTATATTTATAAAGGTTTCATGATATGTCTGAGACAAATCGTGCTGTAGAAAAGCTGCAAGCTAACTTTTCCTCCTCCATCCTTGATGTGTCACAGGATCGTGGTCAGTGGATTGTAACAATAAATAAAGCAGCCATAATTGATGTGTTACGTTTTCTCAAATCAGAGTGCAAATTTGAGATGCTGACAGATGTAACTGCATTAGACTATATGGGCAAGGCAGATGATCGTTTTTTGGTTGTCTATCAGCTTACGTCTGTTACATTTAAAGACCGGATCCGCTTGAAGGCACCTGTTTCGGAAGAAGACTGTGTAATAGAGAGTGCCACGCAGGCTTATGCCTCTGCTAACTGGCTCGAGCGTGAAGTTTATGATCTGTTCGGAATCCGGTTTAACAAACACCCTGATCTGCGTCGGATACTGATGCCTGCCAATTGGGAGGGTCACCCGTTACGTAAAGACTATCCATTGCAGGGGCCAGGACGTGAGCCTTATAAGGGCCGTCTCTCTTAGTCAGTAAATATCAATTATTTATAAAAGTACGAGGCAATTCATGGCTAAAACAGAAACAATGACTATCAATATGGGGCCACAGCACCCAAGTACGCATGGCGTTTTGCGTCTTGTTCTTGAGGTTGATGGCGAAACCGTTGTTGGTATGGATGCAGATATTGGCTTCCTGCACCGTGGTATAGAAAAGCTGTCTGAGCATCGCACATACCACCAGGTGCTGCCCTTGACCGACCGTATGGATTATTTGGCACCTATGAGCAATAACCTGGGATATATCCTTGCTGTTGAACAGCTTTTGGGTATTGATGTTCCAGAGCGTGCCAAGACAGTCCGTATTATCATGGCAGAAATGACCCGTTTGAAGTCACACCTGGTATGGCTGGCTACCCATGCACTTGATATTGGTGCAATGACAGTCTTTCTGTACTGCTTCCGTGAGCGTGAAGTGGTTATGGAAACCTACGAGTTGATTTCGGGTGCCAGGATGACCTCTAACTTCTTCCGTGCCGGTGGTCTTTCCATGGATGTACCGCCAGAATTTGAAAAGAAAGTGCAGGATTTTGTCAATGACATGCCAGGCTATCTTGATACCTACGAAAACCTGCTGACAAATAACCCTATCTGGAGAAAGCGTACAATTGATATTGGCTATATCTCCCGTGAAGAAGCACTTGATGTTGGTCTTACCGGTTCTGCTATGCGCGGTTCCAGTGTGGACTTTGACCTGCGCCGTGACATTCCTTATGCAGACTACGATACCTATGATTTTGAAGTTCCGGTATATCACAAAGGTGATGTATTCGATCGTTATAAAGTACGTCTGGATGAGATGCGTCAGTCATGTAGGATTATTCAGCAGGGGCTTGATCGTTTAAAGCCAGGTCCTGTGCTTACAGATGATCCGCAGGTAGCGTATCCACCAAAAGAATCTGTTTATAATACTATTGAAGGGCTGATTCACCACTTTAAAATAGCCAGTGAAGGCTATTCGGTTCCTGCGGGTGAGACTTATCTTGCTGTTGAAGCTCCTAAAGGTGAGCTAGGCTTTTATATTGTTAGTGATGGTAGTGGTAAGCCATACAGAATGCGTGTACGCCCTGCATCTTTTGTTAACCTGCAGGCACTGGCACCGATGATGAGGGGCCTTATGCTGGCAGACCTGGTTGCTGTCATTGGTACATTGGATGTTGTGCTTGGCGAGATTGACCGCTAAACCTTTACCTGAGAGGGAGGCCGCACAATGAGTGAAGCGGTTGCTACACAAGAAGTTAATGAAACGGAAGAACCTGTCATAGACTTGTCGATTGCTGAAAAAATTATTCAGAAATATATCGACATGCCAGGGAATCTTATGCCTGTGCTGCAAGGGGTACAGGATGAATATGGTTATATCCCATCGGTTGCACTGGACTATATTGCTGAAAGGCTGAATGTATATCCGGCACAGATTTATGGGGTTTTAACATTTTATGCTCAGTTCCACCTGAAGCCCCGCGGTAAATACATAGTCAGGGTGTGCATGGGGACCGCTTGCCACGTTCTGGGTGCAGAACGTATTAAGGAATCTTTCTTTGAGCGGCTTGGTATAGGTCATGCTGAAACCTCATCTGATCGTCGTTTTACTTTTGAGTTGGTAGCCTGTCTGGGAGCATGTGGTATGGCACCACTGGCAATGATAAATGATGAGACCTATGGCAAGATGACAGTCCAGCGTGTAGATGAAGTTGTTAAGCATTATTCAGCACTTCCGATGTAAACCGGAACTTGTGTCAGAGGACAGAACAAATGGCTGAAGCTATCAAAATACTAATCTGTCAAGGTACTGGTGGTATATCCGCTGGTGCTAAAAAGGTCGAGGCAGAATTTAATCGTATAATTCAAGAACAAGGTTTGTCGGCAACCGTTGGCAAACGCTGTGATGTTATCAAAACAGGATGTCGGGGGCTTTGTGCTAACGACGTGCTTGTTGATATTATTGATGAAAAAGGATGTACAACCTATGACTTTGTTCAGCCTGAAGAGGTTGAAAAGTTGGTTGCTGAGCATATTGTAGCGGGTGAGCCTCTGGAAAAACGTAAGGCCAAACCATACTACAACCAGTTTGTTGATGCTCAGATGAGGGTTTGTATGTCTGGTTGTGGCCAGATAGATGCTGAATCCTTACAGGCTTTTCTGGAAGAGGATGGTTTTAAAGCGATTGAGAAATGCATTAAAACCATGAAACCGTCTGAAGTTATTGAAGAGATTAAAAAGTCAGGGCTACGTGGTCGTGGTGGTGGTGGCTTCCCTACTGGTATGAAATGGTCATTCTGTGCTGCTTCGCCAGGCAACAAAAAGTACATTATATGTAATGCTGATGAAGGTGATCCAGGTGCCTTTATGGACCGGTCGTTACTGGAAGGCGACCCCTATTCATTGATTGAAGGGATGATGATTGCAGGGTACGCCATTGGAGCGCAATTTGGATATGTTTACGTCCGTGCAGAATATCCACTGGCAATTGCACGTCTGCAGAAGGCGATAGATGTCTGTTATGAAAAAGGCTATCTGGGTAAAGATTGTCATGGCCTTGGCTTTGCGTATGACATGCGTATTAAGAAGGGTGCCGGAGCCTTTGTTTGTGGTGAGGAAACAGCACTCATGGCCTCAATTGAGGGTGAGCGTGGTATGCCTCGCCCACGCCCCCCTTTTCCTGCTGTAAAGGGACTCTGGCAGTACCCGTCAAACATTAACAACGTGGAAACCTTTGGCAACGTACGTCACATTATAAACAATGGTGCTGACTGGTATGCCTCTATCGGTACCGATACAACTAAGGGCACTAAGATTTTTGCTGTAACAGGCAAGGTTAAACATACAGGACTGGTGGAAGTTCCTGCTGGTATGAGCATTCGCCAGGTTATTTATGATGTGTGTGGTGGTATCCTGAATAATCGTAAGTTTAAAGCGGTACAGGCAGGTGGTCCTTCTGGTGGTTGTATTCCTGGTGAAATTCTGGATACACCAGTTGATTATGACTCTCTGATTAAGGCTGGTGCCATGATGGGTTCTGGCGGTCTTGTTGTTATGGACGAGACTACCTGTATGGTTGACGTTTCTAAATTCTTTTTGGCCTTTACCAGAATGGAATCTTGCGGTAAGTGCGTTCCATGTCGGATTGGTCTGAAAGCCATGCTTGATATATTGATAAGGATCACAGAAGGTAATGGACGAGAAGGTGATATTGAAACTCTGATTGAGATGGGTACCACTATCAAACAGGCGTCCTTGTGTGGTCTGGGACAGACAGCACCTAACCCTGTTCTGTCTACAATCAGATATTTCCGTGATGAATATGAAGCACATATTTTTAACAAACGCTGTCCTTCCAATTCATGTAAAGAACTGCTGATTTGGGAGGTTGTAGAGGACAAGTGTGTCAAATGTGGTGCCTGTAAGAAAGTCTGTCCTGTTGATGCAATTGTTTGGGAAAAAGGTCAGATTGCTTATCTTGATAAAGAAAAATGCACCAAGTGTAAGTCCTGTTACGATGCATGTCGTTTCATGGCTATTGAATAACTACTAGGTAACTTAGTCATTCACCTAATAAAGAGGTTGTGATGGTAACACTGACAATTGATGATAAACAGGTTTCTGTAGATAAGGACGCAACAATTTATGATGCTGCTAAAGCAATCGGTATCAAGATCCCTATCCTGTGTCATGATAAAAAGCTGAAGCCGTTTGGTGCCTGCCGGATGTGTCTGGTGGAAGTAGAGCAGATGAAAGGTCGTCTGATCCCTGCTTGTACTACACCGGTTACAGAAGGGATGATTGTTCGCAGCTCTACGCCAGACGTTATCAAAGCCCGAAAACTGGTTCTCGAGCTGTTATTGCTGAATCACCCGTTGGACTGCCCTGTTTGCGATAAAGGTGGTGACTGCGAACTTCAGAATCTAACCTACGATTACAAAGTGAACAGCAATCATCTTGAAGATGAAAAATTTCAATTTGAAATTGATTACAACAACCCTCTGATAGAACGTGATCAGAACCGTTGTGTATTGTGCGGTAAATGTGTGCGTATCTGTGATGAAATAGTATCACGTGGTGCACTTACCTTTATCAGCCGTGGTATTGAGACTAAAATTGGGACAGAGTTTGACGGCCCGCTTTCGTGCGAATTCTGCGGGTCTTGTATCTCAGTTTGTCCGGTTGGTGCCCTTCTGGCCAGACCATTTAAATTTAAATCCCGATTCTGGGCCCTTAAAAACAAGAAGTCGGTTTGTGGGTATTGCGGAACAGGCTGTAATATTACTCTTGGTGTTAAAGACAATAAGACTATTGTAACCACAATTTATGATGAAGATCAGGGATTCCATAATGGCCAGCTTTGTGTTCGCGGACGTTTTGGTTATCAGTTCATTTCATCAGATAAAAGGCTTAAAACCCCTTTAATTAAGAAGGATGGTCAACTGGTTGAAGCAACTTGGGATGAAGCCTTGACGCTACTGGCTGAAAAAATGAAAACATCTGGATCTGCTTCTGCGGCTTTGGCCACTGCCCGTCTAACAAATGAAGAATTAGCCTTGCTCAAGAAGTTTATGAAAGAGCAGCTTGGTTCTGAAAATATTGATCATTCAGCAGGATATGGTCATACAGCGGTTTCTGAAGGGCTTGCAAAGAGTTTGGGTGTAGCCGCATCTTCTGCGACGATCCTTGATATTCAAAAGAGTGATCTGTTGTTAATGATAAAAACTGACTGTTACGAAACGCATCCAGTAGTTGGTTTTGAAGTTAACATGGCAGTAAAAAATAAAGGTGTAAAACTGAATATAGTTTCAGATAAGCGTGGCAAGGTGTCGCGTTTGCCAGGTACAAACCTTTTGCTTAACAAACCTGGTACAGATATACAAATTTTGAATGCCTTGGCCAAGGTATTGGTGGACGAAGGGCTTGTAGTAACAGCTCCTTCTGAAGAGCTGGTCAAATATTTGCAAGATTATACGCCTGAAAAAGTTGCTGCTGATAGTGGTGTTAATGCAGAGCAGATCCGTGAATTAGCCCGTGCTTATGCTGCTGCTGAAAAAGCAGTGATTATGTTTACTACAGGTTTGGCCTATCCTGAGACTAACGCAGATCTTGTCCATGCGGCTGCTAACCTGGCTATTCTGGCTGGTAAACTTGAAAATGAAGGTAATGGCATTTTGGCATTGCAAGAAAAGAATAACAGTCAGGGTGCCTTAGATGTTGGCTTTATACCTGGTGTTAATGGTTTGGACGCTAAGAAAATTCTGGATGCTGCTGCTGCAGGAAATATCAAAGCTTTGTTGATTGCCGGTGAGAACCCAGTAGTATCCTACCGTAATCAGCCCAACGTCATCAAAGCACTGCAATCGGTTGAATTTCTGGCTGTAGCGGATCTCTTTCTGACGGAGACGGCTGCTATGGCTGACTTGGTATTGCCTGCTTGTTCTTATGCTGAAAAAGAAGGAACGTTTACAAGTACAGATCGCAGGGTGCAGAAGATTTCTCCAATTATCCCTGCAGTTGGTCAGGCACGAACAGATTTTAATATTATTTCAGAGCTTATCACCAGACTGGGGGGGCAGGCACCAGAATCTGTGGAAAGTGTGTTCAGTAGCATTGATTGCTATAAGTCTATTAATTACAGTAAACTTATTGAATGTGGGGAGTTTGTAAAATCAGTATTAAGGCCTTTGCTTGTATTGCCAAAAGTAACGAGAGTAGTTGAAGAGTCTGGAGGGTTTATACTAACGACAGGTGCAGCACTTTACCATTGTGGCACCATGTCTTTATACGGTGAAGGCCCTGCTTCAGTATGTCATGAACCTTATGTAGAAATATCCCGAACCGATGCAGCTAAAAAAGATATTACTGAAGGTGATAAAGTAAGTATTAAGAGCAATATTGGTACTGTTGAACTTGTGGCACACATTTCACCACGCATGTCAGAAGGCGTACTGTTTGCACCGTATCACTTTGCTGAAACACCGATTAGTTCAATTTGTTCAGACGAATCCATTACTTTTGTAACTCTTAGTAAGTAGTTCAATCAAGCTGAATACAACAGCTAAAGAAGGAAGAGAGATCAATGGGAAGCGAAATTCTAGGACTGCCGACGTACTACTACATCGCCATGGTGGCCAAGGTGTTAATAGCCTTTGTTTTTGTGCTTCTTTCTGTTGCTTATGCTACCTATGCAGAACGTAAGGTCATAGGCTATATGCAGGTTCGTGTCGGACCCAACAGAACAGGCCCAATGGGTTTGTTGCAGCCTATTGCAGATGGATTGAAGTTATTTTTTAAAGAAGAAATAATTCCTGGTGAGGCCAGTAAATTTACATTTGTCTTGGCTCCACTGATTGCACTTGTTCCTGCATTCCTGACTTTTGCTGCAATCCCTTTTGGCAGTACAATTGAGTTTTTTGGTTATAAAGTCCCGCTTCAGATTACAGGATATTATGATACTGCTTTAGGTAGGGTTTTTGATCTTAATGTGGGTGTTTTATACATTCTTGCAATGGCGTCCCTTGGTGTTTATGGATTTGTTCTGGCAGGTTGGTCATCAAACAGCAAGTATTCGTTAATTGGTGGTCTGCGTGCATCAGCTCAGATGATATCATACGAACTGTCTGCAGGCCTTTCCATTGTACCAGTCTTCATGATTGTTGGCTCTCTGTCATTGCAGGAGATAGTTGCTGCACAAGCTGGTTGGAAATGGTTTATCTGGAGCAGCCCGATGACCTTTGTTGCGGGTGTAATCTTCTATATCTGTACTTTAGCAGAGATTAACCGTACTCCATTTGACCTTCCAGAAGCAGAAACAGAACTGGTTTCAGGTTATTGTACAGAGTACTCTTCAATGAAGTATGCTATGTTCTTTATGGCAGAGTATGCAAACCTTATCACTGTCAGCTCTATGATGGTTACTTTATTCCTTGGTGGATGGCATGGGCCGTTCAGTACAATGATCCCGCTTTTATCACCAGTTTATTTTGTAATTAAAGTGTATTTTCTTATGTTCTGTGCAATGTGGATTCGTGCAACACTCCCGCGTTATCGTTATGACCAGTTGATGTTTCTTGGTTGGAAGGTACTGCTGCCGGCATCTTTAGTAGTAATTGTTTTAACTGCAATAGCAGGTATATTTGGATTCTATACATTTTTTGGCTAATTTTATTCAGAACCAACCAGCTATCTTTAGATTTAAAGGATCATAAATTATGTCAAACCCATTCACTCCCATATTTCAAGGCATGAAGATTACTCTGAGTCATTTGTTCAAAAAGCCGATTACACTGATGTACCCAGAGGAAAGACCAAAAGTTGCTGAAAGATTTCGTGGATTACATGCACTGAAAGTATCGCACAATAAAACCAAATGTGTTGCCTGCTACCTTTGTCCTACAGTATGTCCTGCAAAATGTATTACTGTTGAAGCAGGTGAGGATGAAAACCACGATAAGTTTGCATCAGTTTATGAAATAGACATGTTACGTTGTATTTTCTGCGGATATTGTGTTGAAGCTTGTCCGGTTGATGCACTGAAAATGACAGGTGAATTTGAATTGGCAAACTATCATCGTGAAGACTTCATCTTTACAAAAGAGCGACTTCAAGAAAAGAAATAAAGGAGTGTAGTACATGGACATCTCATCTGTCTTTTTTGGCATTGTCACAATAGTGACCATTTTGTCGGCACTATTGGTCATTACATGTAAAAACCCGATCAATAGTGCCATGGCACTGGTCATGACATTCTTTTGCCTGGCAACTTACTATGTCATGTTGAATGCACCCTTTATGGCAGCAATTCAGATTATTGTGTATGCTGGTGCAATTATGGTTCTGATAATTTTCACCATAATGTTACTTAACATACGTGTAGATGCAGGTAAGAAGTCACATCGCCAAATTGCACTAAGTGCTATCACCGGACTTGTTTTACTTATTTTTTCTGTGATCTTCTTAACCCGTGGCAAGTTCTCTGATGCAGTTGGTGACATTGATAAGGCTATGATCAATCAGGTTGGCCATACTGAGCTGATTGGTAAAGTCATGTTTACAGAGTATCTGTTACCGTTTGAGGTAACATCAATCCTTCTTTTAGTTGCAATCGTTGGTGCAGTTATTATTGCCAAGCGTAAATTATCTTAGGAGTACCTTACAATGGATACACTAAATAACTACCTGTTAATCAGTGCAATTCTTTTTGCCATAGGGACAGTAGGTGTCTTAACTCGTAAAAATGCGATTGTTGTCTTTATGTGTATTGAGTTGATGCTGAATGCCGTCAACCTCACCTTTATCGCTTTCTCACGGCATTTAGGCAACCTTGATGGTCAGATTTTTGTCTTCTTTATTATGACAGTGGCTGCTGCTGAAGCTGCAGTTGGTCTGGCTCTTTTTATTGCCTTCTTTAATAATCGTGAGTCCATTGATCTGGATGATGTTAATCTTCTCAAGTGGTAGTCGGTGTTGCATTGCCGATATGTCTTGTTAACAATACACAAAAGACGATATAAAGGAGTAGCTCAATGTTCGACAATGTGTGGCTGATACCACTATTCCCACTGATCGGTTTCCTGATTAACGGTCTATTGGGGAAGCGAATCAAAAATGAAGCCGTCATCGGTAGTATTGGTGCATTGGCAGTATTCTTCTCATTTATTGTATCTCTGTTTACCTTTCTTAAGCTGCTTTCATTGCCAGTGGCCGAACGATCTGTAAACGTTAAGATCTTTACCTGGATGACAGCGGGTAATTTTAATGCTGATGTAGCGTTTCTGATTGACCCGCTATCATGCTTAATGCTGCTGGTAGTTACAGGAATCGGCACACTGATACATATTTATTCAATTGGTTATATGCACGGTGAAGAAGGATTTTACAGATTCTTTGCTTATCTGAATTTGTTTGTCTTCTCAATGTTGCTACTGGTGACTGGTAACAACCTTCTGCTGATGTTTGTTGGTTGGGAAGGTGTGGGTCTTTGTTCATATTTGTTGATCGGTTATTACTTTCATAAAAAGTCTGCTGGTGATGCAGGTAAAAAAGCTTTTGTTATGAACCGTATTGGTGACTTTGGCTTTCTGCTTGGTACTTTCACACTGTTCTGGTGGCTTGGTCAGAATCACGGTATCTGGACTATTCAGTTTACAGAGCTTGCTAACTCCGCTGACCTGCTCCCAACAGGGGGTGTAGTTACAGTTATTACCCTGTGCTTCTTTTTGGGTGCTACAGGAAAATCAGCACAAATTCCATTATATACGTGGTTACCAGATGCTATGGAAGGCCCAACTCCGGTATCTGCCTTGATCCACGCTGCAACAATGGTTACTGCTGGTGTATACATGATTGGCAGAATGAGTTATCTGTTTATCCGTTCGCCAGAAACAATGATGGTAGTGGCCGTTGTTGGTGCTTGTACTGCTTTTTTTGCTGCTACCATTGGTACGGCTCAGAACGATATTAAGCGTGTACTTGCCTACTCAACAGTTTCCCAGCTTGGATATATGTTCCTTGCAATGGGTGTTGGTGCCTTTACAGCTGGTATTTTCCACTTAATGACACACGCATTCTTCAAGGCTTGTCTCTTCCTTGGTTCCGGTGCTGTTATTCACTCAATGCACCATGCATTGCATGCTATTCATTCCAATGATGATCCACAGGATATGCGTAATATGGGTGGTTTGGCAAAGTATATGCCAAAGACCTATGCTACTTTCCTTATTGCAACGATAGCTATTGCTGGTATTCCTGGCTTTGCTGGCTTTTTCTCTAAGGATGAGATTCTCTGGTTTGCTTTTTCAAACTCCCTTCATGGTGGTCTGAATATTCTGCTGTGGGGCCTTGCCGCCTGTGCCGCTTTGATGACAGCATTCTACATGTTCAGACTTTTGTTCATGACATTCCACGGTACTAGTCGTATTAAAGCCGGTGCTGAGAAACATTTACATGAATCGCCAATGGTAATTGTTATTCCCTTGATAATATTGGCTTTCTTTTCTGTAACCAGTGGCTATATTGGACTTCCACATGTTATTGGACATGCTTTAGGCCACATTCCAAATTATATTGAACATTATCTCGACCCTGTATTTGCAAACGCAATTGCTTATATGCAAGCTAATACAAATCAGGTGCATTATAGTGATGGTGTGGTTTGGGGCTTGATGGCGGTGTCTGTGTTGATTGCTGTAGTAGGTATTGCTATTGCTTACTCACTTTATATTGCAAATCCGTCAATTCCAGGTAAATTTACATCTACTTTCCCTGCGTTGCATCGTGCAGTTTATAACAAGTGGTATATTGATGAGATTTATGATTTTGTTATTGTGAACCCATGTAAGTCGCTTGGACGCTTCCTATGGAAGGGATTTGATGTTGTGGTTGTAGATGGTTGTGTAAACGGTGTTGCCAAAATAGTAATGTCTTTTGGAGGTGTCATCCGTTACGTCCAGACCGGTCAAATCTACAATTATGCCTGGTCAATGGCTTTCGGTGTCGTGGTAATCGTTGGTTACTACCTGTTTAAGTAATTATCATCTGTTATTTGCATTAAAGGAGCAGATTCGATGAGTAACATTCTTAGCGTGATGACATTTCTGCCAATAGCGGGAGTACTTTTACTGCTTTTTATACCTAAAGGCAGCAACGGAGTGCTTCGCAGTGTCGCATTGGCAACAACAATCGTAACTTTTTTGGTTACACTGCCGATTATTACAGGTTTTCAGCCAATTGCTGACTACCAATTTACAGAAAATGTACCATGGATTGCCGCAGGCCCGTTTGCAATGCGCTACAATATTGGTATTGATGGCATCAGCTTTTGGTTGGTTGTTCTGACAAACTTTATTATGCCGATTGCTGTACTGTCTACCTGGACAGCCGTTGAAGATAATGTAAAAGAATACATGATCTGCCTGCTACTGCTCCACACAGGTATGCTCGGTGCATTTATTTCCCTGGACCTCTTCCTGTTCTACATTTTCTGGGAAGTAATGCTGATTCCGATGTACTTTATTATTGGTATCTGGGGCGGACAGAACCGTGTATATGCTGCTGTTAAGTTCTTTGTCTATACAATGGCCGGTTCTCTTCTGATGCTTGTTGCTCTGATTTACCTGTACTTTCTGGGTACAGAGGCTGGCATCACAAACTTCAGTCTGCTGCACTTCTATGACCTGAAGGTTGATCCTGCAACACAAACCTGGTTATTTGCAGCATTTGCACTGGCATTTGCCATCAAGGTACCAATGTTCCCGGTACATACATGGTTACCAGATGCACATACGGAAGCTCCTACTGCAGGTTCTGTTATTCTGGCAGCTATTCTGCTTAAAATGGGTACTTACGGATACATCCGCTTCGCTATGCCGCTTTTCCCTGAGGCTACATACCAGTTTGCCCCTTTACTAGCAACCTTGTCTGTAATTGGTATTATTTATGCGGCTTTAGTGGCAATGGTGCAGGAGGATGTAAAGAAGTTGGTTGCATACTCTTCAGTTGCACACCTTGGATTTGTAATCCTTGGGCTGCTGTCAATGAATGAGCAGGGTGTTACAGGTGCATTGCTGCAAAACCTGAATCACGGTGTTTCAACCGGTGCACTGTTCCTTATTGTTGGTTTTATTTATGAGCGTCGCCATACGCGTCTGATTACGGATTTTGGTGGTCTTTCCAAGCAGATGCCGATTTTTGCCACAATCTTTATGATTGTAACCATGTCGTCCGTTGGCTTGCCAGGTACGAACGGCTTTGTCGGTGAATTTCTGATTCTTGTTGGTGCTTTTGAGAGCAGTCTGCGTTGGTGGACAGTAATTGCAACTTCTGGTGTTATTTTTGCGGCTGTTTACATGCTTTGGATGTTCCAGCGTGTTATGTTCGGTGAGCTTGACAACCCTAAAAACCAAGTGCTTTCTGATCTGAATGCCCGCGAAATTATTTTGATGGTGCCACTGCTTATCATGATTTTCTGGATGGGTGTATATCCTAACCCCTTCATTGAAAAAATGTCCCCTTCCATTAAAAAGGTGATTGCACATACCCGTATTGAGCCTGCGGCAACCGCACAACTTACTGTGCCAGCAGAGCCTGCAACAGTATTTGAGCTAGTTCCGGCAGAAGGTATAGAGCAAGGGCAGCCTGCAGCTGATTCTGCAGTTGAATCAGTTGCTGATGAATCGACCGGTCAATAGATCGCTTGAGTTAACTTCCTGGAGGACTGTTAAATGGATATCAATGTAGCTCAACTCTTTCAGACGATTAACCCGACTGTCATAATGCCGGAGATAATTTTGTCGGTTCTTGGCATGGCACTTCTGCTGGTTAATGTCTTCATCCCGTCCAAATCCAAGACTTATCTGGTTTGGCTTAGTCTGATCGGTATCGTTGGTGCAGGTCTGGCTGCTGTATCTGGTTGGGGCAGTAATATATCAAGCTTTAGTAATGCGATAGTGCTTGATAACTTCGCAATTTTCTGCAAGATAATTTTCCTTGTTGCAGCAGGTCTGGCTGTGCTGATCAGTGATCAGTATATTGAAAGAGAAAACTGCAATCATGGTGAACTATATCCGCTTATTCTGTTTACTACGGTTGGTATGATGCTGATGGCAGCAGCTACAGATCTTATGACCCTTTTTCTTGGTCTGGAGCTTATGTCAATTGCCCTGTACGTATTGGCAGGATTTAACAGGGATAATATTAAATCCAGCGAAGCTGGCATGAAATATTTCATACTTGGTGCTTTTTCCACCGGTTTCCTGCTTTATGGTATGGCACTTATTTATGGTGTAACAGGTACAACACGTCTGGCTGAGATTGCCTCTCTTGTAACAGTGGCTGGTGGTGCTTCCAATCCGGTGTTGCTGATCGGTATGTTTCTGATGCTGTCCGGTTTTTTATTCAAAATTGCTGCGGCACCTTTCCATATGTGGACCCCTGATGTATATGAAGGTGCACCAACACCTATGACAGCTTTCATGTCTGCTGGGCCTAAGGCTGCTGGTTTTGCTGCTCTCATACGTTTGTTGATTTTTGTTTTCCCTGCCATGCAGGCCGATTGGTCTGACCTTTTGTGGATTCTGGCTGTACTTACCATGACTATCGGTAACTTTGCTGCCCTACGCCAGGATAATATTAAGCGTATGCTGGCCTATTCATCCATTGCCCATGCTGGTTATGCCCTTGTTGGTCTGACAGCAGCCAATACTACCGGTACTTCTGGCATCCTCTTCTATATGCTTTCCTATGCATTCATGAACATTGGGGCCTTTGCTGTAATTATTCTGGTTGGTAAACAGGGTGAACCTAATGGCACTGTTATGGACTTTGCTGGTTTAGGACAGAAAAAACCCCTGCTTGCTGCTGCTATGGCACTGTTCCTGTTCTCACTGGCTGGTATGCCACCCACCGCAGGTTTTATTGGCAAGTTCTACCTTTTTTCGGGTGCAGTTCAGGAAGGTTATGTCTGGCTGGCAATTATCGGTGTGCTGAATAGTGCTGCCTCTGTTTATTACTACCTGCGTGTGACGGTTTACATGTACTTTAGACCTGGTGAAGAGCAATTTGACTGGATTACAGTGTCTGCTCCGATTGCACTCGCTTTGACAATTTCTGCTGCTGGTTCGCTGATTCCTGGTATTATCCCATCTGTAATCCTGGATTTTGCACAGCAAGCAGTCAGAATTTTAGGCTGATAGTTTAGTAACTCTATTAGATATAAGACTAATAAAAAGAGCGTCCCTGATGGGACGCTCTTTTTATTTAATAAGCTGTTACTATTGCTTTACGTAATTATATAATCAAGATCAGGTTTCAAGCACCTGCCTGAACCGCAGTAATGGCGGTTACATTCACTATATCATCCACGGAGCATCCACGGGACAGGTCATTAACCGGTTTATTAAGGCCCTGGATCACAGGTCCCACAGCTTCAGCCCCAGCTACACGCTCTACCAGCTTATAGGCTATGTTTCCGGCATCAAGGTCAGGGAAGATCAGCACATTGGCTTTACCAGCTACAGGGCTGCCCGGAGCCTTTTTTGCACCAACAGATGGCAGTAATGCTGCATCCGCCTGTAATTCGCCATCAATCTGAAGGTCTGCCTTCATCGCTTTTGCCAGCTCCATTGCCTTTGTAACCTTATCCACATCAGTATGGGCGGCACTACCCTTGGTTGAAAACGAAAGCATAGCTACACGGGCATCAACATCCAGAAAAGCTTTGCAGTTGCCGGCAGTCGCAACTGCAATCTCTGCCAGTGCCTGTGCATCAGGATTGGGATTTACAGCACAATCGGCAAAAAGCACAATGCCGTTTTCGCCAAAGTCTGCTGTTTTAGTGATCATCAGGAAAAAAGATGAAACTGTTTTGATACCCGTAGCGGGTCCGACAGTCTGAAAAGCGGCCTTAAGTACATTACCGGTGGTGTTTGCAGCACCGGCGACCTCTCCACCAGCATCACCATTTCTAACCATCATGCCAGCATAATAAAGATTATCGTCGTCTGTAAGCAGCTTTTTTGCCTCTTCTGCTGTCAGACCTTTTGACTTACGCAGCTCTACCAAGTCTGCAACATATTGATCCAATTTAGGAGATTGTGCAGGATTCAAAAGTTGAACACCTTCAAGGCTGATCCCTTTTGAGGTGGCATCAGCCAGAATCCTGGTTGGATCGCCCAAAATAACAAGTTTTGCCAACTGTTCTTTAACAATCTTTTCAGCAGCGTACAGAGTCCGCTCATCATAGCTTTCCGGCAGAACAACAGTTTGAAGATTGTTTTTTGCTTTTGTTTTGATCTGATCAACTAGATGCATTAGATAACCTCCCTTTTAATAATAAAACAATTTTTGATTGATACCGTATACTTTATGATCAGTCAATGAAAAAAGCCGCATGTATGCGGCTTTAACAAGGGTAAACTAAATAAAACAGGATTAAAATTCATCGTCTAAAGCATCAGCAACAGTATGAATATCCTTATCACCCCTGCCAGACAGACAGACTGCAATAGTCTGTTCTGTTGACATGGATGAAGCCAGCTTAATGGCACAGGCAATCGCATGTGAGGATTCGAGAGCAGGCATTATTCCCTCCTCCCTGGTCAGAACCTGAAAGGCTTCCAGGGCTTCCTTGTCTGTTATCGAGGTATATTCAGCACGCCCTGATTCCTTAAGCCAGGCATGTTCTGGCCCGACTCCCGGATAATCCAGTCCGGCAGAGATTGAATGGGCATGTGCCACCTGTCCATGCTGATCTTGCAGCAGATAGCTGCGTTGTCCATGCAGTATGCCTGGTTGACCTTTGCAAAGCGGGGCAGCATGGGAACCAGATGCAAGACCATGACCAGCGGCTTCCACACCAATCAGACGCACGGAACTGTTTTTAAGAAAAGGATGAAATAATCCCATGGCGTTGCTGCCACCACCAACACAGGCAATCAGAACGTCAGGCAGACGGCCTTCTGCCTGATTGTGTTGCTTTTTTGTCTCCTGCCCGATTACCGCCTGAAAGTCCCGTACCATCATCGGGTAAGGGTGGGGGCCGGCAACAGTGCCAATTACATAAAAGGTGTTACGAATATTTGTAACCCAGTCACGTAATGCTTCATTCATTGCATCTTTTAAGGTGGCTGTTCCGGCGGTAACCGGATTAACATTTGCACCAAGCAGTTTCATCCTGAATACATTCAGGGATTGACGGCGAATATCCTCTGCACCCATGAAAACCTCGCACTGCATATCAAATAGTGCTGCAACCGTTGCCGTGGCTACACCGTGTTGCCCTGCACCGGTTTCGGCAATAACACGATCTTTACCCATCCGGCGTGCTAACAATCCCTGCCCGATGGTATTGTTAATCTTATGGGCACCAGTATGGTTTAGATCTTCACGCTTGAGGTATATTTTCGCACCGCCAAGTTTTCTGGTCAGTTTTTCTGCAAAATAAAGTGGTGAAGGACGGCCTACATATTCTCGCAAATAGTAGTCGAACTCCTGTCGGAATTCTTTGTCATTACGAAACTGAAGATAGGCCTCCTCCAGCTCTTTCAGGGCTGGCATCAGGGTTTCTGGAACAAAGCGACCTCCAAAAGTGCCAAAATGTCCATTTTTGTCTGGCTGTTTCATCTGGTTTCACCTTTTATTTAGTTATGCTGAATCTGCTTATCTTAGTGAAAGTTACAAATATCTGTAGTGAAGAAGATTCAGGGCAGATAATTTGTGGATTAAATAATAATACGGTGTAAATAAAAAAGGGGATACGCCAGTGACGTAACCCCTTGATTTTAATGGTGCCCAGAGCCGGAATCG
>CAZRKG010000013.1:0-33607 GCA_964600635.1 uncultured Geobacter sp. | reverse complement strand
TGGCTGAATGCAAGCAGTATCCCGTTTGTTTCATCGGCAGATAGACGCAGGGCGGTGGATGCTTTGGCAACGCCGGTGAATACCTTGCGGACCTGTTCCCCCTCAATGGATGTTCCCCGTACAGAGGCTGAAAACTTTGCAAAACCGGCGGCTGATTCCGTAAAGGAAAGGCCAAGGCTGGCAGAAATCTCCCTTACAAATTGCAGATCACGGGCGGCAGTCTGGGCTGATCCGCTGGCTGCCGCAAACTGTGTGTTCAGCTTGTCCATTATCATGGCCGGTTCTGACAGGGACGCCAGACCCCGCCACAGATGCTGCACTGTCTGTATGGTCTGGTTAATAGCCAGCGGTATCTGACGTAACGGGGTCAGCAAGTCCCCCAGGCTGCTTTGGCCTTTGGCTCCGGCCTTCTCCATGTTGTCGGAAAGCTGTTTAACGTCATCACCGGCTTTACCCAGGGTATCGTTAATACCCTTGATTACTGCACTGGCAAGGTCTTGTGCCGATATGGTTATTTGCACTTTATTGTCTGACATGGTACATATCCCCGCATGGAACTTTTGATCATCTTTATACTATTTGTGGCTGGAGTTGCCGCTGGTTTTGCCCGTGGCAACAGGGGGGCATCCACCACCCCTGCACCGCCAGAGAACAAAGCAAAAAGCATGTGGGATCTGTATCTGGACTAAACCACGCAAAACTTCCGCCACTCCTTATCATCGCTAAACCTGCCTATTCTTACCGCTGCTGCCATCCGCTGCATCTCTTTCTGCTGTTGTTTGTGCAATGATTTAACTGCCATCAAAAACCAGTTGAAGCCGTATTCATAGACGGCTGTTCCATGTCCTGTAGCCACTAAGTGGCAGACAGTTGTTGCAAACTGCTCTCTATGGTTTCCAGCAGTACCCCGTGGAAGTTTTTCAGCAGCTCCTCCGCAGCATCTAACGTAAGCACCGCTCCTGGTTCTAGTTGATGCAGCCGGTTGACAATCTCTATGCACTGACCGTAAACAGTGCCACCCCAAAACTCGCGTATTTCCATAGGAGTTCGTGAGTTGTCTGCGACAACAGTTGTATGAATTGAACCGATTTTTTTCACACCGCCTCTCCCTTTTATCCTGTATTTGCAATGTCAGCATTTCTGACATTCGTTTCGTTCCCATGCTCCTGCGTGGGAATAGCTTTCCTTTGCTTTTTTAACTTACATAGCTTGTCCTTTTCTGTTAAAATAGCCACATGGAAACTATATTTGATCATAATCCGACACCGGAAGAGCTGGCAGACATTTGCGGGGAAACAACCACAAGGGAAAATCATCTATCGTGGCATAATCAAGATTCCTTATATTCTGAAATATACTGGCTTTATGAACTACGTGGCGACATGGCAACTGCTAAAAACTATCTGGTAAAAATCAAAGATCCCCAACGCAGATTTAACACCCAGCTCAAGGATTGCCTGGGCGAGGATTGAATAGCGTCTTTATCCCCACCTCATATTCTGATGTATCCAGTCGATCCAAACACCAGGCAATAAGTCGCTTATCTTTTCCACTGGTTTTGCTCAACATTGTAGCCAGGTTGCTACCTATCCTTGATTGTGATTTTTTAAAGAGTATCTCCTTAAACTGATCCAGGTGCTTTACCTCGTCAACATCCAGTGCAGACAACAATGACCTGAAGTTTTTTACCCAGCCGCTGTAACCATACCCTTTTTCCAGTATATCTGCCTGATGCTGTGCCTGCCCCCTAACGTCTGGATAAAGTCTGGGTAGGTGTGCCGTGAAACAAACTGATTCAGGGTCTCCATCTGCATAAGGCCGTTTTGGCCCTTTATTACCGAGTTTCCCCTTGCCCTGTTGTGGTTGATCTCATGCCACAGGCTTTCAACTGAATACTCTTCATTAAAGGTCAAAGCCTTGCCGTTGCGGATTTTCTGCATGGCCCCTATCAGGTCTTTAGAGGGGCTAAAATCTCCTGACCCTGGGAATGTTTGGCTTGATACATAAAACCGGCCAGATGCAGGTCTTGTTGCCATGAAAAATTTATCGCTATCCGCTTCAATTATGGAGCGGTACCCTGCGTTAAACGCCTGGGGTTGCCTGCCTGCAAAATCCTTCATCAGATTATCAAGTGATTTGTAATCCTTCACATCATGCAGGTGGGCCAGCCCTTGCGGTGTTGCCATTTCATCACGTAATTGTCTGGCTATTTCAGGGTGGAAACCACCCAACTTGTCTTTCAGCAGTTGCTCTATATGCTTCTGTGCCGCCTTGCCTGGATTAAACATCCAGCCAGCATCCGGCATCATCAGCCTGGCAGGCTGTTTGTTGCCGGTGTAGGGGTCAGTAGGTTCATACAGCTTGCCGGTGGGGTCTTTTGTTTCTACCTTCCAGCCTTCCAGCTCAAGATCATCCTCTGATACGCTGTTGACAGAACAGCGGCAGCGGAAGCCGTTTGGCGGGTACCAGATATTCCAGATCGGGTGGTCTGCCGGAAAGATTTTACCGTGCATGGCACGGTGGGCAGGTCGGGTGCGGTGGTCATTTACAGCACTGTAACGCAGGTAGGGGCGTGTATCCTTTACCCGCTGCATCTGCTGCCAGCGGCCCACGTTGTAGGCGGCATGGATATACGGGAGTTTCGCCAGCAATTTAAGCCTCTGGTGGAAAAATACGGTTGGCAGTTAAAGGGTGGTGGCCCTGGCTGGCGGGCTGATCTGATCTTTAGAACCAATATAAACAGTGCTTACGCTGCCGGACGCTGGCAGCAGTTTAAGGAAGCGGGGATAAAGTATCTGCGATATGTCCATGCAGATGGTGTGATGCACCCCAGACCACATCACCAGGCCATGCACGGTACAGTAAGGCCAATAGATGATCCTTTCTGGGCTGTGAATTATCCGCCCCAGGGGTTTGGCTGCCACTGCCGGGCCGTGCCGGTGTTAGACAAGGAGTATGCCGCCACACCGGATCAGCAAAAGCAGTTACCAAAGGGTTGGGAGAACTCGGCTGATTCTGGCTGGGGTTACAACGTGGGGCAGGAGGCAGCAAAGGGTTATGAAGCCCTGACCGGTAAGTTTGAAAAGCTGCCTGTGGATATAGCCAGGGCGTGGATGACGCAGTTTGTTCAGCAACCACAGTTTGAGCAGTTTATTGCTGGCAGGATAAAGGGCAACTTTCCTGTGGCGGTGCTGAATGAAGCGGACAAGGTGGCACTTGGAACCAATGCTCAGGTGGTTTGGCTATCTGATGACAGTCTGGCAAAGAATAAGGGGCTGACTGGCAGGCAAGGGCCACCCGGAAATAACATTGGATGATTATCGGCTGATACCTGAAATTATTGACAAGGGAGAGGTCTATAAACGGTCTGATCTGAAGCTGATTTACCTTAACCGTAACGGCAAGCTGTACCGCCTGGTACTTAAAAGAACAAGTGACGGTACAGAGAACTACTTTTTGTCGCTGTTTGAAACAAAAGACAGGCTGGCTGATTTGCAGGTGAGGGACACATTTGAAAGGATCAGGTAGCTCACCGCTGGGGATGCACCCCAGCTAGCGCTCATCAACGGGTTTCCCCGAAGGCGTCGGAAGCATTCCGACGGTGAGCCACCTGATATGTTTTAATGTTATAACCAAAGGGCTTTTTGTGCAACAAGGGAGATAACGCCATGAATATAACCGTAACCATTGATGATGCAGAGATAAGGGCAAAGCTGAAAGAGCTTCAGGCCAGGCTGGGCAACCTGAAACCGGTTATGACACGGATCGGGCTGTTCTATGAAGAATCTGTGCGGAAGAACTTTGATAATCAATCAGATGCATCGGGTAAGCCCTGGCCTAAGCTGGCAGCCACAACCCTGATGCTGGGGCTTGGTCATAAGAAGGGCTTTAAAAAAAGGGGGACACTTTCTGTAAAGGGTAAAAAGTATTTGCAGGGCAAACAGACCCTGGTGGAAAGCCATGACCTTAAAACATCCATCCACAGCCAGGCAGGTGCAAACAGCGTAACCATCGGTACTGGTGGTCATATCAAATATGCCGCCATTCACCAATTTGGCGGCCCTGCCGGACGGGGACGCAAGGTAAAGATACCGCCCAGACCGTTTCTGGCCATAAACCGTGGCAAGAGCATGGTACTGGCTGAAAAGGACAAAAAGATGATTATGGAACTGTTGGAGGAGGAGCTGAACAGGGTCAGTTGATAGTAGATTGTTGATGGTTTTCTGGTTTCAACGCAGTAGCATGTAGCTGCCAACAAACTATTTTTGTGACGAAAATAACTCCATCAAAACTATTTTGATAACAATGTGCTTAGTGTTTGTGTAAAGCATACGTAAACCATCGTCACGATCATTTATCACGTTTTTGCATAGTTAGTTATCACACCCCCGTAGTCTGCCTGGTTTTCGTACGTAAAGGTTGCTTTTGCATTCCTGCGGCCAATCATAGGTCTTGTTTGTGCAACGTGCTTATAGTACGCCTCCGAAAAACCCCTTGGTTTCCTGATCATAAGAAAAAATCTCCTCTTTCTGATTTGAAAACTGGTTGTTTCAAAACTTAAGTTGTCAGATGGAAACTGCTTGCAATTGATGACAGATTTGGTTTACCAAGAGCAATCAAGTGTTGATTGTTCATATAAAAAGAAGGTAGCAGGAGATTAACAGATGCCCCAGTCATTAACATTAAAAGCACCGGCCAAGGTTAATTATCGTCTGGATGTAACAGCAAAACGGTCTGATGGTTACCATGAACTGCGGATGGTTATGCAGCGGATTAACCTCTGTGACGAGATCAACATCAGTTTGCATGATAAGCCTGGAATCAGGGTCAGTTGCGGCCATAAGTCTATACCGGACGGTAAGGACAACATTGCCTGGCAGGCAGCCGATGTACTATGCAGGCAGGCAGGCTATGGTGCGGGGGTAGATATAGTAATCCAGAAAAATATTCCGGTGGCGGCTGGTCTGGGTGGAGGCAGCAGTGATTGTGCAACGGTACTTATGGGGCTGAATGAGCTGCTGCAACTTGGTCTTTCCTGTGAACAGTTGATGGAGATCGGTGTTAAGCTTGGTGCAGATGTACCTTTTTTTGTATTTCAGCAGACCGCCCTGGCCGAGGGGATCGGTGAAAAACTGACCGCCCTGACCGGATTTCCCCAAGCCTGGATGGTGCTTGTAAACCCCAATCTGCCAGTATCCACTGCATGGGTTTACGGTAATTTGAAGTTGACACAACGTACTGATATGGCTACAATTCCCAACTCATTTGAAAATGTGGCTTCCATCTGCGGCATTCTGTCAAATGATCTGGAGGCGGTCACCATCCCGGCATTTCCTGTAATTTCCGAGATAAAGACAGCACTGGTTAAGGCAGGGGCACACTGCTCATTAATGTCAGGCAGTGGCCCTACTGTTTTTGCACTTTTTGATGATGAAGAGTCAGCCATAAAGGCTGCCGACAGTCTTGATAAACAACAGGACTGGTTTGTGAAAGTGGTTAAAACAATTTGATATACCCCGACTGTCTGAAAGGTAGCACTGGCCAAATGTACGAAAAAATCAGAGTCTTTTCCGGCAATTCAAATCAGGAGCTGACCCAGAAAATCTGTGAGGCATTGGGCGTGTCCCCTGGCAGAGCCAATGTAAAAACCTTTTCAGATGGTGAGGTTCAGGTGGAAATCTGCGAAAACGTGCGTGGTCGGGATGTCTACATAGTTCAATCCACCTGTGCACCCGCCAACAACCACCTGATGGAACTGCTGGTAATGACAGATGCCTTTAAACGGGCCTCTGCCGGTACTATTACCGCTATTATTCCATACTATGGCTATGCCAGGCAGGATCGCAAGGCTGCTCCCCGTGCCCCCATTTCTGCCAAACTTGTAGCTGATCTGGTTACTGCTGCCGGTGTTGACCGCGTAGTTACCATTGATCTTCATGCTGCCCAGATTCAGGGTTTCTTCAACATTCCGGTGGATAACCTCTATGCAGCTCCTGTAATCCTCAACTATCTTAAGGAGCGTTTCAAAGATCAGAATCTGGTAATGGTAACCCCAGATGCCGGTGGTACCGAGCGGGCCAGAGCCTATGCCAAACGGCTTGAGTGTCCGATGGCACTGATTGACAAACGTCGCACCAGCCCGAATGTGGCTGAGGTTATGCATCTGATCGGTGATGTGAAGGATAAAACAGCAATTATTCTGGATGATATGATTGACACAGCCGGTACTCTGACCCAGGCTGCCGGTGCCCTCAAACAAAACGGTGCTGCGGCTATTTATGCTGCTGCAACCCATGGTGTGCTTTCCGGCCCTGCCATAGATAGAATCAATGGTTCGGTGATTGAAGAAGTTCTGCTGACCGACACTGTTCCTCTGGGCGAAAAGGCTGATCGTACATCCAAGATCAAAGTGCTTTCCATGGCACCACTTTTAAGTGAAACGATTCGCCGTATCCATGACGACGAATCCATCAGCTCGCTTTTTGTATAAACTAAACTTAAACAGACAGTTTACAGGCAATTATTAAACAAGTGCTTGAGATTGTTTTAAAATCAGGAGGATAAATTCATGCAACAGACTCAGTTGAAAGTGGAAATACGCACCAGTACAGGCAAGGGGATCAGTCGTAAACTGCGTGCGGCTGGCCGTATTCCAGGAGTTGTTTATGGTCGGGGTGTTGATCCTGTAGCGGTTTCCCTGGAACCAAAGGAATTACAGGCTGCCATTGCCGGAGAAGGTGGAATTAACAATCTGATTTCACTGGATTGTGCAGGTGAACTAAATAATGCGGTTGTGATTGTTGCAGATCTGCAACGTGATGTCATCAAGCGTACCATGGAGCATGTTGATCTTCAGCGGGTAAATATGAACGAAAAGATTAAGGTTCATGTACCGATTCAGGTTAAAGGCACCGCAGTAGGCGTTAAAGAAGGTGGTATGCTGGATATTGACAGCCACACACTCCATCTGGAGTGTATGCCAACCCAGATCCCTGAATTTATTGAAATAGATGTGACTAACCTCCAGATTGGTCAGACACTGCACTTGCAGGATGTGACTGTGCCGGAAGGAGTTACGTTCCTTGGTCATCCAGATGTGCCGGTGGCCAGTGTACTGGGCAGAACCACAGCAGATTCAGACGAAACTGAAGCTGAAGCAGCCGAATAGTTTCAGCTATTATCTGAATACCCACCGTCGCCTGTTAATGCTACTTGTCGTCGGTGGGTTCTTTTATGCAAATGGATACAATTATATTAGCAGGGCTTGGTAATCCTGGCCCCAAGTATCAGTGGACCCGCCATAATGCGGGTTTTCTTTTTCTGGACAGAATTGCCCATCTGGAAGGTTTGTCCATTGACCGCAAACAGTTTAACGGAATAACCGGTCAATGGGAGCGGAGTAACAAACGGCTGATTCTGCTTAAACCCCAGACCTATATGAACCTGTCCGGTCGTTCCATAATGCCTGCTTTGCAGTTCTACAAACTGAAGCCGGAACATCTGATTGTGGTGCATGATGAGATTGATCTGCCACTTGGTACAGCCAGACTGAAGCAGGGTGGGGGGCATGGCGGCCAGAACGGACTGCGTTCCATCATGGAGATGCTTGGGCGAGGTGATTTCCTGCGGCTTAGGATCGGCATTGGTCGGCCTGCCCAGGGTGATGTCAGCAACTATGTGCTGGGCAACTTTAATCCACCAGAAATGGAAATCTTTGCCAGGGTGCTGGATGGTGCCCTGGATATGCTGGAAACCGCCCTGGATGAAGGCGTACCAAAGGCAATGAGCCTTTTTAACAATAGAAATTATCTGGAAGGATAATCATAATGGGTTTTAACTGCGGTATTGTAGGACTGCCAAATGTGGGCAAATCCACCATCTTCAACGCCATTACCTCGGCTGGAGCAGAATCTGCCAACTATCCGTTTTGTACCATCGATCCCAATGTGGGGATCGTAACAGTGCCTGACCCACGTATTGATCAACTGGCAACCATAGTAAAACCTCAAAAATGCCAGTTTACCACCATTGAATTTGTGGATATTGCAGGGCTTGTAAAGGGTGCCAGTGCCGGTGAAGGATTGGGCAACCAGTTTCTGGGGCATATCCGTTCTGTGGATGCCATTGTGCATGTTGTACGCTGTTTTGATGACACCAACATTGTGCATGTCTCTGGTAAGGTCTCACCTGCCGACGATATTGAGATAATCAACACCGAGCTGGCCCTGGCTGATCTGGATACACTGGAGAAAAAGAGCCAGCGTGCAGAAAAACTGGCCCGTAGTGGTGATAAAAAGGCCAGGGAAGAGATGGCCCTGTATGACCGTATCCGCCAGTTACTGGAACAGGGTAAGAAGGTTCGTGATTGCACAGAAACAGAGGATGAGCGGATCTGGCTGCGTGATCTGCATCTGCTTTCAGCCAAGCCTGTTTTGTATGTTGCCAATGTGGCAGAAGATGATCTTGAGGGGAACCATCCCTTTGTGGAGCAGGTTCGCAGCATTGCAGCCTCAGAAGGTTCAGGCGTGGTTATAATCTGTGGCAGCATTGAATCTGAAATAGCAGAACTGGATGGTGAGGAGAAACAGGCGTTTCTTCAGGAGATGGGGCTGGCTGAATCAGGGCTGGATCGGCTGATACGGGCTGGTTACGACCTGCTGGGGCTGATTACCTACTTTACAGCCGGTGTCAAGGAGGTACGGGCCTGGACAATCACCAAAGGTACCAAGGCACCACAGGCTGCCGGTGTGATCCACACTGACTTTGAAAAAGGTTTTATCCGTGCTGAAGTTATCGGTTTTAATGACTATATTGCCTGTAATGGCGAATCAGGTGCCAGGGAAAAAGGGCTGATGCGGCTGGAAGGCAAAGAGTACATTGTTAAAGATGGGGATGTAATGCACTTCAGGTTTAATGTGTAGCATTTTAGGTAGCATGTTCCACTGAAGCTTTCCGAAACCTGCTAATCAACCTTGACATTCCTGATCCCTTCCGGTCTCCAGGCCGGTGAAATCACATTGGAGCCTTTTTCTTCAGAATCCAGCAGGCTGCCAAAGGTCAGCTTAAACTCACCAAAGCGGTTATTGATCAGGTCCATTGCCCTGGCCAGCTCTTCTTTTTTACGGTCTGTCTCAAATAGTGACATCTGCTGCTTCTGTTCTTGCAGATTAGACAGGCTGATTCCCAGCAGGCGAACAGGTTGATTGATTTCCAGGCTGTCATACAGTTTGCCGGCTGCCTGGTAGATCTGATCTGACAGGTTGACCGGCTGTGCCAGTGTTACCTGTTTCTGAAAGTTGCTGTAAAAATCCGCCAGCCTGACCTGTACTGCAACGGTCTTACCTGCCAGGTTGTAATGCCTGGCCCTTCTGCCTACCATTTCAGCCAGTTGCAGCAACCTCTGCATAATCTGGTCTTTGCCGGAAATATCCCTGGGCAGGGTCATGGAATGCCCCACTGATTTTACCTGTTCTTCATCCTCCACAGGCACCACCGGACTATCATCCAGCCCTTGTCCCATCTGCTTCAGCCGCTTGCCAATTATGCCATACTTGCTGGTCAGAAGTTTTTCATCCATTCGGCCCAGATCTCCGCAGGTGCGGACGTTGAAATAAAGGGCCAACTGTTTTTGAAGTTTTTTGCCCACTCCACAGAGATCACCCACCGGTATTTTGTCAATAATCTCACTTACTTTATCTGCTGGAATAATGGTCAGACCATCCGGCTTCTGCATATCACTGGCCAGCTTGGCCAAAAGTTTATTGGGGGCTATGCCGATGGAGCAGGTCAGACCCAGTTCATCTCTTATCCGTTGTTTAAGCTCAAGGGCGATTTGCCTGGCAGGGCCAAAAAGAGCCTTGGAGTGGGTTACATCCATAAAGGCTTCATCAATGGAGAAGATCTCCACCAGCGGGGTGTATTCCCGCAAAAGGCTGGTGATTATGGCGGATGTGCGGGTGTACTTCCTGTTATCTCCCCGGACAATAATCAGGGTAGGACAGACCTGCCTGCCTTCCCAGATGGCCATGCCGGTTCTGACACCAAAGGCACGGGCCTCGTAGGAAGCGGTGGTGATAACAGTGCGGTGGCCTGCACCAACCACTGCAATCGGTTTGCCTTTCAGCTCAGGGTTGTCCTGCTGCTCCACCGAGGCAAAAAAGGCGTTCATATCAAGGTGAATAATAGTACGGGACATAGGTCATTCCAATTCCAGATCAAAGATGGATTCAAGACGGCGAGGAGATCGGCGACGAAGGCGTACACGCAGTACGTTGAGGAGCTGATGACGAGCCAACGAAGAAGACGCTTTAATATGGAATTGGAATCAGGCAGAAAATCATCTGTTCTACAGCTCTGTAATCAGGCTGCCGGTGATTTCCACATCGGGCCAGCCATCATAAATCCAGTCTTCCAGCCGTTCCAGGGTTTTACGGGCAATGGTCTTATCTGAGCTGACTGTTACAAAGCCCAATACCGCCACCTGGCTGTTATCCTGGCGGGCCACTTCTGCACTGGCAATGTTGAAACGGTTTCTGGCTCTACCCTGGATGCTTTTTATAATCCCCCTTTTTTCTTTAAGAGAAAAGCAGGGCAGGGCAAGGTGTATTTCTGAACAGAAGATGAACATAGCAGGTTACTTACGCTCTTTTACTGCCGTTGTCCTGGATGTGGCCAGTTTTTTAGTTGCAACCAGTGCTTTTGCCTCCTGTGCGGTCAGCAGGCGGTACTGGCCTGGTTTCAGTCCACCCAGGGTCAGGTTGCCATAGCGGATGCGGCGTAAGCGTACAACAGAAAGCCCCACCGCAGCACACATCCGCCGAACCTGGCGGTTGCGGCCTTCACGGATGGTGATGGACAGCCAGTCATTTTGCTGGTCATTTCTGATTATACGTACAGTGGCACCAGCAGCAGGGCCATCTTCAAGCTCCATCTCTTCCGACAGTTTTTTCAACTGCTGTGGATCAACCTTACCCCTGACACGGACATGGTATTCCTTGTCAACCTGGTGCCTGGGGTGCATCAGATGGTTTGCCCATGCTCCATCATTTGTCAGAAGCAGCAGCCCTTCAGAGTTGTAATCCAGCCGCCCGACAGGAAACAGACGTGCATCAACATCCTTGATAAGCTCTGTTACCAGTTGTCTGCCCTGGGGGTCTTTCAGAGAGGTAACATAACCGGCAGGCTTGTGCAGCAGTAGATAATACAGTTTTTCCGCTGGTTTTACAGGCGTGCCATCCAATGTAATTGTGTCCTTATGGGGATCGGCCTTACTACCCAGCTCTTTAACAATCTGCCCATTAACTGACACCCTGCCAGCCAGAATCAGTTCTTCAGCAGCACGTCGGGAGGTGATTCCGGCAGCAGATATGATCTTTTGCAATCGTTCCATTATTTGTTGTCCCTGTTCTGATTTGAGTCTGCCTCACCTGGAATCAGGGCCAGCAGCAGACCTGTAATAGCACCATATACAGCCCCTGACCAGGGGTTGCTCATCATGGCTCAGGTACCGCCGCCGGTACAGCGTGAAAGCCATCCCAAAAAACCACCGGCAGTAGCACCTGCGGTAACTAATATAACTATTTTCAGTATTTTGAGGTTAATTGTTAATCCTTTACATTAAAACAGAAAGGGGTGCCAAGGCACCCCAGACTAATTTATATAGATATTGCTTATATCAGTTAGCCATTCTGGTCATGGCCCGGAATTTCTGGTAACGGTCTTCCACCAGCTCTTCCGGTGTCATCTCTTGCAACTCTGACAGGTGACTACGGATGGCAGAGCCGATGGCCTGGGCAGTTGCTTCATGATCATGGTGGGCACCACCCACTGGCTCATGTATGATTTCATCAATTACACCCAGATCTATAATATCCTGTGCCGATGGCTTCAATGCCTCTGCTGCCTGGGCACCTTTTGTACCATCTGACCAGAGAATCGCAGCACATCCTTCTGGTGAGATAACAGCATAGATGGAATGCTCCAGCATAAGCACACGGTTACCAACTGCAATGGCCAGTGCACCACCAGAACCACCCTCGCCGGTGACGCAGACAATTACCGGTACTTTAAGTTCTGCCATTTCACGCAGGTTACGGGCTATCGCCTCGGCCTGACCCCGCTCTTCCGCCCCTATGCCAGGGTAGGCACCAGGTGTATCAACAAAGGTGATAATCGGCAGACCAAACTGTTCGGCCATCCGAAAAAGCCGCAATGCCTTGCGGTAACCTTCCGGGTTGGGCATACCAAAGTTACGAAATACCTTCTCCTTTGTGTCACGTCCCTTCTGGTGACCCACCACCATCACAGGTTGACCGTCAAAGCGTGCCAGACCACCCACAATGGCATGGTCATCACCAAAGTTACGATCACCATGCAGTTCATTAAAATCAGTGAAAAGATGCCGGATATAATCCAGTGTAAAGGGACGGTTTACGTGTCGTGCCACCTGGGCCTTCTGCCAGCGGGTAAGATTGCTGAAAATATCCTGGCGTTTTTCTTCAACACGTTTTTCCATTGCACTGATTTCTTTCACAAATTCACCAGCCCCAAGTGTACGTAATTCTTCCAGCTTTTTTTCAAGCTCTGCAATCGGTTTTTCAAATTCCATATAAACATTAGCTGCCATAAGTGGTCTCCATTTTCTGGTTTGATCCAACTTTAATAGTACACGACCTGTTGGCCGTATTTGACTTAATTACTCAAAAAATGTGGCATTATACCCGACGTACTGCTCCACTGCCAGCCTAAATTCATCACTGGCAGCAACACGGAAATGTTCTGGCAGCCTGATAACAGTCTGACTGCGATTCTGAATCTCCAAAACAAGCTGCACCGGCAGGTTGCCAGGATGTTCTTCCAGCAGTTGTCTGATCGGATCTATGCCATGTTTTTGCAGACTGTCCAGTTTAAGGGCCAGACAGACTTTTGTTGTCTGTTGCTGACGGGCATCCGCCAACTGTTTGATTGCTCCTGCTGCACTGCTCTGGTTTGAAAACTTGCGGCCATTACCGTTGCTGGCCTTCATAATCAGTAGCTTGCACCCCTTTTCGCCCTTTTCCAGCTTGCCTGAAATGCAGAGCGGATCATCGCTTTTCAGCAGGTTGACATACTCGGCATACATATCGGCAAATATGGTTATCTCCACCTGGCCGGTCAGGTCTTCAATGGTGGCAAAGGCCATCCGATCTCCCTTTTTGGTGGTGATCTCCTTGAGGGAAGTGACAATGCCACAGATGCGGACCTGGCTTGCCTCCGGCAGCTCTTGCAGGCTGATGATTGCCGTGGCACCAAGCTGTTTAATGTCATCTTTGTACCGGTCAAGGGGATGTCCGGTAATCAGAAAACCAAGGACTTCCTTTTCAAAACCAAGTTTTTCCTTGTCCTGCCATTCTTCTGTATCAGGCAGGCTGCGTATCATCTTTACCCCTGGTTCGGCAGCAATCAGATCACCAAACAGAGATACCTGGTCACTATCCCGTTCTTCCTGGAAACGCTGGCCACTGATAACAGCATCGTCCAGTGCTGACATCAACGGAGCACGATATTTGTAGATTGAATCAAAGGCCCCGCATTTTATCAAAGCCTCCATGACACGTTTGTTCACCCGTCGCAGGTCAACCCGCTCGCAGAAGTCATACAGGTCTGTAAAGTGGCCATCTTTACGTGCCTCCAGGATTGATTCTACTGCACCACCGCCAACCCCCTTAACCGCTGCAAGTCCAAAACGGATGGAGCTTTCAACAACAGTGAAAGATTGACCAGAGGCATTTATATCAGGAGGAAGTACGGCAACGCCTTGACTGCGGCAGTCACTGATGTTCTTCAGGATTTTATCAGTACTGTCCATATCACATGACAGTAGTGCCGCCATAAATTCAACAGGGTAGTGGGCCTTTAGATAGGCGGTCTGATAGGCGATCAGGGCATAGGCAGCGGAGTGGGATTTGTTAAAGCCATACTCTGCAAATTTGTGCATCAGGTCAAAGATAGCTTCAGCCTTTTTAAGATCAATCCTCTGTTTTGCTGACCCTTCCAGAAACAGCCCTTTCTGGCGGGTCATCTCCTTATCATCCTTTTTGCCCATGGCACGACGCAACAGGTCTGCCTGCCCCAGGGAATAGCCGGCCAGTGAGCGGGCAATCTGCATTACCTATTCCTGATAGACAATTACACCATAGGTATCTTTAAGTATCGGCTCCAGCTCTGGCAGATCATAGACAACTTTCTGCTTGCCATGTTTGCGGTCAATAAAGTCATCCACCATGCCAGAACCAAGCGGACCAGGACGATACAGGGCACAGGCAGCGATAATATCCTCAAAGCAGGATGGTTTAAGTTTAACCAGCATCTCCTTCATGCCACTTGATTCAAGCTGAAAAATACCGGTTGTATTGCCATCGGAGATCAGCTCATAGCTTGCCTTGTCGTCATCACCAAGTCTTGTTATATCAAAATCAGGGTCTTTGCCTGACCTGATCATCTGGACTGCATTCTGAATTACAGTCAGGTTTTTAAGCCCCAGGAAGTCAAACTTTACAAGACCCACCATCTCTACATACTTCATGGAATACTGGGTGTTGATGGTGCCGTTTTTCTGGTCCTTGTAAACCGGCAGGAATTCTTCCAGGCGGTCAGGTGCCACCACCACACCAGCGGCATGGGTGCCGGCATGTCTGGCCAGCCCTTCCAGCTTGTCGGCGGTTGTCAGCAGTTGGGCAATTTTGGGGTCTTCATCGGCCAGCTTCTTTAGCTGCGGCTCCTGCTTGATTGCCTTCTGAATGGTCATTTTCAGGTCATCCGGCACCAGCTTTGCTATCCGGTCCACATCGCCATAGGGCATATCCAGGGCACGTCCTACATCCCGCACCACCGCCTTGGCCTTCATGGTTCCAAAGGTTATTATCTGGCAAACCCGTTCACGGCCATACTTTTCAACCACATAGTTGATGACATCTTCACGTCGATCCTGGCAGAAATCCACGTCAATATCCGGCATTGAAATCCGCTCGGGATTAAGGAAGCGTTCAAACAGAAGATTGTAGGGGATCGGATCAAGGTCTGTGATCTGAATGGCATAGGCCACCAGTGAACCGGCAGCGGAACCTCGCCCTGGGCCAACCGGAATACCCTGCTGTTTGGCCCAGTTGATAAAGTCCGCCACAATCAGAAAGTAGGCCGGAAACTTCATCTCACGGATACAATCCAGCTCAAGTTGCAGACGATCACGGTAATCCTGCTCCTGCTTTGCAGTCATCTGGGAATTTTTAAGTTTTATGGATTCAAGACGCTCCTCAAGCCCTTTTCTGGCCTGCTCTGCCAGCAGATCATCGTGGTTTTTACCTGCTGGCGGCTCAAAATGGGGGAAGAAATATTCTTTATCCAGTGGCAGTTCCAGATTACACCGCTCTGCAATGGCAATGGTGTTGCTGATCGCCTCTGGTGCGTAATGAAATGCTTCCGCCATCTCCTGGGGAGTTTTGACGTAAAACTCATTGGCTGAAAACTTCATATGGGTGGGGTCAGACATGGTCTTACCGGTCTGGATACAGAGCAGTATCTCATGTGAATCAGCATCTTCACGGTTAAGGTAATGGCAGTCATTGGTGGCAACCAGGGGCAGATTCAGCTCATTTGCCACCTCCATCAGCCGCTTGTTGACTACATCCTGCTCTGGCAAGGTGTTTTCCTGTAGTTCAATATAATAACGTTCAGAGAAAAGATTACTGTACCAGCGGGCAATCGCAATCGCTTCGTCCAACCTGTTGCGGCCACACTGCATGGCTACTTCGCCCTTAAGGCAGGCAGAAAGGGCTATCAATCCTTCGCTGTGCTTTTCCAGCAGCTCACGGTCAATCCTGGGACGATAGTAAAAGCCCTCTTTGTATCCAGCGGAAGTCAGGTAAGAGAGATTTTTGTAGCCGGTCATGTTTTCAGCCAGCAGAATCAGGTGATAGGCCGCCTCTGAAATACCTTTGGAATCCCTTGAAAAGCGTGAATCAGGGGCGATATACAGCTCACAGCCGATGATCGGCTTAATATCAGCTTTTTTACATTGCAGATAAAAATCCACCGCACCAAACATATTGCCATGATCGGTAATGGCAACTGCCGGCATCTGGCATTCCTTTGCCTTGGTCACCAGGTCATTGATTCTTATGGCACCATCCAGCAGTGAGTATTGGGTATGTAAATGCAAATGTGCAAAGGGTGGTATGTTTTGTGACTGGATTGCTGATTCCATCTTGATACTCCTTTTTGTGAAGCAATGACCTTGGAGTATGCTCCTACCCAGTATCTGGTGTCAATGTCGGGCTTTTGACACTGTATGTTGTGTATGATTGGAATAGCTTGGTTATGATTTGATGAGGGTTTGTAGAGTCTGATAATAAAAAAACGCCCCGTCCGGTTGTAACCAGAGCGGGGCGTAGTCAGAATATATGCAGAGCTGCCGGAATCAGGCTATTACAAGCACAAGATCTTCTTTTTCTACCTTATCACCTTCCTTGAATCTTACTTCTGCAATCTTGCCGTTGGCCTTGGCCTTTATGTTGGTTTCCATCTTCATGGCTTCAGTTACCATCAGCACATCACCGGCTTTTACGTCATCGCCAACCTTTACATTAAGCTTGAAGACCTTGCCAGGCATCGGGGCACCAATATGGCTGGCGTTGCCCTTATCGGCTTTTTCACGGAAGGCATCGCTGTTCTGGACCGAGTTGTCACGTACTACCACTGAGCGGTTGTTACCGTTCAGCTCAAAATAAACTGTACGGGTACCACCTTCTTCCAGCTTCCCGATTGCATTCAGTTTTATGATCAGGGTTTTTCCAGCCTCAATATCCAGTGAAGTTTCCTGGCCTGGCTCCAGTCCGTAGAAGAATATCGGTGTGGGGATGACGGAAGTATCGGAATAATCCTGTAAATGTTTGTCAAACTCAGGGTAAACATTGGGATAAAGAATGTGTGAAATCAACGCCTTTTCATCTACCTTATGCCCCAGCTTTTCTTCAAGATTCAGACGCTCTTCATCAAAATCAACCGGTTCAAGCAGCTCACCAGGGCGGCATGTGATCGGCTGCTGACCTTTCAGGATAATCTTCTGCAACTCCTCCGGCCAGCCCTGGTACGGCTGTCCCAGCATACCTTTAAACATGCCAACTACTGATTCAGGGAAGGCCAGGTCTTCGGTGGTTTTATAAACATCTTCCGGCTCCAGGTTGTTTTTAACCAGGAACATCGCCATATCTCCCACCACTTTGGATGACGGGGTAACCTTGACAATATCCCCGAACATCATATTGACCTTGTGGAACATCTCTTTGCAGTCTTCCCAGCGATCCAGAAGTCCCAGACCAGCAACCTGGGGCTTGTAGTTGGAGTACTGTCCCCCCGGAATTTCATGGTGGTAGACCTCGGCAGTACCGCTTTTAAGGCCAGATTCAAATGGTGCGTAGTAATCCCGCACTGTCTCCCAGTAGTTGGCCAGTTGCTGCAATCCCCTGGTATTAACCTGCGGATCACGCTCTGTTCCTTCCAGGGCCGAGATCAGGGCGTTCATGTTGGGCTGGGCAGTCAGTCCAGACAGGGAGGAGAGGGAGGTATCAACAATATCAACTCCTGCTTCAGTTGCCATTAACAGCATGGCACCGGCATTGGAAGAGGTGTCATGGGTATGCAGGTGGACAGGGATTCCGATGTTTTCCTTGAGGGCCTTGACCAGTTTGTAACCGGCATAGGGCTTAAGAAGGCCAGCCATATCTTTAATGGCCAGAATATGGGCACCCATTTTTTCCAGCTCTTTGGCCATATTAACGTAGTATTCCAGCGGATATTTGTCCCGCTTGGGATCGGTAATATCACCGGTGTAGCAGATGGCAGCTTCACAGATTTTGCCTGATTTACGAACAGCCTCCATCGCAACCTGCATACCGGTGGTCCAGTTGAGGGAATCGAAGATTCTGAATATATCCACACCAGAGTTGGCTGCTTCTTCCACAAATTTCTGTACCACGTTATCGGGGTAGTTGGTGTAACCAACGGCATTGGAGCCACGCAGAAGCATCTGGAACAGAATATTAGGGATCGCTTCAGACAGCTTGTGAAGCCGCTGCCAGGGGCATTCCTTCAGAAAACGCATTGACACATCAAAGGTGGCACCGCCCCAGCACTCCAGGGAGAACAGGTCTGATCCAAGGTGAGATGTTGATTCTGCTATCTTAAGAATATCATGGGAGCGGACACGGGTTGCCAGTAGTGACTGATGCGCATCCCGCATGGTGGTGTCTGTAATCAGTAGCTTTTTCTGCTCCAGAATCCATTTTGACAGCCCTTCTGCACCCAGCTTCATGAACAGATCTTTTGAACCTTCAGGACGCTTCCGGGTAAAATCCAGATCTGGCAGTCTGGCCTCCATCAGATCAGCAGATTTAAGGGGCTTTTCAATCCCTTCCGAACCATTAACCACAACATTGCCAAGGAAGGAAAGCACCTTGCTGGCACGGTCTTTTTTCTCGCGGTACTGCATCAGTTCAGGATGTTTATCAATAAAGGATGTGTCGCATTTTCCGCCCAGGAAAACTGGATGGGTAATTACGTTCTCAAGGAAGCTGATGTTGGTTTTAACACCACGCACCCGGAACTCCTGCAGGGCACGATTCATGATGGAGGCTGCATCCTTGAAGGTCAGTCCCCAGGAACTGACCTTGACCAGCAGCGAGTCGTAATGGGGGGTGATCTGTGAGCCTGTAAAGGCGTTGCCAGCGTCAAGCCGGATACCTGCACCAGCAGCCGAACGATAGGTGGTTAAGATACCGAAATCAGGGGCAAAATTATTGGTTGGATCTTCGGTGGTAATCCGGCACTGGATGGCATAACCACGCATATCAATGGAGCTTTGGGATGGGATGTTGATCTCAGGATCGGACAGTTTATGGCCCTGGGCCACCAGAATCTGGTTCTGGACAAGGTTACGGCCAGTGATCATCTCGGTTACAGTATGCTCTACCTGAATACGGGGGTTCATCTCGATAAAATAGAAGTTGTCGTCCTGATCCACCAGGAACTCTACAGTACCGGCGTTACGGTATTTGACCTGACCTGCGATTTTAAGGGCAGCAGTGCAGATTTCATCCCGTTGCTGCTGGGTCAGGCAGAGGGAAGGTGCAAACTCCACAACCTTCTGGTGACGACGCTGGATGGAGCAGTCCCGCTCAAACAGGTGTACCAGGTTACCATAATTGTCCCCCAATACCTGAACCTCAATATGCTTGGGGTTTTCTATGTAACGCTCAAGGAATACGGTTGGATCTCCAAAGGCTGCCTTGGCTTCGCTGCGGGCTGCCACCAAACCTTCGGTCAGCTCTTTTTTATTGCGTGCCACCCGCATACCACGTCCACCGCCACCTGCTGCTGCCTTGATGATAATAGGATAGCCATGCTCTTTTGCAAATTTAAGGGCTTCCTCTTCTTTCTGGATCGGATCCTCTGTGCCAGGTACAACCGGTACGCCTGCTTCAATAGCAGCTTTTCTGCCGGCGACTTTATCACCAAGGGCACGCTGCATTGCAGCAGTGGGGCCGATGAAGGCTATTCCGGCTGCTTCACACTTTTCTGCAAACTCAGCGTTTTCCGCCAGAAAACCATAACCAGGATGGATTGCATCCACATCGGCCTTAAGTGCCAGGCTGATAATTTCATCAATTCCCAGGTAGGCATCAATGGGGGTCTTGCCTTTGCCCACCAGATAGGCTTCATCCGCCTTGTAGCGGTGCAGTGAAAGTTTATCTTCTTCTGAATATAGTGCTACGGTGCTGATACCAAGTTCGGTACAGGCACGGAAGATACGGATGGCAATTTCGCCACGGTTGGCTGCCATGATCTTGCGGAATGGGGTGATTTTTTTCATTAATTCCTCCTGTTTGGTGATAGTGAATGTTGTTTGAAATCTTTTAGTCGTGCTGAAAAAATTTAGTTAATTTAAATAGTTATGGCAATTAAAGTTGCGGCAATAAAGCAGAAACAAACAGGTATGTCAATCAATAAAAAAGGGGCTTTACAGCCCCTTTTGCAAAGATTATGAGATTTTATGATATGTCAGACAGTATACTGGTCAGCAAAGGTTACCAGGTTTGGCAGATCAGGTTTGGTCAGGATTTTCTGGGCACCAAGGTCGTGCCATTTACGGATATTGTCCTCGGAAGCCAGTGAAGAGAAGATAATGATCGGCAGTTCTTCCGGTGTGGCAACTTTACGAGTCTGTGATGTCAGGTGCAGGCCATCCATCTGGGGCATCTCAACATCTGTAATCATAAGTTGCAGCCGTGAACGAAGAGGAACTCCATCGGCATTGCATTTTTCCATAATCGACTGAAGTTTCTGCCAGGCTTCAGCACCATTTACAGCTTCTTCCACATTATAACCGGCACCACGCAGGGCAGCACACATGGTCTGTCTGATAAATGGTGAGTCATCGGCCACCAGGATATAGCGGGAACTGCGGTCATGGCTGATGGATTCCAGCAACTGTTCTGGCTCCAGCGGTTTCAGGGCACTTGAGGCACAGAACTCGGCCACTATTTTTTCAAAATCCAGCACCAGGATGATTCTGTTTTCCATCTTCACCAGTCCGGTGATCTCATCAGAATATAATGAGGAGGAGGGTGCCTCCACATTGGTCCAGGATATGCGGTAGATTCGTGAAACAGAGTGAACCAGCACACCTACCATAAGATTGTTGAACTCCAGCACAATGACTCGCTCTGGCTTCATATCGCCGGTATATTTATTAAGTATTTTTGCCAGGTTAAGTACAGGGATTACCTTTTCACGCAGTTTGATCATTCCCTCAACAGCATCGGCAGTATTCAGGGCCTTGGTCAGTTGTGGCAGCCGGATGATTTCCCTCACCTTGGCAACGTTAACACCATAATGGCAGGGGATGACATTATTGTTGTTATCAAGTTCATCAACGCGAAACTCCACAATTTCAAGCTCGTTGGTATCACTTTCCAGCAGGATATTGGTTTTGGTGATGGATGACATGGACAGGTTCTCCTGAAGATCAAGATGAAATATCGGCTTAAGCTATCATATAACTATTAACAATGGAAACATTAACATCGGCTGAATTTGATGCCTGTAAACCTGTTCAGCAGTTGCTGCATAACAGCCTGCCAGGTTTATGAACATCTGTTTTTGAGGGCATCTGCTGGTCAGGCTCCAAGTTTTTAATCGCTGTGAAACGACCGTAATTGACACATAAATATAGCCTGTGTTAGCTTCCATTTTATTTTGAAAAGGAGTGATAAAGCTATGGTTTTCCCTGACTTTCAACAGTTTTCAAACTTGGCAAAAACCGGCAATCTGATTCCGGTTTACCGTGAGATTATGGCTGATATGGATACGCCGGTAACAGCCTTTCTCAAGGTTGATGATGGCAATTATTCTTTTCTGCTTGAAAGTATTGAGGGTGGGGAAAAATGGGCCAGATATTCTTTCCTTGGCAGCAGCCCTTCAGTAATTATCCGATCAAAAGGCAATCGGGTCGAGACCATCCGCAATGGTAAGTTGGAGGTGTCTCAATCCGATGATCCAACCTGCCTTTTGCAGCAGATGCTGAAGCAGTACCAGCCGGTTGAACTGCCCGGGCTGCCCCGCTTTGTGGGTGGCATGGTGGGCTACCTGGGTTACGATATGGTGCGGCATTTTGAAGACCTGCCCACTGATAACCCTGATGATGTCGGAGCATGGGATTCTTTCTTCATGCTGGCTGACAGCCTGCTGATATTTGACAGTGTAAAGCATAAGATTCAGGTGGTAGCAACAGCCCATCTGGATGGTAAAACTTCGCCGGAAGCAGCCTACAATGAAGCTGTCAACCGGATTGATACCCTGGTGGAACGGCTGAGACAACCTTTGACCAGCTCTGCCACCTCCAAACCAGCCAGTAGTCAGGTAGGCTTCAGTTTCAACACCTCACAGCAGGAATTTGAGGCTGCTGTAAGAAAAGCCAAAGAATATGTCAATGCCGGAGAAATCGTACAGGTTGTGCTCTCTCAGAGGATGAGCGGCAACCTGACAGTTGATCCACTTGACATATACCGTGTACTCAGAACCTTAAATCCATCGCCCTATATGTTTTTCCTGCGTTGTGGTGATACCATTGTTACCGGTGCTTCACCGGAAATAATGGTACGCAAGGAAGGTAACCAGGTAGAAGTTAGGCCAATTGCCGGTACCCGCCGTCGTGGTGCCACCATTGAAGAAGATCTGAAGCTGGAAGAAGAACTGCTGGCTGATCCCAAAGAGCGTTCAGAGCATATGATGCTGGTGGATCTTGGTGAAGATGACCTTGGCAAGGTCTGCAAGACTGGCAGTGTAAGGGTCAGCGAGCTGATGGTTATTGAACGCTACTCCCATGTTATGCATATTGTTTCCAGCTTGCAGGGCGAGCTGAAAGAAGGGCTGGACTCATTTGATCTGGTACGGGTTACACTGCCGGCTGGCACCCTGTCCGGTGCCCCCAGGCTGCGTGCATTGCAGATTATAGATGAACTGGAACCTGTCTGCCGTGGTGTGTATGGCGGTGCGGTTGGTTATTTCTCCTTTTCTGGCAATATGGATCTCTGTATCGCTATCCGTACCCTGATTGTCAGGGATGGCAAGGTGCATCTGCAAGCTGGAGCCGGCGTTGTGGCTGATTCTGACCCAACTTCTGAATGGCAGGAAACTGTCAACAAGGCTATGGCGGTCAGAAAGGCGATCGAGATAGCAGAGCAGGGGATCAACTAGAAAGCTATTTGAAACACAGTCTTTAGCCACCAATGAATACGAATCTATACGAAAAACCATTAACCGCCGATAACGTCAGATAAACGCCGATTGAAAACCGTTTTAAACACAGGGACACAGAGAACACAGAGTAAAAACAGAACCATAAGTTTCAGCCACTAATGAAACACGAATCTGCACAAATCTATAAAACCCTTATAAATGCGTAGGGCAGACCGATGTGTCTGCCCTTATAACTACGTGCGGAATGACAATCAAAAGGTTTTCTCGGCGTTTATCGGTGTTAATCGGCGGTTTTCTCGCATTCTCACAGGTTAGTTTAATTAGTAGCTAAAACCACTGAATATAATTAAGGATTTTACCATCAATGTCCATCAATCAGGAGCAGTTGTCCTCAATCATCAGCATCATTTCCCAAGAGTCAGAACTAATCCCATCATCTGTACTTAATACTGTTACACTGCTTAATGATGGAGCAACTGTCCCATTCATAGCCCGTTACCGTAAAGAACAGACCGGCGAACTGGATGAGGTGCAGATCCGTACCATAGAAGAACGGCTGGCCTATTTTACTGAGCTGGAGGAGCGGCGACAGACCATCTTGGCCTCAATAGCAGAACAGGGCAAACTGACCTCTGATCTGGAAGCCCGTATTAATGCCACCCGTCAGAAGACCGAGCTTGAAGACCTTTACCTGCCCTATAAGCCCAAACGCCGCACCAAGGCCACCATTGCCAGAGAACGTGGCCTGGAACCATTGGCGTTAATTATCGCTGCCCAGGAGCATAAAACAGGCTCTCCCCTTGAAGTGGCTGCACAGTTTGTTGATCCTGAAAAAGATGTTCCCACAGCAGAAGCAGCCCTGGAGGGGGCTGGCCATATACTGGCAGAGCAGCTTTCAGATGATGTTGATGCACGGGCAATGGTACGCCGTCTGACCTGGGAGCAGGGGATCATGACCACTAAAGTGGCGGCTGATAAAAAGGAACAGGTCAGCAAGTTTGAGATGTATTACGATTATCAGGAGCCACTAAAGGAAATCCCTTCCCACCGGATGCTGGCCATGCGGCGGGGCGAGAAGGAAGAACTGCTTCGGCTTGCCCTGCAGGTACCACAGGATGAGATTCTGGCTGGCCTGAAGCATCGGCTCATAAAAGGGGACAGTATCTTTAAGCCACTACTTGAGGATGTTGCTGAAGATGCCTATAAACGGCTGATCTCCAACTCCATTGAGGTGGAGCTGCGGCTGAAGGCCAAGGAACAGGCGGATGAGGCTGCTATTTTGGTCTTTGCCAGAAACCTTAAAAATCTGTTGCTGGCACCACCGGCAGGGGGCAGACGGGTTCTGGGGATTGACCCGGGCTTGCGGACAGGTTCCAAGTTGGCGGTGGTGGATGAGACCGGACGCTTTCTAGATCATATCACCATCTACCCTCACACCGGTGCGGGCAGGCTGGAGGCCGCCCGTAAGGAGTTGTTGCGGCTGGTGCAGGATCATCAGATTGAGATGATCGCCATTGGCAATGGCACTGCCGGTCGTGAGATGGAGCAGTTTGTGAAAGAAACCCTGGCAGATGCAGGGCTTAACCCGTTGGTGGTGATGGTTAGCGAGGCTGGTGCCAGTGTTTACTCTGCCTCAGAGATAGCCAGGGAAGAGTTTCCTGAACTGGATCTGACGGTACGGGGTGCCATCTCAATCGCCCGCCGTTTGCAGGACCCGTTGGCAGAGCTTGTTAAAGTGGAACCTAAAAGCATCGGGGTAGGGCAGTACCAGCATGATGTCAACCAGGCCATGCTTAAAAAATCACTGGATGATGTGGTTGAATCCGGCGTTAACTTTGTGGGGGTTGACCTTAACACCGCTTCCTGGGCATTGCTTTCATACGTGGCTGGTGTTGGGCCTGGCCTGGCTAAATCCATAACAGGTTTTCGTGATGCCAACGGGCCGTTCAGATCCCGCAAGGGGTTGATGAAGGTTCCCCGCTTTGGAGCCAAGGCATTTGAACAGTCAGCCGGTTTTATGCGGATCAGAAATGGTGAACATCCCCTTGATAATACAGCGGTTCACCCTGAACGTTACAAGCTGGTGGAGCAGATGGCCAATGATCTGGGGATAACATTGCAGGAGTTAACCAGACAGCCGGAGCAGACAGACCGGATCAATCTGCAACAGTATGTTAGTGCGGATGTGGGGCTGCCGACCCTGAATGATATTCTTCAAGAGATTAAAAAACCTGGCCGTGATCCACGGGAGCAGTTCCAGGCAGCCCGGTTCAGGGAAGATGTGCGTGAGATCACCGACCTTCAAGCCGGAATGGTGTTGCAGGGGGTGGTTACCAATGTCACCGCCTTTGGTGCCTTTGTGGATATTGGCGTACATCAGGACGGACTGGTGCATGTCAGCCATCTGGCGAACCGTTTTATTAAAGACCCCAATGATGCTGTCAGTGCAGGTCAACTGGTTAAGGTGAAGGTACTTGCTGTGGATCCTGAGCGAAAGCGGATCAGCCTTTCCATTAAAGAGGCCGAAACCGGTGCTGTTGCAGCAGACCGCAAGCCTGTCAAGACAACGGCAGGCACTCCGGTCAGGAAAAACAACCAAGCCGTGTCAGGTGGTATTGATCTGGCGGCTCTGGAGAAGGCCGGTTTCAGGGTAAAATGTTAAACAAGCCTGTTAAAAACTACTGCGGAGGTCATCTACTTCGTTGCACGGTACTCGCTCCCTCGCCTAACTGCGTGTTATGTCTTGGTCGCTGCGTGCCGTGTGCCTTGTATCTGACCTTCCTCATGACGTTTTTAAAGACATGTTAAGGGGATATATCTATGGCAGAACAACTTAGGGCGGATTACCTGATAATCGGGGCTGGCATCATCGGACTTTCGCTTGCCAGAGAGCTGAAACATCGCTTCCCTGCCGCAGATATTCTACTGATTGAGAAGGAAGTTGATCTTGCCTGGCATGGTAGTGGCCGTAACAGCGGCGTGCTACATGCCGGTTTTTACTATTCGGCTGACTCTCTCAAGGCCCGCTTCACCAGGGATGGCAACCGCAGCATGACGGACTATGTTATCTCCCGCGGTCTGGATATTAACCAGTGCCACAAGGTTGTGGTTGCTTCCGATGAAAGCGAAGTGGAAGGTATTCGAGAGCTACAGCGGCGAGGCGAACGTAATGGCGTTGATGTGCAGATAATCGATGAAAAGGAGCTGGCCGAGGTTGACCCCAATGCCCGCACAGTCCAGATAGCCCTGTATTCCCCTACCACAGCCACCGTAGATCCGGCCCAGGTCTGTCGTGCCATTAAGGCTGATCTTGAAGCTGATGGTGTCCGCTTTATGTTTGGACAGGGCTATCTGAGACGGAAAGGCACCAACAATATTGAGACTGTCACTGGCTTGCTGATTGAGGCAGGCTGTATCATCAACGCAGCCGGTCTGTATGCAGACCAGGTTGCACGGGATTTCGGCTTTTCCCAGGATTACACCATCATCCCGTTTAAGGGGATTTACCTTAAATACACAGGTGCGGATAAACCTGTCAGAACCAATATCTATCCGGTGCCAAACCTCAAAAACCCCTTTTTGGGAGTGCATTACACAGTTACTGTAGATGGCACCATCAAAATCGGCCCCACCGCCATACCTGCCTTCTGGCGACAGAATTACGAAGGGCTGGAAAATTTCAGTCTGTCGGAACTGCTGGAGATCATCGGCTGGGAATCACGTCTGTTTCTGGGGGATAACTTTGGTTTCCGTTCTCTGGCAATGGCAGAGATAAAAAAATACAGCCGTCGGCACTTCACCGGTCTGGCCACTAAAATGGTACACAGGATTGATCCAGCCGGTTTTAACCAATGGAGCAGGCCGGGCATCAGGGCACAACTGCTGAACAAACGTACAAAAGAGCTGGTGCAGGATTTTGTGGTTGAGGGGGATAAAAACAGTATCCACCTGCTGAATGCTGTCTCGCCAGCCTTTACCTGTAGCTTCCCATTTGCAGCCTGGGTGGTGGACAGGTATTTATCTGATTAGATAGATCGCAACTGTTTTGATAATCCCAAATTTTCCCTGCCTTGACCCAAAGTGGTGCCACGGTGTATAAAAACGAGTTAGGCATTAAAAGCACGGTGACGGAGCAATAATGAAGCATTCATGGGAATACTTTTCTCTTAATTACCTTGACATGTGGTTGAGGCATGATCGGTTTTATCATGAGTCACTGAACCACGGGACTTGCGAAGAGAGGTTGCTTTCTATTAAGAAAGCGGCAACATATTACAAGGTCGCCAGAAATCTACGCAAAGAACATGATGAAGATATTGGTCATGCGAGGTATGAGCCAATTTTAAAAATAATAGATAAGGTTAGCGCCTCTGATTTTTCGGGTGACACTGTAAAGTCGATTAGCAAGGTACAGAAGAATATTTCTAAAGCCTACGGTGATAGAGGCGTTCTTTCGATCACTACAAAATTGCTGTGGCTAAAAATACGTGACCCAATCATCATATACGACTCTCAAGCACGTAAGGCATTAAATACTAAGGATGGCGATTTATCAGGCTTCTATGAAGCTTGGCGAACCGAATACAGTGCACATAGCAATGCCATAGCCACTGTGTGTGCCAAATTAAGTAGTGTTTCCAAATACTCTTGCGATCAGACAATTGCTACTCCAGCATATGTCAAAGCTATATCGACGCAGCCATGGTTCCAGGAGAGAGTATTTGATGTGTATTTGTGGCATAAAGGGCAGTAATGCCCAACCCATCATTCCAGCGGACCGCCTTCGGAGTCCGCTGAATTCAAATGTTTCCCATCAAACACATCAAACAAAAATCAGGAATTTAAAATGACAACCAAAGAGCTTGCAAAGGGGTATGAACCCCATGATGTTGAAAAGAAGTGGTACCAGGAGTGGCTTGATAAAGGCTGCTTTCATGCTGACAGCAGTTCGCAGAAACCATCCTACAGCATTGTAATTCCGCCACCCAATGTTACCGGTGCCCTGCATATGGGCCATGCCCTTAACAACACCTTGCAGGATATTCTCTGCCGCTGGAAACGGATGCAGGGCCACAACGTACTCTGGATGCCAGGCACCGACCATGCCGGTATTGCCACCCAGAACGTGGTTGAGCGGCAACTGGCTGCTGAAGGAAAGGACAGGCATGATCTGGGGCGTGATGCTTTCATAGAGCGGGTCTGGCAATGGAAGGCAGAATCCGGCGGCCAGATCATCGGTCAGTTGAAGCGTCTGGGGGCCTCCTGTGATTGGGAGCGGGAGCGGTTCACAATGGATGCCGGGCTTTCCCGTGCTGTGCGGACTGTTTTTGTCAAGCTCTACGAAGACGGCCTGATCTATCGTGATAACCGCCTGATTAACTGGTGTCCCCGCTGCCATACCGCCCTGTCTGATATAGAGGTGGAGCATGAGGAGAAAAAGGGACAGCTCTGGCATATCCGCTATCCGGTGGTGGGCCAGCCTGGCCGTTATCTGGTGGTGGCCACCACTCGTCCTGAAACCATGCTGGGGGATACTGCCGTGGCGGTGCATCCCGAAGATGAGCGTTACACTGATCTGCATGGGGCAAAAGTGCTGCTGCCACTGCTGAACCGTGAAATTCCGGTGGTGGTGGATGATTATGTTGATCAGGAGTTTGGTACCGGAGTGGTTAAAATCACCCCGGCCCATGATTTTAACGACTTTGAGGTGGGGGCCAGACATGGCCTGGAAAAGATCAATATCTTTGATGAATCCGGCAACATAAATGAGGCAGGTGGACAGTACCAGGGGCTTGATCGCTTTGTGGCCCGGACACGGATTATTGCCGACCTTGAAGCAGCCGAGCTGTTGGATAAAATTGATGATCATGGTCTGTCTGTGGGTGGCTGCTACCGCTGCAAGACCGTGGTGGAGCCGTATCTTTCGCTGCAATGGTATGTGAAAGTTGGCCCTTTGGCAGAGCGTGCCCTGGCAGCGGTGAAAGATGGCCGTACACGGATTCTGCCCAAGCAGTGGGAAAACACCTACTTTGACTGGATGGAAAATATCCGTGACTGGTGTATTTCCCGTCAGATCTGGTGGGGCCACCGCATTCCGGCCTGGTTCTGCGACCAGTGCGGCAAGGTGACAGTTGCGATGGATGATCCTGACAGTTGCAGCCATTGTGCAAGCAAGGCGATCCATCAGGAAACCGATGTACTGGACACCTGGTTCTCATCAGCCCTCTGGCCTTTCTCTACCTTGGGCTGGCCGGACAAAACCCCTGAGCTGGCAACCTTCTATCCCACCTCCTGCCTGGTGACAGGCTTTGACATCCTCTTCTTCTGGGTGGCCCGTATGATGATGATGGGGCTGCATTTTATGGATGAGGTGCCGTTTAAGGATGTCTATATCCATGCCCTGGTGCGGGATGCCCAGGGGCAGAAGATGTCCAAATCAAAGGGGAATGTGATTGATCCCCTGTCTGTGATTGACAAGTATGGTACCGATGCCTTCCGGTTTACCCTGGCCGCCTTTGCTGCCCAAGGGCGGGACATCAAGCTTGCTGAAGAGCGGATTTCGGGCTATCGCAACTTCTGCAACAAGGTCTGGAATGCGGCCCGCTTTACCCTGATGAATCTGGAAGGCTTTGATCCAGATACAGTACGTTTTGAAGAACTGGAGCTTAGTGAGGCAGATCAGTGGATTCTGCACAGGCTGAATAGCACAATTGCGGAGGTTGATCGTACATTAACGGACTACCGTTTTAATGAATCAGCCATGACCCTGTATCAGTTTACCTGGAGCGAGTTCTGCGACTGGTATCTGGAGCTGTCTAAGCAGGAACTGTACGGTGACGACCCTGAGCGGGCAAACAGCAGCAGATATATCCTCTGGTTGGTGCTGGAAAACCTGTTACGTCTGTTGCATCCTTTTATGCCCTTCATCACCGAGGAGATCTGGCAGACCCTGCCCGGCAACAACTGGAGACAGTCGGAAAGCATCATGCAGGCGGCATATCCACAGGTTCAGGATGGCTGGCAGTTCAGCGAGTCCGCAGACAAGATGGAACAGGTGATGGAGGTTGTCTCTGCCATTCGCACCATCCGTGGTGAGATGGAGGTGCCACCATCACGGGAGATCAGCGTAATAATCTCTGCTGCCGATGGTGGTGCTGAGGCATTGGTACAGCAGTTCAGCAGTAAAATCAAAAGCCTGGCCCGTATTGCAGAACTGACCATCGGGCAGAACCTGCCCAAGCCGGAAGATGCGGCTGTGCAGCCAACAGGCAGATTGCAGGTGTTTGTGCCACTTAAAGGTCTGGTGGATGTGGCGGAGGAGGAAAAACGGCTTCTGAAGGAGATTGCCAAGCTGGATAAGGAAATTGAGCTTTTCTCTAAAAAGCTGGAAAACCCCAGCTTTGTGGATCGGGCACCAGCCGAGATCGTGGAAAAGGAAAAGGCTAAACTGACTGATGTGACTGCTAAAAGAGCGGTGCTGGTGGAGAGCCTGGATAAGATCAGAAAGCTTAAATAACCGCTGATAAAACCTTTTTAAACCACGAATTTAAACAAAACTGCACGAAAAAAATATTAACCGCCGATTAACACCGATAAACGCCGAGAAAGCAAGATAGACCTGTAGGGGTGCTGCTTGCTGCACCCTGACTGACTAATTGGTGGAGCAAGCACCGCCCCTACAAAATCCATTTTTCATCCACTAATCTCACGAATTTACACATTGTAGGGGTACCCCTTGTGGGTACCCTCAATCAGGGCAGGCACAAGACCAGCCCCTACAATAATATTGTACCAACTAAGGGGCGAATTGGTCTGTTCGCCCCTCTTATTTTTACTTGCTGTTTCCTTCAACTGCTGCTTTCAGTGCTTCAGCAGTCCGTTGTCCCTGGTATGGTTTGCCATCCGGCATTACGATTAACGGTGTGCCGCTGATACCCTCCTGGTTGCTAAAGGCAATAATTGCATCTATGCTGGCTTTACCCTCATCTCCCTTTGGCCCTGGCAGTTCTTTGCCCTCAAAAGCCTTATCCAGCAGCTCCCGTTTTTTACCTGCAATGATTACCCGTGATTTATCGTATGCCTTGGGGTGTATGCTCTGCAATGGAAACAGGAAAATGTTGATGGACAGATCTGGCATAATCTTTTCCAGCTTGTTCAGCTCTGCATGAAGTGTGCGGCAGTAGGGGCAATCAGGATCTGTGAACACGTAAATCTGCTTTTTTGCCTTGGGATTACCGATCACAAAGGCATGTTGAACAGGGATCAGGGCAGGGTCAACACCGGTGAAATGTTTTGGCTTGGGTATATCTTTTTCATGTGCAAACACAGGCTGCTTTGTCTCCAGATCAATCACCGTGCCCTGTAGCAGGTTCTTTTTGCCATAATCCACAAAAACAATCCCAAGTCCGTCTTTCTGTTCAAACAGTACCTCAAAAAGTCCCTGTGAAACCGCTGGTTTGACGGATTTAACCTTGATGCCGGCATAACTCAGTAGTTTGTCAGCCTCCTGTACTGAAAGGGAGTGACAACTGGAACATTGCATACTGCCGCAGCCTTCCTGCGGAGCCTGCATGGCAGATGCAGCACCTGCTGTCAGCAATAAAGCTGTGATTGTGCTTAGTGTAACTTTCAACATAAGATAAGTTGCTCCTTTGTGTTTTGATAGGCTTGACTGCTTCAAGAGTTTTGTAAACAGTAAAAGCAATTGCCTTTTTAACATCTATCCATTAAGTTTACAAAATTTTTCGCCATCTTTACCATGAAAATTAGAAGGGTAAAGTTAATATGCCAGAATCTGATAATATTACTTTGGAGCAGTTACGTAACGGAATAGACCAGATTGATGCTGATCTGGTCAGGTTGCTGAATCAGCGGGCTGATCTGGCTACTGAGGTTGGCAGGATGAAAGCCGGGCAGAAAAGTGATTTCCATGTTCCCAGCCGCGAGCGGGTAGTGCAGGAAAAGGTGGCAAGGTTGAACACGGGGCCTTTGCCGGAAAATGCACTGCGAGGCATCTTCCGTGAGATCATGTCCGCCTGTCTTGCACTGGAATCACCCCTTAAAGTTGCCTTTCTGGGGCCTAAAGCTACTTTCAGCCATCTGGCCACCATGCAGCAGTTTGGGCTTTCAGCACAACTGGAACCCCAGAAATCCATCTCAGCAGTATTTGAGGAGGTGGAAAAGGGTAAGGCTCAATACGGTGTTGTGCCGGTGGAGAACTCCACAGAAGGGGTTGTGACCCACACGCTGGATATGTTTGTGGACAGCAATCTGCATATTACTGCCGAAATTATCCTGGATATTCACCATGATCTGCTTTCCCGAACAGGGCGGCTGGAGGATATTCGCAAGGTCTACTCCCATCCACAGCCTCTGGCCCAGTGCCGTCGCTGGCTGGAGGAAAACCTGCCGGCTGCATCACTGGTGGATGTTGCTTCAACTGCCGTGGCAGCCCAGATAGTGAGTGAAGACTACACTGCTGCTGCCATTGCCAGTGAACTGGCTGCATCACTTTATGATCTTCAGGTGGTTCGCAGCAGAATTGAGGATCAGACCAATAATGTAACCCGTTTTCTGGTGGTTTCCCGTAAGCCTGGTGAGCCAAGTGGCAATGATAAGACCTCAATCATGTTTTCTGTCAGGGATGAGCCTGGTATCCTTTACCGGATGCTGGAACCGTTTGCCAACCGTGGTGTCAACCTCTCCAAAATTGAATCCCGCCCTGTTAAAACAAAGGCATGGGAATATATCTTCTTCCTGGATATTTCAGGACATTTCAGCGACCAGGCCATTGCCGATGCCATTGCAGAACTGCGTACCTTCTGCCAGTTTCTGAAGGTATTGGGTTCATACCCCAAGGCCCGCTGATGGTTGAAAATATTACTGTAATAGGTGTGGGTCTGATTGGTGGCTCGTTCTGTAGAGCTGTCAAGGCTGCCGGAGCTGTCAGGCAGATCACAGGCTTTGATCTTAATGCTGATAACCTGGCTGAGGCGGTCAGGTTGGGTGTGATTGATCAGGCTGCTGAAGATTATGGAACAGCAGTTGCCAGGGCCGATGTTCTGTTTCTGTCAGTTCCCGTGCTTTCAATGACAGCGGTGCTGCAAGCCTGCCTGCCCCACCTGCCCAGGGGCTGTATTGTTACCGATGGTGGCAGTACCAAGGCCGAAATGGTGGCAACCTTTGAGTCGATGATCCCAAAAGGCTGTTATTTTGTGGGTGGACACCCCATAGCTGGTACAGAGCATTCCGGTGTTAAAGCATCCTTTGCTGGTCTGTTTCAGGATCGTCGCTGCATTCTCACTCCGACAGCAACCACTAATCAGGCAGCACTGGCAACAGTTCAGCAACTTTGGGAGGCGGCAGGTTGCAGGGTGGAATTTATGGACCCTGCCAGTCATGATCGTGTCTTTGCAGCGGTTTCACACCTGCCCCACATGGTTGCCTATGCCCTGATCCATGCTGTCAGCCGCTCTGCTGAAGAGGAGGAAAGCATCCTTAACTTTTCAGCCGGAGGTTTCCGGGATTTCACAAGAATTGCATCATCAGACCCTGCCATGTGGCGGGATATTGCACTGATGAATCGCGAACCGTTGATGATTGTGCTGGAGCGTTACCAGCAGGAATTCAACCTTCTGAAGCAGAAGATTGCTGAAGGGGATGCTGTCTGGCTGGAGGAGTATTTTACAACCTCCAAACGGTTGAGGGACGGGATTCAGTAGTGTTGCCCGACGGAAACTATTTTGGCAGCACAGCTTATTCCAATTCCAGATCAAAGATGTATTCAAGGCGGCGAGGAGATCGGCGACGAAGGCGT